>JAICOJ010000252.1 GCA_025930755.1 Gemmatimonadaceae bacterium
CGTCACCGCGTCCAGCGGAACGAGCGACCCGTCCTTCCCGCGAACGTGCAAGCCCGTGATGTCGGACGGCGTCGCGCGGTCCTGCGGGTCGAGACGGAGAATGACGTCGTAGAGCTTGTTCTCCGAGGTAAAGCGGCTCACATCGCGTCCGCCGAGTAACGTCTGGAGCGTCGTCGCGATGTCCCGCGCGGGAACGCCCAGATCCTCGGCGCGATCGCGATCGAGGCTCACCACGAGCTCGGGCTTCGTGACGCGAAGGTCGGTGTCGACGTTCATCAGCCCCGGAATCGTTCTCGCGCGGTTCACCAGCGAGTCCATTCCCTGCACCAGCGCCTCGAAGTCGCGATTCTGCACCACGAACTGCACCGGCGGCGAGAAGCCGCCGAACGCCGGGGGATTGATCGCGAAGGCGAAGACGCCCGGCACGCCGAAGAACTGCGGCTGCACCTCGGCGATGATCTCCTGCGCGGAACGGTCGCGCTCGTCCCAGTCCTCGAGAATCGGCCCGATGACGCCCGAGCTCGGCGGCCCATCGAAGCCGACGACGGCGAAGGAGGACCGCACGTCCTTCGTCTTCGTGACGATCGCCTCGAGCTGCTTCATGTATCCGTCGGTGTATTCGACGGTCGAGCCTTCCGGCGCGACGACGAAGGTAAAGAAGAAGCCGCGATCGTCGGGCGGGACGAACTCGCGCTCGAGCGCATTGAAGATCAGCACCGCGCTCGCGGTGAGCACCGCACCTCCGCCGATGACCCAGAAGGGACGCGACAGCGCCCGATCGAGAGTGCGACCGTATCGCGCCGTCACGCCATTCAGCACCCGGCCCACGAAGTGGTGGAAGCGGGACTCGCGCGCCGACACGCGAAGGAACTTCGCCGAGAGCATCGGCGTGAGCGTGAGCGCCACGAGCCCCGAAATGAGCACCGATCCGCCGACGGCGACACCGAACTCGTTGAAGAGCCGTCCCGTCGCGCCGGTGAGAAAGAGCAGCGGCGAGAACACGGCAAGGAGCGCGATGGTCGTCGCGATGACGGCGGTCGTGATTTCCTTCGTCCCGTCGATGGCCGCCCTCTCGGGATCCTTCTTGAGCTCTTCCTGGTGCCGATACGCGTTCTCGAGAACGATGATCGCGTCGTCCACCACGATACCGATGGCGAGGATGAGCCCGAGCAGCGTGAATGTGTTCACCGAGAAGCCGAGCGCGCCGAGGATCGCGAAGGTCGCGATGATCGAGACCGGGATGGCGAGCGCGGGGATGATCGTCGCCCGCAGCGACGCCAGGAACAGGAAGATGATGAGGATGACGAGGCCGGCGGTGATGAGCAGCGTCTCCTGCGCCTCGAGAATCGAGCGCTGGATGAAGGTCGAGCCATCGAACGCCATGTTGAGCTCGACGCCGGCGGGGAGCGCTGCCTGAACGGACGGCAGCGCCTCGTAGACGCCGTTGGCGACGTCGATGACGTTGGCCTTGGACTGCCTGACGACGCCGACGAAGATCGCGGGCTTCTGCGAGTATCGCGTCACCGACCGCTCGTTCTCCGGACCTGGCTCGACGCGGGCGACATCGCCCAGCTTCACGAGCTCCCCATCACCGCTCGCGACGGTCAAGTCAGCGAACTCGGCGGGCGTCTTCATTTCGCCGAGATAGCGGACCGAGAACTCGCGCCGGTCCGACTCGATGCGCCCGGCCGGTATCTCGACGCTGCGCGTGCGAATCGCGTTCTCGACATCCTGCGCCGTCAGCCCGCGGGCGGCCAGCTCGCTCGGGGAGAGCCACACGCGCATCGCGAACCGTCGCTCGCCGAAGATCGGAGCGCCCGAGACACCGGGAATCGTCTGGAGCCGCGGCTTGATCTCGCGGTCCGCGATGTCCGACAGCTCCATGAGCGAGTAGCTCTCGGAGGTCAGCGCGAGGAACATGATCGGGAACGCGTCCGCCTCCTGCTTCGCGACCACCGGCTCCTCGATGTCTTCCGGCAGGAAGCCGCGCACCCGCGAGACCTTGTCGCGCACGTCCTGCGCGGCCGCCTCGATCTCGCGATCGAGCGTGAACTCGAGCGTGATCGTGCTGAGCTGCTCCTGGCTCGCGCTCGTCATCGCGCGCAGTCCTTCGACGCTCGAGAGCTCTTCCTCGAGCACGTCGGTGACCGCGGATTCGACGACCTGCGGGCTCGCGCCCGGAAGGACGACGGTTACGGAGACGATCGGCGGATCGGCGTCGGGGAACTCACGAACGGGCAAGCGGCTGTAGCCGATGAGACCGACCAGGACGAGTCCGAGACTCACCATGCTCGCCAGCACCGGCCGGCGTATGAACCTCTCAGCGAATTGCATCAGCGTTCCTCAAGGGTAGAGCGGGACCCGAACATACACCGAAACAAATGTGGGGCAAGGTACGGAGGCGCTGGAGGCGCTGGCGCGTTTCCACGCCTCTCTCCGAAAACGGAGGACACTGCCGATTATTCATACCTGCACCAACTTCTTCGACCCTCAGGTTGTTCCGGCCACTTTTCGAGGCGGTAGGATTGCCGACATTCCATCCCACACCATCTCGTCTAACGACAATCGCCGATTTCCACAGCGCCTCCAGCGCCTCCAGCGCCTCCAGCGCCTCTGGCCTGTCGCGATCTTGCCCTCGCTGCGTTCCGCGCGTAGATGAGCGCATGACGCCAAGGGCGCGCCGACGTTCGGCTCTCTTCCTTTCGCTGGTC
>JAICOJ010000066.1 GCA_025930755.1 Gemmatimonadaceae bacterium
GAAGGACTTCAGCCCCACGCTGGCCGGTGACGTGCGCGCGGACGAGCGAGGGAACGTGCTCCGCTGGCTGCGCGAAGTCCCTCGTCTCGTCGGCAACGCCGGCGCCGGTCCGATCGATCTCGGCATGAAGGTCATGAACGCTCGCTTCGATGACCCCTTTCAGACGGAGATGCTTGCCGCGCTCGAGGATGCGCCCCAGGTCCGCTTTCGCGTGGCGTTCAATCGTCTCTTCGACGAGGAGCGCGGCGTGGCATACGGGGGCCCGGCGCTGGCGCGACGCAACCTGCAGGCGCTCGATACGTTCGTCGCGCAGTACGGTGGCCCGCCCGCGGCGCTCTCGGGAACGGGCGACATCCACTCGGGACGCCGCATGATCGAGTACGCGCTGCGGGGCGCCGAGAGCGGACAGGTGCATACGTTCTTCCAGCTGCCGCGCTCGCTGTATCGTTCGGGATGCGCGTCGCGCACTGCCGCCGCACTTCACGAGCTGGTTCTCCATCCCGACCATGGCCTCGTCGCGTGGCTCATCGCCCTGGGCGAGATGGGATGGATCGAGCGCCGCGATGGCGTGCTGCACTTTCTCGACGTCAGCTCGCAGGTTCCCAGCGAGCGTTGACCGGCGCGCTCACGATCGACCGCGCGCGACTCTGGGAGGTCGCGCTTCCTCTCGCCGTACCCTTCGCCATCAGCGGTGGCGTCATGCACGTCCGCCGTTCGCTGATCATCGAGCTCCGCTCGAGCGATGGCGCGACCGGATTCGGTGAGAGCGCGCCCTTCGAGCTCCCGTTTTACTCCTCGGAGACGATCGACAGCGCGCGCTGGCTGCTCACGAACGTCCTGCTTCCTCGGCTGATCGGCCGCACCCTCGACGCGCCCATGGCCGCAGACGCGATACTCCACGTAGGCGTTCGCGGAAATCCATTTGCGCGAGCAGGTGCGGAAACCGCGGTGTGGGATCTGTTCTGTCATCGACGGGGTGTACCACTTCTGGATCTCCTCATCGATGCGCTTCGGGCGATGAGGGTCCGTGAGGACGCTCTCGTCGCGCGGCCAGAGGTGACATGTGGCGTAGCACTTGGGATTCCGGAAGACGGTAGCCCCGCCACGCTGGCACGGTGGGCTCGTGACGCACTCGCGCACGGGTATTCGCGCGCGAAGATCAAGATTCGGCCGGGTTGGGACGTCGAGCCCATTCGCGCCGTTCGGGACGTGGTGGAAGCGACCGGGCGCTCCGTGCTTCTCTGGGCCGACGCGAACGCATCGTACGATCTCGAAGGCGATGCCGATGCGTTACGCGCCATCGATGCCGAAGGACTCCTCTTCATCGAGCAGCCGCTCCAGCACGACGATCTCGTCGACCACGCGGCGTTGTCGAACAAACTTCGCACGCCGATCTGTCTCGACGAATCGCTGCGCAACGCGCGGTGGGCGCGTCAAGCGCTCGCGCTCGGCGCCTCCCGGATCTGGAACATCAAGGTGCAGCGCCTGGGCGGACTCGCCGAGGCGCTGCGTGTCTATGCGATCGCCTCGGCGACTGACGTGGAGCTGTGGGGCGGCACGATGCCGGAGACCGGTATCGGCGCGCGTTCGATCCTCACCCTCGGCGCGCTGCCGCGTTTCGTGTACCCGAGCGATGTGGAGCCGAGCGACCGATGGTACGAGCCGGGAACGGATCCGTTTCCGCTCGTCATGGCGCGCGATGGGACGATGCCCGTGCCGAGTGAAACCGGGCTGGCGACGTTAGGCGTTGCCGACCGCGTACGGGAGCATGGCAGGCTGGCATGGAGCTCGTGACCGCTGCCTGAAGCGTCGGCCGCCATGGGCACGTCGTGAACCGCCCGTGGCCCCACCACCGCGACGTCTATTGGCTCCGCAATGCTCGCGCCGAATAGAGCCGCCCGCCGATCGAGACCCAGCGTACTGCCGAAGGGGAATCGGGGATCTCCTTCAGGGCACCCTGGACGATGACGAAGTCGGCGGGGTCGCCCTCGCGCAGCACGCGCGCGCCGACCGTGTCGCTCGACGAGAGCAAACGCGGCGCGAGGCCCCCGTCGCGATCGAGCGCAGCTCGCACCTCGCGGAGCGCGGCGTCGTCATGCCCCGCGAGCCGCATGGCCACGATGCCGTCCGCGAGCGCGCCAGGCCCCCACCCCAGGTCGGACACGCTCCAGCCATCGGCGCGCACCCCGGGAATCACCGTCAGTCCTCTTCCCTGCACCACCGGCACGCCCTTGGCGAGCTTGACCTGCGCACGGGTGCCGATCTGCGCGATGCGACCATCTTCCACGAGCAGGACGGCGTTACGCCGCGGTCCGTCGGAGACGCCATCCAGCACGGTCGCTCCGACGATCGCGAAACGCTCCGACTGAGCGGGCTTCACGTCGTCGGCCGCATTGCGGACCATTCGCAGGGCATCGAGACGCGCCGACGCGAGCAGATAGGGCATCGCTGCCTCCCACCCCTCGCGCAAGGCGAACGTCCCCGACCTTCCACCCAGCGACGCGATGAGCCCACCGGTCGTATCGGCCCACAGCGTTCGCCGGCCCCATCCCGATCCCGTGGCCTCGATCCGCTCGAGGACGATGCGTCGGTCGCCAATGAGCACCGAGTCGCGGCCGACCACCGTTAGGTGCACGGCGGAGTGTCCAGGGATCGCGAAGCTTCCTGGGCGATTCGCCCGGTCCCACCGCCGTAACAATCCTCCCCACGGCGAGACGGCCGGCGATTCGGGGAGGACGAAGAACCCGGACGGTGTCTTCACCGTTCGCGCCGTCGATCCCGTCCCGAGGCGCGTGCGCGTACCAAGAACGGTGACGGTCGCGTCCTCGTTACCGCCGACCTCGAGCTGGCGCGGGATATATGTGGTGTCGGTGCGCAACGTCACGATGAAGGGCGTCGGCGAGCCCGCGGCGGATTCCACTCGAGCGACGATCGCGAGGGAGTCCTTCCCTCGCACGAGCTCCCACCATTCGCGTGCGACGCCCTTGCCGCCCACGTAGTGTCGGAGCGTACCCCGTTCCGCGACGTGCATCGACGGGTTGAACGGCACGTTGCGGCGGAGCGAGTCACCGGCGAGCACGGGAGCGGCCGCGTCGCACGCCACGCGCCACATCGTCACGTCGGCGGTCTGCACCTGGCGGTCGAAGTCCCAGGTCGTTTCCGCCAGGCCGCGCAGCGTGTCCCCTTGGTGGTCGAGCGACATGTTCACGCCGCTGAAACCCGTCGTCCATCGGAGCTGGATGCTGTCCGCTCGGCCCATGTTCCACCACGAGTACCGGTGCACGCTCGGGGTCGCACCGGGCGCGGGGCGCAGCAGAAGATTCCGTCGCTCGTAGGGACGCGTGCCAATCGTCGAGTCGATGAGAATGCGCGATGGCGGAGTGACGATGCGCTCGTCAGGCCCCAGCATGAGGGCCGGCCTCCATGCCCCCATGCGGACCTCCCAGCATCCGACGACGTCGGGCCAGCTCGGGAGCGGCGCGGGAGCAACCCGCACCGGGGCCACCTCGATGGGCTTCCGTGGTCCACAGGCCATCGACGCCGCAGCGGCGAACAATGCGACCAGGTAGCGTGTGCGCGACCGTTTGCTCGTCTTCGGAGCCACCTCGATCCTCCTGGATCCCGTTCCGTCGAGGCGCCCGCAGGGCGCCTTTACGCCGGCACATTGCACAAACCTTGCTCGCGGGCCGTTTCGCCCTGAAACCGTGATGTGAGGTCCTCGTACGGGATTCCGCCCGCTTCCCGTTCGTGAGGACCCCGCCGTGAAATTCCTCCGCGTCCTGGCAGTCGCGCTCGCGGCCATTCCCGAGCTGCTCCCCGCCCAGCCGTCGTACCTCGACCTCACCGTCAATGACGTCGGTATCGCGATCGGTGACGCCCCGCGCGTGACGGGGCTGCGCATGAACTTTCGCGATCGCTACCTCGAGCGGGTCACCGGCGTCAACATGACCATCTGGACGCCGTACGCAGCGACCGGGGATGTGCGCGGCATCGCCATCGGCCTTCCCGCGACCGGGGCATATCGCATCGACGGGCTCGCGGTGGGGCTCGGCGGGGTCGCCGCCGAGGAAAGACTGCGAGGCATCGCGATTGCGCCGATCGGGGCAGGCTCGGGGCGGGAAATCACCGGCCTCATCATCACCGGTATCGGCGCCGGCAGTGGCGGGCGAGTCACCGGCATTGGGATAGGAGGCGTCGGCATCGGATCCGGCGGCGGCATTCGCGGCCTGATGATCGGCGGCGTTGGGGTCGGCACGGGCGGCCGGCTCAGTGGTATCACCATCGCGGGAATTGGCGCGGGCGCCGGGGGAGGGGTCGACGGCCTGACGATCGCCGGACTTGGCGTCGGCAGCGGAGGCCATCTGCGCGGAGTTCACATCGCCGGCCTCGGCGTCGGCGCGGGTGGCGGGGTGTCCGGGCTCAGCATCGCGGGGCTCGGAATCGGCGCGGGAGGAGGGATCCGCGGGCTCGCCATCGCCGGCGGTGGCGTAGGATCGCCGAAGATCTCCGGAATCGTGATCACCGGCATCGGCGCGGGAACGCTCGACTTCAACGGCGGCGTGATCGCCCCGTTCTACTTTCGGATCGAGCGGGAGGGATCGATGCGCGGGGTGTCGGTGAGCGGCTTCAACCGATTGAGCGGCGTGCAGCACGGGCTCACGATCGGCGTGCTCAACATCGCCGAGGAGCTGCGCGGCCTCCAGATCGGGCTGATCAACATCGCGCGCAGCAATCCCAGGGGGCGTCGTGTGCTACCGATCGTGAACTGGGGCTCGCGCGACTGACGCCTGCGTCGCGGCGGGCACGCCGCGGACGAACTCGATGAAATCGGAGGGCCGTGGCTCCGCCCCCGCATCGCGAACCATCAGCGTGACCTGCCCGCGGTGGTAACTCCCGTGCAGCGTCACGTGCAGGAGGATGTCCTCGATGGGCGTGTCGAACTCCTCCCCCGCACTGTTTCGATAATGCACCGTGCGTCGCAAGTCGGCACTCGTGAGGCGGTCGACGTACGCGCTGAATCCCCGGCGATTCTCGGCGGCGAGCTGCGCGCACTCCTCGAGGGTCAGCGTGGGCCACACGGCGACTGATCTCGGACGCTGCTCGAGCCTCGTGAGCCACACGTGCTCGGCACCCAACACGTGCGCGTAGATCGCGAGCGCGCGCTGCGGGACTCCCGGCTGGCGGAGGGACTCGAGGACACGCTCATCCGCCCACGCCATGTGATCCACCAGCGTCCGAAGATGGGTCACGTCCCCACCCTCAGAGTCGGGCGGGCTCGTGGACCGTTCGCTCGTCGATCACGTTGCCGGTATTGAGCGTCCCCGCCGGCTCGAACAGGACCACTTCCACCTCTTCGTCGGCCACCGGGCGGTGCTCGACGCCGCGGGGGACGACGATCATTTCGCCGGCCTCGAGCTCCACCGCGCGGTCGCGAAACTCCATGCGAAACCGTCCCCGGTGAACGAAGAAAAGCTCGTCTTCGCCGTCGTGGTGATGCCACACGAACTCACCGCGAAACTTGACGAGCTTCACGTGCTGCCCATTCAGCTCGGCGACGATCCGGGGACTCCAGTGCGTGTCGATCGCCGCGAACTTCTCCCGAAGATCGATCCCGGTCATGTCAGTCTCCCGCGCGGGCCTGCGTCGACAGCGGCGGACACGCCGCACCGATCGCCGCCACAATCTCTCCGCGTGAGCGTCCGGCTGTCCAGCCATAGGCGGTCTCGAGCTCGTCGGCAATGCGGGCGAGCACGTTCTCGCGGGGATATCCGATGGCGAGATCCCACTGCGCCTCGGCGCAGAATGCGTCAGCTTCGGAGCGCAGCTTGCCGTCGACCGTGAGGCGCGCGGCGTACGATCGCACCGCCCCCATTTCCTCACACTGAGCCGCATGTGCCCGCTCGTGAATCTCAGCGAGCGTGCGAGCGCGACCGCTCAGGGTGGAATCGATTCGTGTCACGGGGCCGACGAACGGGAGACACATCGTCATGCCATCGAGCCCCTTCGGAAGCGGAGCGCGCGCGGCCGCCAGGGAGAGTGCGAGCAGGCCGGGCGCCAGTAGCCAAACCACTCGCCGCGCGGAGATGCGGCGGTTTCGCGCCACGGTGTGGAGCCGATGCGTCACGAACAGGTGCGATCCCGGCATGCCCGCGTCCCCTCGACGCCCGTTTTCGGGCACTCGACGTGGAGGGTGCTGTGAAACTCCGCTTATGCAGCACGTACCAGGTCAAGAAGCGCGCCGAACACGACGATCGATCCCCACACCGCGAGTCCGATGAGGACGAGGAGCGCGACCAGGATTCCGCCAACGGCCAGCGCGCTCGCCCGTCTGGTGGTGGCCGGCTGCCCGCGCCACGACTCGAGCAGGCGCACGTTACGCGTGTTTGCCCGCCACGCGACGTCGAAGACATCGCCGATGATGGGAATCGCGCCAAGCACGACGTCAATGGCCACGTTGGCGAGCATCCGGCCGAGGACCGGCGCGGGCGCACCGGACCGCGCGGCCTGGAGAATGATGAGGCCGGAGAACAGGCCGCCCGCGACGTCGCCGCCGCCGGGAAGAAGCCCGAGGAGCGCATCCAGGCCGATGCGAATGTTCGTCCCCGGAATGCGAATCGCCTCGTCGAGCACGCGCGCGAGGTCGCGCATGGGGCTGCGCTCAATCGGCGAGGTCAGGGCGTCCCTCCAGACGAATCATCGTGGCGGTCATGATCGCGACCTCGCGCTCCTCGGAGCCGGTGACCGCCCTGACCGTTCCTTCACAAATAGTCAGCGTCCGTCCCGCCCGTCGTACGCGGCCGCTGGCAAGAAATCGTTCACCTCGCCCGGGTGCGAGCAAATTGACCTTGAACTCCACGCTCATCACGCCGGAGCCCGACGGCATCAGCGACAGCGCTGCGTAGCCGCAGGCGCTGTCGGCGATGGAGGCGACGGCGCCGGCGTGGAGGACACCGTGCTGCTGCGCGAGCTCGTCACGCCACGGAAGCTCGATGACGACTTCACCGGGCGCGACCGACACGATGCGGGCACCGATCGTCCCCATGAATCGCTGGCGGGCGAACGAATCGCGAACGCGGCGCTCGTAGTTCGGATCGGGTGACGAGCGCGCCACGCGTCAGACGATCGTGAGCTTGAAATACAGCTCGCCACCGGGATACTCCGGTGAGCGATCCCATCGACGCTGGGCCTCGGAGATCATGTCGCGCGCGGTCGTGATGGAAGCGGACGCGTCGAGCGGCAGCGCGAACGATCCCTGGTGCATGAGCGACTTGGTGCGCGTGCCATCCGCGAGGCGCACCCATCCCTCCCAGGATTCGATGCGCAGGCCGGCGCGCGCGAGGTGATCGAGCGCGGTCAGCGCATCGTCGTGGCGCATCACCACGTCCTGTTTCGAGAGCGAGCGCGCCGCGAGCTCGTCTGGGAGGATCGCAAGGTTCGAGGAGGACATGCACCCAATCTCGCCCGCCCGTGCCGTCACGCGCCAGTCGCCGGTCCCTCCCGCTTACGGACCGCCGAGGGTATAACCGCGCGCCATCGCGACGGCGACGAAGACCATCACCACGATCAGGAAGGCCTCGATGGTACTGATGCGCGCGATGCGGCGGGCGGCGCCGAACGCCGCGGTCTGGTTGCGTCCCATCGCGCGCCGCCAGCGAATGAGCGTGACCATCGGCCAGACCTCGAGCGCGAGCACGAGGAGAAACAGCCCCATCTTGATGTGAAAGAGGGGATTCTGGAGATAGTACGAGGTTGCCCTGTCGGTGCCGATCAGGAGGCGCGTAAGCCCCGTTGAAAGCCACAGGACGGCGGCGGCAGCCCACCATGCGTCCGCCGCGAACGCCCGACGGATGGCGGCGCCATCGACGATGCCGCGGAGCGCGCGGCTGCGCGCCCAAACCGCACCGAGGCCGATTCCCAACGCGAGTAGATGTGTAGCGGCAAGCAGGAGACGCAGCACGCGGTAGCTCCTGAGGTTGAGGGGCCGGCACGAGTCGCGCAACCATACATCCGAGAGGGAGGGCCGGCAATGCGGGAAAACGCCGGTTGCGCATCGCGGGTCGCGTGGCCACGTTGAGAAGCAGGCTTTCTTCTGCCCACGTCAGGAGGTCGCCCATGCCCGGCACGATGCCCTCCATCGACCGCGATGCGCTCACGCGTTTGCAAGCGGGAGACGAGCAAGCGTTGCGACGCATCTTCGACGACCACTACTCTACGCTCTCGCAGGAAGCCGCGACGGTGCTCGAGGATCCGGGCGGTGCGCCGCGGGTCGTCGAGAACGTTTTCGTGCGCGTGTGGGACGAGCGGACGGAGTTCGAGTCGCCGGAAGCGCTGGCGTCATTCCTTCACAAGGCGACACGCGAAGCCGCTGCCCGCGCGCAGAGCCGCCGCGCCTCGCTGCATCGATTCGAGTCGCACGAGGGTGTGCACACACACGGCGCCTCGCACCGAAGGGAGCCGACGACGGCGGCCGAAGCGTGGTCGCACGTCGAGCACACGATTCACGCTCGCGAGCATCGCGGCGAGACGCTTCACCAGATGGCCGATCACTCCCGGCACGTGGCGGCCGAGCACGTCGGCGGGATGACGAAGCGGAAGCCATGGCTCTGGCCCGCCATCGGGCTGGCGGCCGTGGCACTGGTGATTCTCACGCCGATCGTCCTCATCGATCGCGCGAGCGAGGATCGCGCGGTCACGGCGGGACTGCGCTCGCGCGAGGCGCGCACGCTCGTCGCGCGACAAGGGAGTCGCACCGCCCTCCGTCTCGGCGACGGCACGGACGTCACGCTGGGTGGGGACTCGCGGCTTACCGTCCCTCCGGGATTCGGCGACCGCCTGCGCGGGGTCGGACTCGAAGGCACCGGAACGTTCGTGGTAGCGCCGGAGCAGCCGCTGGTGTTCCAGGTGCGCGCGAAGGACGTGGTGATCAAGGCGATGGGCACGACGTTCACCGTGCGCGCGTATCCCGACGAGAGCTTTGTCGCGGTTCGCGTGAAAGAGGGACAGGTCACGGTTCAGGGACAGCAGGACCCACGCACGCTGACCGCGGGCCAGGCCGTGATGGTGGACGCCGAGGGCGCAATGCGGGAGCCCACACAGCAGGAGATCGCTGAAGCTCTCGCCTGGTCCGATGGACGTCTGATCATCAATCAGAAACCGATGCGTGAGGCGCTGCAGCACCTCCAGCGATGGTACGCACTCGGCCTCGTCGTGCGCGACTCCTCGATTCTCGATCGCCCCGTGTCGATGAACGTGTCACTCGACTCCTCACGGAACGCGATCGCGGCATTGGAGCAGAGCGGGAACGTCAAGTTCGGGTACGAGGGCCGGGTGCGGGTGCTGAGGGACGGGAGTAAGAAGTAGGGCGCTCAGGGCGCTAGGGACGCTAAGGGCACCGCCCCCTTTAGCGCCCCCAGCGCCCTTAGCGCACCTAGCGCCCTTCACATGAACGTCCTCGTCCTCAACGTCGGCTCTTCCACCCTCAAGTTCGAGCTCATCGGAACCGACGCCGAGCGCATCGAGGCGAACACGGATACGCGGCTCGCCGGCGGCTCGGTGGAGCGCATTGGCGGCGAGGCGGTGCTGTCGCTCAATGCGAAGGGACATGGTGCGCAGCGGTCCGTGGCGCCGCTCCGGAATCTTGCCGCCGCCGTCGAGCACGTTGCCTCGTGGCTGGTGAGCGAGGAGGGCGACGCCGGGATCGCCTCGCTCGCCGAGATCGAGGCCGTCGGCCATCGCGTGGTGCACGGCGGCGAGGACTTCGCGCGATCACAGCGCATCGACGAGACGGTCCTCCGGGCGCTCGATGAGCTGGTCGAGCTCGCGCCGCTGCACAATCCGCACAACATCGCCGGCATTCGCGCGGCGACGCGGGTCTTCGGCCCCGGCGTTCCGCAGGTCGCCGTGTTCGACACCGCGTTTCATCACTCGCTCCCCGAGGTCGCGTTCCTGTACGGTTTGCCGTACCAGCTGTACCGCCGGTACAAGGTGCGGCGCTACGGATTTCACGGGACCTCTCATCGATACGTGGCTCATCGATATCGGCAGCTCACCGGGCGACCACGTGAGGGCACCCGCCTCATCACCCTCCACCTCGGCAACGGCGCGTCGGCGTGCGCGATTCTCGGCGGCGATTCAATCGACACGTCGATGGGATTCACCCCCCTCGAGGGGCTCGTCATGGGGACGCGGTCGGGCGATCTCGATCCCGCGATCCTCGACTTCGTGGCGAGCAAGGAAGGGCTCACCCTCGCGCAAATGGAGACGCTGCTCAACAAGCAGTCGGGACTTCTCGGCGTCTCGGGGCTGACCCCGGACATGCGCGAGCTCCTCAAGGAGATCGAGGAGCACGACGACCGGCGTGCGCGACTGGCGGTGGAGGTCTTTTGCTATCGCATCCGCAAATACCTTGGCGCGTACCTGGCGGTGCTCGACGGCGCTGACGCGATCGTATTCGCCGGGGGAATTGGCGAGAACGCCGCGGAGATCCGCGCGCGCGTCTGCAGCGGCCTCGAGTGGATGGGGATCACCGTCGATCCCGACGCGAACGCCTCGCTCATCAATGGCCGCGAGGGGCGCTTCAGCAAGCCCGACAGCCGCGTGGAGCTGTGGGTGATCCCGACCGATGAGGAGCTGCTGATCGCTCGCGACACCTGGCGGGTGGTGACCGGGGCCCCATTACGGTACTAATGGCAAAAGACGACAGAGCTCAGAATCCAGACTTCAGAATGCAGATGAGTCGTCGCTGAATTCTGAATTCTGAATCCTGTCATCTCTGCCGTTCCCTCGAAACGAACGCGTACAGCAACCCAATCAGCCCGATTTGGATCATGGCGCCCGGCGCCAGCGCCGGCGTCGCACCCATCATCGCCTCACGGAAAAGCACCCAGCGCGCCGCGTTCGGATTCTGCTCGAGCTCGAACTCGACGTTCCCGGCGTAATGCAGGTAGAACCCGATGAATCCGGCGACGATGAACAGCGCCATCAGGATGCCAAACGCACGCACGCTCGGGCGGGTGGGGGCCACCGTATGCCAGGCAAGGGCGACCAGCCCCAATCCGAGCAGGAGGAGGGGAACGAGCTGCCACGTGTCCTCGAAGTGCTCGATGAGCAGGAGCTCCACGAGGATGCCGGCCATGGCCAGCGCCAGGATGACGGCGAGGACACGCCTCACGACGGCGAGGAGGGCCTCGCTCGAGCGCTGATCGACGGTGACCATGTCGCGCCTAACGGCTCACGTCGACGACGTCCGGTGGTCGTATCGTTTCGACGTGATCACGAGCAGCGCCGCTCCGAGCAGGAGCACGAACGCGGCCGGGAGCAGGAGCCAGGTGATGATCGGGTAGGGCATACGCTGCGCAAGAAACACGAACAACGCCGCGAAGAGCAGACAGATGAAGGCGGCGATTCGCATCTGCCGCGCCGCGGTGGTGAACGCGCGGTCGCTTCGCGCGAGCAGCGTCTGGACGGCCGCGACATCAGCCTCGCACCGCCCCCGACAGGCGGACATCTTGTTCACCTCGGCGGCGCAGCCCTCGCAGAGCCCGCGGCAACAGTTGCGACAGGTGGCGACTGCGTCGACGTCGCGGTGGTAGTAGCAGCGCATGGTGGAAGCGGAAGGACGGGAAAAGACGGCTCAATGTCGTCCGATCGCGGTGCAGGCGCCAGCCTCGGGCGCTACTCTGGCGAGGGGCATGACATCGCCATCACATTGATGCACCGTCAACCGCCGAGTATAGCCATGCGACAGCCCTCCGTTTGCCGCTTTCTCACGCTGTGTACGCTCGCGCTGTCCGCGTGCGCGAGTCGCGCGCAGGACCCCACGCCTGCGCCCGCGCCGCAACAGCAAGCGGCACAGCCGGGAGAGGGCCAAACCGGGCAGCAGCGCCGACGGGCACGACCCTACGCCCAGGTCGTCACCGACCGCGCGGTGACCGACACTGGTGGCATCACCGTGCACCGCGTCGACGACCGGTGGCTGTTCGAGGTTCCCGATTCCCTCATGGGACGGGACTTCCTGCTGGTGAGCCGCATCGCCGGCGTCCCGGCCAACTTTGGTGGATTCCTCTCGGCGGGCACGTCGCTCGAGGAACGCGTAGTGCGCTGGGAGCGCCAGCGCGATCGCATCATCCTGCGCACGATCGCGTACGACGCCGTGGCCGATGACTCGCTGCCGATCGCGATCTCCGTCGCGAGCAACAACGTCGGGGCGATTCTCGCCGCCTTCCCCATCGAAGCGTACGGGAAGGACAGCGCGTCGTTCGTGATCGAGGTCGGGAGCTTCTTCTCCGGCGATACCCCTGCCCTGTCCGGGCTTTCACCCGCTCAACGCCGGCAATACCAGGTTCGTCGGCTCGATCCGGCGCGCAGCTTCCTGACGGCCGTAAAATCGTTCCCGCAGAACGTCGAGGTGCGCCACACGCAGACGTTCGAAGCGACCGAGCCACCGGCGGACCGCGCGAGCGGAACGATCTCGCTCGACATGCGCCAGTCGATCGTCCTGCTCCCCCGGGTTCCCATGCGGCCACGGTATGCGGATCCACGGGCAGGATTCTTTGCGGTCACGCGCGTGAACTACGGCCTCGACGTCCAGAAGGCGGATTCGCAGAGCTTCATCCGCCGCTGGCGGCTCGAGCCCAAGGATCCCGCGGCGTATGCGCGGGGTGAGCTGGTGGAGCCGGTGAAGCCGATCGTGTACTACATCGACCCGGCGACGCCCACGCGCTGGCGGCCATACGTGCGGATGGGGATCGAGGACTGGCAGAAGCCGTTCGAGAAGGCCGGCTTCAGGAACGCGATCATCGCCAAGGATCCCCCGACTGCGGCAGAAGACCCCGATTGGGACCCGGAGGACATTCGCTACTCGGTCGTGCGGTGGGCGGCGAGCCTGGTGCGCAACGCCGTGGGGCCGAGCACCTCCGACCCGCGGACCGGCGAGATCATCGAAAGCGACATCACGTTCTACCACAATCACATGCGGTCGTACCGCAACCGCCTGCTCATCGAGACGGGCGCGGCGAATCCGGTGGCGCGCACGCTCGACATGCCCGAAGAGCTCATGGGAGAAACGATGCGCAAGGTCATCACCCATGAGGTGGGCCATGCGATCGGCCTGCCGCACAACATGATCGCGTCGAGCTCCATTCCGATCGACTCCCTGCGAAGCGCTTCGTTCGCGAATCGTTATGGTGTGTCGCTGACGATCATGGACTACGCGCGGCAGAACTACATCGCGCAGCCCGGCGACAGCCTTACGCCAACGTCATTCGTGCGGCGCCTTGGTCCCTTCGACGACTTCATCGTCAACTGGGGCTATCGCGTGATTCCCGAAGCACGCACGCCGGAAGAAGAGCGTCCCATCCTCGACCGGTGGCTTCGCGAGCAGACCGGCGCCATGCGGTACCGCTACCTGCCGCAGTACCTCGCCGGCGTCGATCCTCGCTCGCAAACCGAGGACATTGGCGACGACCCGGTGCGCGCCAGCACCTACGCCATCGAGAACCTCAAGCGGGTAGTGCCGAATCTGGTCGCCTGGACCACCCGCGACGGCGACGACTATTCCGAGCTCAACGAGCTCTACGGCGAGGCGTTAGGCATGTGGGCGCGCTACATGGGGCACGTGGTCTCGGTCATCGGCGGCGTCGAGGTCGACCTCAAGACCGCCGATCAGGACGGCGTCGTGTTCACCGCCGTCGATCGCGCACGGCAGCAGGCGGCGCTGCGGTTCCTCGGCGAACAGGCCTTCCGTACCCCGTCGTGGCTCGCCCCGGACGCGATTCTCGCGCGCATCGGGCCGCCCGCCGGCCAGACGTCGCTCGTCGATCGTCAGGCCGCGGTCGTCACGCAGCTCCTCGACGCTCGACGGCTCTCGCGGCTCGCGCAATCGGAGGCGATGAACGAGCGCAACGCGTACCCACCAGCGGTCTACCTCGCCGACTTGCGTCGCGCGATGTGGGGCGCCCCAGGATCGCTCGCGACGCCTGACGCGAACCGCCGCACGCTCCAGCGCGTGTATCTCGAGCGGCTGGCCGCGCTGGTCGAGCCGCCCGAGCCACCCCAGGGGAGTGGTGGTCAAGGCGGCGGCGGCGGCGGACCACAGCAGCCGCCATCGCCCCTCCTCGTTGCGCCGAACGTTCCGCGCACCGACCTGCCCGCACTCGCGCGAAGCCAGCTCCGCGCCATTCAAGCCGACGCGCGGCGCGCCGCCGGCACCGCGTCGTCCGCGGTCGTGCGCGCGCACTGGCAGGATGTGGTGGATCGCGTAGAGAAGGTGCTGTCGCCGGACTAAAGAACGAGGAACGAGGAACGAGGAAGTGGCGGGATCGACTCCTCGGTGCCGCCGGCCGCTTCCTCGTTCCTCGTTCCTCGTTCTAGAGCCGCATGCTCTCGATCAGTGCCTGAAACCGTGGCGATTCCCGAAGCGGATCGAAAATCGGGTTTACCCGCAGATAGGCGACCCAGCCTCGGCGTTCCTCGCGCGCACGCTCGGTCCAGTTCAGCGCCTGCTCGATGTCGCCGAGCCCGAGGTACAGCGTCGCGAAGGCCACCGATGAGACATACCCGGTGGCGGCACGCGTCTCGAGATCGGTGACCAGGCCGAGCGCGCCCTCGCGGTCTCCCTTCCGCCCAAGGACGTAGCCGAGCGTCGCGATCGCGTAGGGACCGGCCCCGCGGAGCGTAATCGCCTCGCGGAGCACGCGCTCCGCTTCCACCAGGTCGCCATCGGTCGCCAGGGCGAGACCGAGCACGCGGTAGGTCTCCTCCGCTTCCGGATTCATCTCGATGGCGCGAGCGAGATGATAGCGCGCCTGCTCGTACCGGCGCGCATAATAGTAGAGCCACCCCAACGTGCGGCGGATGGAGACCGAGGCGGGGTCGAGCTCCTGCGCCACGTGCCCCTCGAGCAGGGCCTCGTCGAGTCGCCCGCGTGAGGCGAGCGAGAACGCATGCCACTGGTGCGCGGTCGCGTATCGGGGGTCGAGCTCGATCGCGCGGCGGAACTCCTGGGCCGCGCCCTCCCAATCCCAGTCGTAGATGAACCGGCTCCACGCCAGCGACGTGTGCGCCTCGGCGAGCGACTCATCGAGGGCGAGGGCTTTCCTCGCGTATTCTTTCGCGCGCTCGTGCCACTCCTGCACCGGAACGCTGCGGTAGTCGAGCAGCAGCGCAAAGGAGTCGGACAGTCCGGTGTAGGCCAGCGCGTAGTTCGGGTCCTCGCGGATCGCCTGCTCGAAGAAATCGATCGCCTCGAACACCCCCTCCTGCGACCGCTTGTTCCATGCGTGACGTCCGCGCAGATAGAGCGAGTGAGCGCGCACGTTCTCGGTGTGGCGTCGCGTGACCGGCGTCTCCAGCGACGCGAATGTCGTCGCGCGCAACGTGCTCACGATCGTGTTCGCAATCTCGTCCTGGATGGCGAACACGTCCTCGAGCGTGCGATCGTAGCGCTGCGACCAGAGCAGCTGCCCGTCGTCGGTGGATGTCAGCTGCGCGGTGATCCGAAGACGCTCCCCGGCCTTCCGCAGCGTGCCCTCGAGCACGACCGATGCGCCAAGCAATGCGCCGATGGCGCGGACGTCCTGGGCCTTGCCCTTGAGCGCGAACACCGACGTCCGCGATGAGACGCGCAGCCCTTCGACCTTGGCGAGCGCAACGATCAGCTCGTCGGTGATGCCGTCGCTGAGATACTCGTTCTCCGCATCCGGGCTGGCGTTGATGAACGGAAGCACGGCGATCGTGCGCGGCGCCGCGCGGGCCGTGGACAGTCGCGGGAGTGCGGCCGCGTCGAGCGCCGCCACAAGGTCGCCGACGCTCGCATACCGCGCCTCGGGGGCTTTCGCCAGCGCCTTGGTGAGCACCTGGTCGAGCACGACCGGAAGCTCGGGACGCACCGCGCGCATCGACGGCGGTGTCCGCGTGACGTGCATGGCCATCGTCGCCCGGCTGTTCGGACCCCGGAATGGCGGGTCACCCGTCAGCATCTCGTAGATGACGCACGCGAGGCTGTACAGATCGCTCGCCACGCCCAGGTCGCGCTCCCCGCTCGCCTGTTCGGGGCTCATGTATTCCGGGGTGCCGAGTGCGAGCCCCACCTCGGTGATCGGCTCGGTGCTCTCGGTGGCGCAGGCGATCGCGATGCCGAAGTCGGCGAGCATCGCATGCCCTTCGGAGAGGAGGATGTTCTCGGGTTTGACGTCGCGATGGACGTACCCGTTGCGGTGCGCGCTTTCCAGCGCGGAGCCGACCTCGTGCGCGACGCGCAACGCGTCACCGAGCGCGAGGGTATGCTCCCGGTTCAACCGGTCGCGCAGCGAACCGCCCGGCACGTAGACGGAGACATAGTACAGCCGACCGTCGGCCTCGCCGGAGTCGATCAGGGGCACGATGTGGGGATGCGACAGACGGGCGGCGATGCGGATCTCGCGCTGGAACCGCTCCGTGCCTAACGCGCGGGTGAGATCGGGATGGAGCACCTTGATCGCCACCCGACGGGAGTGCTTCTGCTCCTCCGCCAGGTAGACCGTGGCCATTCCGCCATAGCCCAGTGGCCGCTCGATGACGTAGCGGCCCGCCAGGACATGGCCGGGGTCGAAAGCGGCTGGAAACGAGAGCGGCGTGGTCACGAGGATACAACGCGCGGAGGGGAGAAATCGTGCGGCCGGCGACCCTTATCATCCGCCGGAGCCGGTGGCCCCGCAAGGCGCGCGGCCGGTCATTTTCGTATCATACGGAATGGCCGAACTGACCACCCCTCGCGATTGGGATGCGCGCCGCCGCGCCCTTCCCGAGCTGGGCAACGACGAGCTGCAGCGCTACGGGAGGCATCTCGTCCTCCCCGGCGTGGGCCTCGAGGGGCAGCGCCGCCTCAAGGCTGGCCGCGTCCTTCTCGTCGGGGCGGGCGGGCTCGGGTCTCCCGTCGCGCTGTACCTGGCGGCCGCCGGCGTCGGCACCCTCGGCCTCATCGACTTCGATGTCGTCGACCTGTCCAACCTCCAGCGGCAGCTGCTCCACGGAACCAGCGACGTCGGCCGGTCCAAGCTGGATTCGGCGCGCGATCGAATCCATGACGTAAACCCGCATGTCGCGGTGGACACGTACGAGATGCGCCTGACGTCAGCCAATGCGCTCGAGATCGTCACCGAGTACGACGTCGTCGTCGATGGTACCGACAACTTCGCGACTCGATACCTCACCAACGACGCATGCGTCCTGCTCGGCAAGCCTAACGTCTACGGGTCGATCTTCCGATTCGAAGGTCAGGCGTCGGTGTTCGCGACGGAGGGTGGACCGTGCTATCGCTGTCTCTATCCCGACCCGCCACCGCCCGGCCTCGTGCCGAGCTGCGCCGAGGGGGGAGTGTTCGGAGTGCTCCCCGGGATCGTGGGGACGATTCAGGCGACGGAAGCGCTGAAGCTCCTGCTCGGCATCGGCGACCCACTCGTTGGGCGTCTACTTCTGATCGACGCCCTCGGGTCGCGTTTCCGCACCGTCGGGCTCGAGCGGGATGCGGCCTGTCCGGCGTGCGGCACCCGCGAGATCCGCGAGCTCATCGATTACGACGCGTTCTGCGGAGCAGGGTCGGCCGCTGCCGAGAGCCCGTCCGAGATGACCCCGAGCGACCTCGCGCAACGCGTTGCCCGCGGCGAGGCGCTCGATATCGTCGACGTGCGTGAGCCTTACGAGTGGCAGATCTGCCGGATTCCCGGCGCGCGGCTCATTCCACTTGGCACGTTGGACCAGGCGGTCGCATCACTCGATCCACATCGCGACATCGTGCTGTACTGTCACCACGGGATCCGCAGCGCACACGCGGCCGAGCAGCTGCGCGCCGCTGGCTTCAGGCGGGTGTGGAACCTGGCCGGCGGTATCGATCGTTGGAGCGGCGACGTGGATGCAAGCGTGCCGAGGTACTAGCGCGGGGGCGATTGCGACGCCTGGCAGCAATATGGTGAGGACGGAGAACGCGACGGCGACACGATTGGCACGTGTCGCTGCCGGAATACCCAAAGGTCCCGCTCCCGCACCTCGGACGCTCCCAAGAGCCTGAGCGGAAGCTCCGGCTACTCGAGCGCGTTAGGCGTCGCCTTCGAACGCGCGGCTACAGTCTGCGCACCGAGGCCGCGTACGTCGACTGGGTAAGGCGATTCGTCATCTTCCATGATCGACGCCACCCGGCGCAAATGGGGGAGCGCGAAATTGCCGCGTTCCTTGGCTACCTGGCCGTCGAGCGTCACGTCGGCTCCTCGACACAGAATCAGGCGCTCAGCGCAATCCTCTTCCTCTACCGGCACGTGTTGGGGCAGCCGGTCGGATACGTCGCCGGTGTCGTTCGTGCGAAGGCTCGCCGGCGAATGCCCGTGGTGCTGTCCGAGGGCGAAATTCGTGCGGTCTTCGCGCACCTCCGCGGGGTCTCGCGTCTGTGTGCCACACTTCTCTACGGCAGTGGTCTGCGTGTCGGCGAATGCCTCTCGCTGCGAGTCCAGGACATCGATTTCGCTCGCAATGAGATCGTGGTCCGGGGCGGCAAGGGTGCCAAGGATCGGCGGGTTCCCTTGCCGATGATCGTGGTCCCTGGTTTACGCCGGCACCTTACGCGCGTGCGCGAGAGCTTTCATAGGGACCTCCGGGCGGGGGTTCGCGGCGCGGCCCTCCCTGGCGCATTGGGGCGGAGCATTCCAAACGCGGACCGGGATTGGTCCTGGCAGTGGGTATTCCCGGCCGCACGCACGTATGTGGAGTCAGGGACGCAGGTGCGGAGGCGTCGTCATTTGCATGACACCGCGCTGCAGCGCGCATTCGCGACCGCGGTTCGTGCCGCTGGACTCACGAAGCGGGCCACCTGTCATTCCTTGCGGCACTCGTTTGCCACACATCTGCTTGAAAGCGGCGCGGACATCCGCACGATTCAGGAGCTGCTTGGACATGCCGACGTGCGGACCACGATGCTCTACACCCACGTGGTGAGCCACGGGGGATCCAGGTTTCGCAGCCCGGCGGATCAGCTTTAGCGAGCGACGGATGTTCGCTTTTCTGGACGACGGGCTGTGCGGCCAATGTCTTTCCGGGGATGCTGGCGCCTCCAGCCGAAAGCCACGCCTTTAGGTTGCTGAGTGTTTGCAGCCTATCGCGCCTGGTTCCCCGCGCGCGACGGAATCCACGGGGAGTGCCAGCCAGCAGATACGACCATTGTCGGGGTGCCGCGCAATGGCGTTATGCTGCAGCAACCTTGCATTCATTCAGCGGTCGCTGCAGCATATCTTGACGACCCAATTAGAAGTTATGCGGCGACCTCGTTTTACCTCCCGAAAGAACTCCGGGTTCTAGCCTATCGACGCGGCGGCCCGCATAATGAGACGGTAGTCGGGCGACGCAGCCCTTACGAGATGGCGTCTCTCACCCAAGGCGAGCCATGCCGAAGGTATCGAAGCGATTCCTCGAGCGGGCCAAGGGAGCCCTGCGCAAGTATCAACGCGCGTTCGAAGCTGCGC
>JAICOJ010000152.1 GCA_025930755.1 Gemmatimonadaceae bacterium
AACCTGTTAGGCGAGCACGTGCAGGACGTCGAGCTCATGATGGCCGGCTCGGTGCTGACCGTCGTGCCGGTGCTCATGGTCTTCCTGTTCCTGCAGCGGTACTACGTCCGCGGGATCATGGCGGGAAGCGTCAAGGGCTAGTGGTCGAGGAGGTCAAGGATGTCCAGGTGATCAAGGTGAAGTCACCTCGATTCCTCGACATCCTCGACGACCTTGATAACCTCCCTATTCAGGGCGTGACCGTCACCTGTACGAGGATGACGCGCACGGAGCCATCCGCCGCGCCTGAGATCGCAAGAAGCCGTGCCCGACCGGACGCGCGCGCGCTGACCGTTCCCGATCCGTCGACGGAAGCGATTCCCTCATCCAGCGAAACCCAGCGGCTCGCGCTCGCTCCGCCGAGCGCGGATCCCGCCGACGCGGATGCCCCGACGCGAAGCGTGATGGCGCTGCCGATGGTGACGGCGATCGTTCCCGCCGGCCCGGTGGCGCTGATCGGCCCCGACGGCGCCGTTGGCCCGCCGCTCGACGAATCGGTGGACCCCATGGCCGTTGAGGGGATCACCAGCTCATTGGACGCGGCCGAGGGCGACACGTTGCCGAAACGATCCTGAGCGCGGACGTGGAGCTGGATTCGCGTCCCCGCGGCCGGCGCGGTCATGAAAAACTCTCCGGGCGGAGTATTGTCCCGTCCGACTTCGACGCCCGCCCGGTAAACAATGAAGGTCGCATCACTCGGCCCAGCCCAACTCAGGTAGACCCTGTTGGTTGCCGAGTCATATCGCGCGACGACGTTGGTGGGAGTGAGATGAGCGCCCGACAGGTCGAAGCTTCGCGTCGCCCGCAGCGATGGCGCGCCCACCTTCATCCCCATCGCCCCGTCATTGACACCGGAAATGACGTAGTAGTACGTCTTGCCAGCGGTCACATTGGAGTCGAAGAAGACGGTGTCGGTCACGTTCGGCGTGACTGGACGTTGAGGGTCCGGCGGCACGGATCGGATGATCGCGTAGGCCGTTGCACCCGGTACGGGCGACCAGGTAACGCGGATGCGCCCGTCTGGCATTTGAACCGAGGTCACGTTGCGCGGGGCAGGTAGCCGGTCACCCGCACCGGTGGTGGTATTCACAGGCTTGTTGACCGGGTCCTGCGCGGCTGCGACCATTGGCATCATCGCGACCACAACCGACCGCGCGAGAATCGAAACCAGCGTGCTGCGGCGCTGCGCCTTCATTGATCTCCTCCGCTCCTTCTGGGTATTGAGGGAATCTCGAGAGGAAAATTCTAACGTCGATGCCGGTACGTAAACAGGCTTTCCCAGGGTCGTGACGATGACAGCCCCTTCGAGGTCGCGAGGTATACACGTCACCGTCGTGCAAGCCGTCCTCGCCGGCGCGGTAGCGGCGTCGCTTCCGTCGCAGGAACCACGCGTCATCGACGACTTCGCGTCGCCTGCCGCATGGACCGCCGTTCCATCCGATGGGGTGTCGCTTCAGCTCGTCCCCGCGGGGGGTGCGATGCGGATGGACATCGACTTTCACGGCGGCGGAGGGTACGCGGTCGCGCGGCGCGCCGTGAACCTCGAGCTCCCTGAGAATTACGAAATCACCTTCCGCATTCGCGGCACCATCCCGCGCAACAATCTCGAGTTCAAGCTCAGCGATTCCACTGGCGAGAACGTTTGGTGGCTGAATCGGCGCGACTATGCATTCCCGAGCAGGTGGACGACCTACCGGATCAAGCGACGCCAGGTGTCGTTTGCCTGGGGACCGTTAGGCGGTGGCGAGCTGAAACGGGCGGCCGGCATCGAGATCGCCGTCACCGCCGGCACCGGTGGGAAAGGGTCAGTGTGGATCGACGACCTGCGCGTGATTCCGCTTCCCCCCGTTCCGTCAACTCCCCCGCCGCTCGTTGCCACCAGTGCACCCGCCGTCGTCGACAACGACAGCACCACCATCTGGCGGTCGCGCAGGACCGCCATGCCACTGGTGACCGTCGACCTGGGGTATCGGCGCGAATTCGGCGGCCTCGTCATCGACTGGGACTCGCTCGACTACGCGCGGTCGTACGAGATCCTCGCATCGAACGATCAACGCACCTGGCGCGTGGTACATCGTGTGAGACGGGGCAACGGCGGGCGGGACTGGCTCTACATGCCCGAATCCGAAGCCCAGTGGGTGCGCGTTCTCGCCCGCACCACGAGCCGCGGCCGAGGCGTGGGAATCCGCGAGATCCGCGTGAAGCCCCTCGAGTGGTCGGCGACGCACAACGCTTTCTTCGCCGACATTGCGCGCGAATCTCCCGCGGGAAGCTTCCCGCGCTACTGGCCCGATCGGCAGACCTTCTGGACGCTCGTCGGCGTCGAGGGAGACTTCCGTGAGGCCCTCTTCGGAGAGGACGGCAACCTCGAGAGCGACAAAGCGAGCTTCTCCGTCGAGCCATTCCTTCGAAGCGATGGGAGACTCCTGACCTGGAACGACGTCGAGATCGCGCGGTCGCTCGAGAGTGGCGACCTTCCGATTCCGACCGTGCATTGGCGTACCGCGCAGCTCACCCTTGACGTCACATCGTTCGCGGCGGGTCGTCCCGGCGCGGCGACGGTTCTCGCGCGGTATCGCGTGTCGAACACGTCGGATTCCGTCGTGCGCCCCACGCTGTACGTGGCCGTGCGTCCGTTCCAGGTCAACTCGGCGTGGCAGTTCCTCAACACGACCGGCGGATTCTCCCCCATTCGCTCGCTCGTGTGGCGCGCGGGCCGGGTCCACGTCAACGACACCGCGCACGTGGTCCCGCTGCAAGCGCCGAGTGCGTTCGGCGCGACGACGCTCGAGGCGGGAGACATCGTCGACCATCTGCGCGCCGGACGCTTGCCGGCCGCAACGACGGCGACCGATTCCCTCGGGTTCGTCAGTGGTGCACTCGCGTTTCCGCTGACGATCGCCGCCGGCTCGCACCGCGACGTCTGGATCGCGCTGCCGTCGCGACGCGCGCGGGCCCTGCCCCCGCGCACGGCCGCCGAGGCAAACGCGAGCTTCAACGTCACCAGGCGACAGTGGCAGGCGCGGCTCGATTCCATTCCGATCGTGCTGCCACCGTCAGGCGCTCCGATCGTTCAGGCGATGCGAAGCTCGCTCGCCCACATCCTGCTCAATCGTGACGGCCCGCGCATTCAACCTGGATCGCGCTCATACGAGCGATCATGGATTCGCGATGGGGCGCTGACGTCAGCCGCGTTGCTGCGCATCGGCGGCACGCGCGAAGTGCGCGAGTTCATCGAGTGGTACGCGCCCTTCCAGTACGACAACGGCAAGGTGCCCTGCTGCGTCGATCACCGTGGCGCCGACCCCGTCCCCGAGCACGACAGCCACGGGCAGCTCATCTATCTCATCGCCGAGTATGTGCGGCTCGCGGGAGACACGGCCATCGCGCGCACGAATTGGCCGAGGATCGTGGATGCGGTCGGGTACATCGATACGCTGCGGCGCCAACGGTTGACGCCGGAGTACGACGCGCCCGATAAACGGCATTTCCGGGGCATCCTGCCCCCATCCATCAGTCACGAGGGCTATTCGGCGAAGCCGATGCACTCGTATTGGGACGACTTCTTCGCCTTGCGCGGCCTCAAGGACGCCGCGGAACTGGCAGTAACACTCGGGGAGCTCGAGGAGGCACGACGCATCGGCGCGCTGAGCGACACGTTCCGCGTCGATCTCATCGCGTCGATCGAGGCGGCGATGCGAGTGCACAACATCGACTTCATCCCGGGCGCGGCCGACCTCGGCGACTTCGACGCGACATCGACGACGGTAGGCCTGGCGCCGGGTGGTGAGCTGCATCGCCTCCCGCGCACGGCGGTCGAGCGGACCTTCGCGCGGTATTACGAGGAATTCGTCAAGCGACGCGACGGCCCGCAAACGTGGGAAGCGTACACGCCGTACGAGTTCCGCGTCCCCGGATCACTGCTGAGGCTCGGCTGGCGTAGCCGCGCCCACGAGGTGCTCGACTGGTTGTTCAAGGACGCGCGCCCGCGTGAATGGAATCAATGGCCCGAGGTCGTGTGGCGCGACCCGCGGATTCCGCGCTTTTTCGGGGATGTGCCGCACGGCTGGGTTGCATCGGACTTCATCCGATCGGTGCTCGATCTCTTCGCTTACGAAGATGAGCAGGAAACGGGAGCCGCGCTCGTGATCGGCGCCGGCATCAAGGATGAGTGGCTACGCGACGGTGACGGCGTGAGAGTGCGCGCGCTGCCGACGCGCTTCGGTCGGATTGGCTATCGCGCGCGCGCGGTCGGCGACACGGTTGTCTTTTCATTCGATCCAGGATTGCGCATGCCTGCCGCCGGGATCGTGGTGCGGAACCCCAGCGATCTCCCGGCCCGTCGGATCGTCGTCGACGGGCGGGAAGCGAGTCCCGATGCCGGTGGAGATCTCGTGCTGTTGGCGGCGGTGCGTGAGGTGCGGTTCGAGTATTGAGTGGCGGGGTCGAGGAACCGCAGATGGCCGCAGCAGAACCGCCAACGCAGCCGCAGAGGAACCCAAGGACGCATAAGGCTTCAGCGTCGCGAACTGATCACGCGCAGCCGTCATCAAGGAACTGTGGGAACTTCATCTCGAATGGACTTGCCTCTGCGCGCTCAAGCATGTGCGTCTTTGGGTTCCTCTGCGGCCGAAATGCAGTTTCTCTGCGGCCACCTGCGGTTCCTAGCCCCCTGCCAGACACGCTCCATTCGTCCGAATAACCTCGGAATAGAACCGCCCACTCCCCTTCACCGTCCGCTGTTGCGTCGCGTAATCGACGTGCACGAGGCCGAAGCGCTTCGAATAGCCGTGCGCCCATTCGAAGTTGTCGAGCAGCGACCAGCAGAAGTATCCGCGCATGTCGGCGCCCTGCTGCAACGCGCGGTGCACCGCGCGCAGGTGGTTTCGCAAATACCAGGTGCGGAGCGGATCGTCGACAAGATCTTCGCTCGAGGGCGGATCGTAGAACGCCGACCCGTTCTCGGTGACGTAGAGTGGAACAGGGCCGTAGCGTTTGGTCACCCAGAGCAGGACGTCCATGAGCGCGTCGGGCCACACTTCCCAGTCGAGCTCCGTGTGCACGTGTCGCGGCTGTCGCACCCGGCTCGCCCGCACCGGCAGCGCCGTCGAATCGTCGCGCGTCACCGAGCGCGTGTAATAGTTGATCCCGAGAAAATCGATCGGCTGCTTGAGCAGTCGCATGTCGTCGGCCGAAAATTCCGGCCACGCATCACCGAAGATGTCGCGCAGCTCTTCGGGGTACGTTCCGAGCAGCGCCGGATCGAGATACTGCCGGTTCATGTACGCGTCAGCGCGTGCCGTCGCGGCGATGTCGCGCGGATGATCGGACGCGGGGTACTTGGGCTCGAGGTTGACCACCAGACCGATCTCGTGCTTTCCCTCCGCCCGGTACGCCTGGACGCCCAGCGCATGTGCGCGAAGCGTGTTGTGCGTGGCGAGCGGCGCTTCGTACAGATTCTTGTGTCCCGGCGCGAGTACGCCGAACAGATAGCCACCGTCGGTCACGACCCACGGCTCGTTGAGCGTCACCCACTTCTTCACCCGGCCATCGAGCTTTCGAAAGACCACCCGCGCGTACTCGGCGAACCACTCTCCGATGTCGCGGTTCAGCCAGCCGCCGCGGTCGTCGAGCGCGCTCGGCAGGTCCCAGTGGTAGAGCGTGACGAGGGGCGCGATGCCCTGTTCGAGCAGCCCGTCGACCAGCCGGTCATAGAAATCGAGGCCGCGCGTGTTGACCGCCCCCGTGCCTTGAGGCACTATCCGACTCCATGCAATACTGAAGCGATATGCGGCGAGGCCGAGCTCCTTCATGAGACGGATGTCGTCGCGCCAGCGCCGGTAGTGGTCGCACGCGATGTCACCGGTGTCGCCGTTCGCGACGAGGCCGGGCGTGTGGCTGAAGCGGTGCCAGATGTTCGAGCCGGCGCCATCGGCGAGCGGGGAGCCTTCGATTTGATAGGCGGAGGTCGACGCGCCCCAGAGGAAGCCGTCGGGAAAGCGAAAGTCGTTTCGCGAAGTCGTGCCGTTCATCGAGGGGAGGACGCAGTATGGCGCAAGTGACGCTGGAAGGCGTGCGCAAAGTATACGAGGGCGCTCAAGGCCACGTCGCCGTGCATGGCGTCGATCTGGATGTGGCCGATGGCGAGTTCGTAGTGCTCGTGGGACCGTCGGGCTGCGGGAAGAGCACGACGCTGCGCATGATCGCCGGACTCGAGTCGATCACGGCGGGGAAGCTTTCGATCGGCGGGCGCATGGTCAATGACGTTCCGCCGAAGGACCGCGACATCGCGATGGTGTTTCAGAACTACGCCCTGTACCCGCACATGTCCGTGCGCGACAACATGGCCTTCGCTCTGAAGCTCCGCAAGATGCCGAAGAGCGAGATCGAGCAGCGCGTGCGCGAAGCGGCGGAAGTCCTCGGCCTCACGACGGAGCTCGATCGGTTGCCGAAACAGCTCTCCGGCGGTCAGCGCCAGCGTGTCGCGGTGGGGCGAGCGATCGTCCGCAAGCCGGCCGTCTTCCTGTTCGACGAGCCCCTCTCGAATCTCGACGCAAAGCTCCGCGTGCAGATGCGGCGCGAGATCCTCGCGCTCCATCGCCGACTGGGCGCGACGACCATCTACGTCACGCACGACCAGGTCGAGGCGATGACGATGGGCGACCGCATCGTGGTGATGAGTGCCGGTCACGTGATGCAGGTCGATACGCCCGAGGCGCTTTACGAGCGGCCGGGCAACCGCTTCGTGGCCGGTTTCATCGGCAGCCCAGCCATGCTGTTTCTCAAGGGCACCCTGACGACGAATGGAACTCCGCGCTTCGTCGCGGAGGGCGGGGTGCCCGCGATTGCGCTCCCAAAGTCGCTGGTCGCGCGAGCGCCCGCGTCCGGCGAAGTCGTCCTGGGGATTCGACCCGAGCATCTCCATCTCGGAACCGAGGCTGCGCCGACCGCGGATCAGACCGCACTCGACGCGACCGTCGATCTCGTCGAGCCACTTGGCGGCGAAGCGCTGGTGCACGCTCGCGCCGGAAGCCACGAGCTCACGGCGAAGACACGCTCGCGCGATCTGCCCGACGTGGGCGACAAAATCCAGCTCGTGGCCGACGGGCGACGTGTGCACCTGTTCGACGCGGCATCAGGGGCGGTGGTTAACCACTGAGGCGCTGAAAGCGCTGGAGGCGCTGGAGGCGCTTAACTGCGATGACGTTCAGCGCCTTCAGCGCCTTCAGCGCCTTCAGCGCCTTCAGCGCCTTCAGCGCCTTCGTAGCTTCACAGCCCCATCCAATAACTGACCTTCACCAGCAAGGCGTTTGTCGGCCGCTCGCCAAATAGCCGTCTGACATCGCGCCCGAGCTGGAACGGCGACACCGGGTCGCCAGCGTCGCGCGCCTGACTCCACGCGACGAAGAGCGTCGAGCCGGGACGGTACTCCCACCGCAGCACCGCGCTGGACGCGAACTGCCGCGCGCTGAAGTCCGGATCATCGAACGATGTCATCTCGCCGCCGTTCCTGTTGAGGTCGGCGATGTATCCCCCCGAGCGAGCGTCGGGGGTCTCCATCGCGAGCGCGCGGAATCGACCGGTCGTCCTCGCGGCACGCGCGTCAATGACCTGTCGAAAGTCGTCATACTCGCCACCGCTCACGAAGGGCTGCGCGTACATCTGCAGTGACAGGTCGGGCGTGAACGTGTAGCTGAGCCGCGCCGTCAGCGACGCGGTGCGCTGCGCGAGTCGCGCGACCACCCAGTGCGCGCTCCCTTCCTCTTCGGCATCGTCCACGTATTGCCACGGATTGCGCATCCACGTGACCGCTGGCGCCAGTGTGAGCTGCAGCTGGCTGGATGGCCGTACCGTCACGTTGGGCTGGACCGTGAGCGAGCGGGCACCGCCATCATCCTCGCTCGAGCCCGTCATGCTCACCCACCCGCTCAGCCGACGCGCGTTGTTCGTCCATACTTCCGCCATGACCAGCGAGCGCGCGGGGCGGAAGAGCGAGGGCCCGCCACGCAGCTCCGTCGGCGAGAGGCCCGGCAGATCGCGCTGCAGCTTCAGAAACACGCCAAGGCCGTTAGGCATCTCGGCATCACCATTGAAGAACAACCG
>JAICOJ010000074.1 GCA_025930755.1 Gemmatimonadaceae bacterium
ATCGACCAGATAGGCATCGGCGTCGTCACCGTGGTTCTTGAATGGCAGCACGACCAGCCGGGTGTACCGGGTGTCCGCGCTGAACTGCCGGTAGGCGATGTAGCCGAGCACGGCGATGAGCACGAGCGCGGCGGCGATCCCCAGCGGGGTGCGGGTGAGGCGAAACCTGCGCGACGAGGCTCGCCGGCCGGCGAGTGCTTGGGCCGGATCCTCGGCCGTGAACCGCGTCGGGGGCGGCGCGGCGGCAAGCGCTTCCGCGAAGAGCGTCACCGTCGGATACCGGTCGGCGGGGATCTTCTCCATCGCGCGCGCGATCGCGGCGTCGACCGCCTCCGGCACGTTGGGCCGGACGGTGCGCACCGACGGGACCGGCGACATGTTGTGCCGCGCCATGAGCGCGTTCGGCGATGCGCCGGAAAACGGCGGCTCGCCCACCAGCATCTCGTACAGCATGCACGCGAGGCTGTACTCGTCGCTTCGGCCATCCACGCGATCGTCCGACGTCCACTGCTCAGGACTCATGTACGCCGGCGATCCGGTGGCCATGCCGGTGTAGGTGAGCCGGTCGGCGGCCGCCTGGTCGATCGCCCGCCCGATCCCGAAATCGGTGACGACGGCGTGCCCGCTCGAGAGCAGGATGTTCTCCGGCTTGATGTCCCGGTGGACGAGGCCGCGCGAATGGGCGTAGGAGAGCCCGTCCGCGATCTCGCCCGTGATGCGAAGCGCTTCGCCAATCGAGAGCTGCTTCTCCCGCTCGAGACGATCGCGCAGCGTCTCGCCTTCGACATACGGCATGACGAAGAACAGCAGCCCATCCGCCTCGCCCGAATCGAGCATGGGGAGGATGTGCGGATGGTTGAGGTGTGCGACGACGCGGATTTCGCGGAGGAATCGCTCCGACTGGAGCGTGCCCATCAATTCGGGGTGCAGAACCTTGATGGCGACCATGCGGCCATGCCGCACGTCGACGGCCAGATACACGGTGGCGAAGCCGCCGCGGCCCAGCTCGCGTTGTACGTCGTAGCGCCCTTCCAGCGAGGCGCGCAGGCGATCAAGAACAGCTGCGGTACTCAAATCGCGCGTGACGGGGGTAGGCAGAGGTGCGCGGCCGTGCGCTCCACTGAGGAATGCCGGCGACTGCATGGGGCGCCGACTGAAGCAGCCCCCAGCGACTATAAAGTATTATGTCGCTCTCACATTAGGGTCGGGAGGATGCCGACCGCAACAATCTTCTTACGCTGACGAGCCCCTGTGGCACCGGTCCAGGGGGAGCCCGATCGTGCGGAAAGAATTCCCCCGCTTTGCGGGTGCGGGCACGACGAATGCCCCTTCCCGACAACTCCCTCCTGAGGAGTTGATGGCCGATGGATTCGTACCTAACGACCGACGACGCGAACCCCAGGGTGGCGGCCCGCACGAGCCGCAGTGCGCAAACGCGTCCGGCGCGTCGCGGACGCAGGACCACTGAGGGAGCGGACAATGCCGGTGAGCGTCCAGACGCTCGCCAGAGCGACCGGCTGGCCCGCGCGCTAGGCTGGTTCAGCATCGGGCTTGGTATCGCGGAAGTCGTTGCGCCCCAGGGCGTTGCCCGCCTGGTCGGCCTCGAGGAGGACGACGGCAACCATCGTCTGCTGCGCGGCATCGGCATGCGCGAGATCGCGAGCGGGATCGGGATTCTGTCGCAACGCAAGCCCACGCCATGGGTGTGGAGCCGCGTTGCGGGCGATGCCCTGGACCTCGCCCTCCTCGGCTCGGCGCTTCGATCGGACAAGGCGCAGAGGGGGCGCATCGTCGCCGTGACCGCCGCCGTTCTCGGCGTCACGGCGCTCGACGTCTACGTCGGAACGCGGCTTTACCGGAACGCCGATGGCGGCGCGACGGACGATGCCGGTGACAACACCGTCGAGATCAAGACCGCGCTCACGGTCGGTCGCTCGCCCCAAGAGGTGTATCGGTTCTGGCGCGACTTCGACAACCTGCCGCGGTTCATGAACCACCTCGAGGCGGTGCGCATCACCGGCGAACGCACCTCGCACTGGAAGGCGAAGGCGCCCGTCGGGATGACGGTGGAATGGGATGCCGAGATCATCGAGGATCGGCCGAACGAGCTCATCGTGTGGCAGTCGCTGGAGAACGCCGACATCGAGAACTCGGGCTCGGTGCGGTTCGCGCCGGCGCCCGGAAATCGGGGCACCGAGATCATGCTCGAGATGCGGTTCCACCCGCCCGGCGGCACCATCGGCGCCAGGTTCGCCCGGATGTTCGACGAGGTGCCTAAGATGCAGATGCGCAACGACCTGCGGCGGTTCAAACAGGTTCTGGAGACCGGGGAAGTGGTGCACTCCGACGACAGCATCGAGCCCGGGCCCAATCCCGCACGTCCGTCGGAGCGGATCCCCGCACTCTGACCACGAACGACGCCGCGGGAGCGTCTTGCCGCGGCGTCGCATCCGACGTTCGAAGGAGAAGCAAATGAGAGCGAATTGCTGGGAAGGGAAGCAAAAGGTGAGAGTCGAGGACGTGCCCGATCCGAAAATCCTCAACGACCGCGATGCGATCGTGCGGGTGACGTCGACGGCCATTTGTGGCTCGGACCTTCATCTCTACAACGGCTTCATCCCCTCGATGGTGAAGGGCGACATCCTGGGCCACGAGTTCATGGGCGAGGTCATGGAGGTCGGGAAGGGCGTGAAGAAGCTGAAGGTCGGTGACCGCGTGGTGGTTCCCTTCACGATCTCGTGTGGGGCCTGCTGGATGTGCAAGCAGGAGCTCTACTCATTGTGCGAGAACTCGAATCCGAACGCCTGGATGGCGGAGAAGATGTTCGGACATTCTCCCGCCGGGATCTACGGATACTCTCACCTGACCGGTGGATATGCCGGCGGCCAGTCGGAGTTCGTGCGCGTGCCGTTCGCCGATGTCGGACCGCTCAAGATCGAGAACGGCTTCACCGACGAGCAGGTGCTCTTTCTCTCGGACATCTTCCCGACCGGCTACATGGGTGCGGAGATGTGCGACATCAAGCCCGGCGACGTCATCGCTGTCTGGGGGTGCGGTCCGGTCGGACAGTTCGCGATCGCGAGCGCCTTTCTCCTCGGCGCCGAGCGTGTGATTGCCATCGACCGGTTCCCGGCGCGGTTGCGGATGGCGGAGCGGAACACGAAGGCCGAGACGATCAACTACGAGGAAGTCGACAGCATCCTCGACACTCTCAAGGAGATGACGGGCGGCCGCGGCCCGGATGCGTGCATCGACGCGGTGGGCCTCGAGGCGCACAGCCCGGGGCTGCAGCACACGTACGACCGTGCCAAGCAGATGATGCGCATGGAGACGGACCGCCCCATCGCGCTGCGACAGGCGATCATGGCGTGTCGCAATGGGGGAACGGTGTCGGTGATCGGCGCGTACGGCGGCTTCATCGACAAGTTCCCGATCGGCTCGCTGATGCAGCGGTCGATCACGATCAGGACCGGCCAATGTCACGTCCAGCGCTACATGAAGCCGCTGCTCGCGCGGATCGAGAACGGCGAGATCGATCCAACGTTCGTGATCACGCACCGGTTGAGCCTCGAGGACGCACCGGAGGCGTACGACATGTTTCTCCACAAGGAGGATGAGTGCACCAAGGTGGTGCTGAGACCGTAGGTCAATGGCGGAGATGACAGAATGCAGAGGAACCTGCGGGGAGCCACCAGATGGCTCCCCGCAGGTTCTTCTGCATTCTCTATTCTGAATTCTGTCATCTGTGCCGTTCCTGGTACGCCACCGCACGATGGTCTCCCGCGGGCCGCATTGCCTGTGCATGTTCTCGTGAGCGGACTGGAATTTGCTTGATCGCTCTCGGCGGTCGGACGCGTTGGCTGCCCCCATTTTCCCCCTCAAGCACGACATGTCGGCACCCACACGAACACCGCGCCGTGCCTCGCGAGCCGTCGGGTCGAGGGCATTGGCGCCGATCGTGATCGAGCGCGTTCGCCCCGAAGTCGACGCGGGACGCTTTCCCGCCAAGCGTGTGTTGGGGGAGGCCTGCGTCGTTTCCGCGGACATCTTCAAGGACGGACACGACCAGCTCGCGGCCCGCGTGCGTTATCGCTGTCCCGGCGAGGGGGAATGGGCGTACGTCGCGATGCCCTATGATCCCGACGCCGATCGCTGGGCCGGCGCATTTCTGCTCGATCGCATCGGGGAGTGGCGCTTCACCGTCGAAGCGTGGACCGATGTATTCGGGACATGGCGGTCGGGACTCGAGAAGAAGGTCGCCGCCGGCCAGGATGTCGCCGTCGAGCTGCTCGAAGGGGCCGCGATCATCGAGCGGGCCGCGCGCGCGTGCAAGGATCGCAGCGCGCGAGGATCGCTGACGCAAGCCGCCGCCGCGCTCGGTGATGCGAACACCGCGGTCGCCGCTCGAACGACGGTGGCACTCGATCCCGCGCTCCACGCGCTCGTCACGCAGCATCCGGCGCGCGATGACCTGACGGAGTATTCACGGCAGCTCCTCATCACCGTCGATCCCATTCGTGCCGCGTTCGCGGCGTGGTACGAGATGTTTCCGCGCTCGCAATCGGGAGACCCCAAGCGCCACGGCACGTTCGCCGACGCCGAGCGCCAGCTTCCGCGCATCGCGCAGCTGGGTTTCGATGTGGTGTACTTGCCGCCGATCCACCCGATCGGAACGACATTCCGCAAAGGGAAGAACAACACGCTCAACCCGCTTCCCAACGATGTCGGAAGTCCCTGGGCCATCGGAGGCGAAGAGGGCGGACACACCGCCGTTCACCCACACCTCGGGTCGCTCGTCGATTTCGAGCGCTTCGTGAAGCGCGCGAACGACCTCGGGCTGGAGGTCGCGCTCGACTACGCGCTCCAGACGTCGCCGGATCACCCATGGGTTCGCGAGCATCCCGACTGGTTCAAGATCCGCCCTGATGGAACGATCCAGTACGCGGAGAATCCACCGAAGAAATATCAGGACATTTATCCGCTGAACTTCTGGACGGACGATCGCGAAGCGCTGTGGAACGCCTGTCTGGAGGTCTTCCGGTTCTGGATGGCCCGCGGCGTTCGAACCTTTCGCGTGGACAACCCACACACGAAGCCGTTCGCATTCTGGGAATGGGTCATCGCCGACATCAAGCGAACGGATCCGGACATCGTCTTCCTCTCCGAGGCGTTCACACGTCCGAAGAAGCTGCTCTACCTCGCGAAGCTCGGCTTCAGCCAGTCGTACACCTACTTCACGTGGAAGAATACGACCTACGAGATTCGCGACTGGATGCGCGAGTTCACCGATCCCGACGTCCTCGAGTACTATCGCGGGAACCTGTTCGCGAACACGCCGGACATTCTGCACGAGTACCTGCAGCGTGGCGGTCGTCCCGCATTTCGTATTCGACTCCTTCTCGCGGCGACGCTCTCGCCGCTGTACGGGATCTACAGCGGATTCGAGCTCTATGAGAACGTCCCCGTGCGGGAGGGCAGCGAGGAGTATCTCAATTCCGAGAAATACGAGCTGCGACCCCGCGACTTCACCACGCCCGGCAACCTCGATGCGGAGATTCGTCGCATCAACCGTGTCCGCCGCGAGAATCCCGCCCTGCAGCGCGCGGACAACCTCACGTTTCTGCGCAGCGAGAACGATCAGATCCTGTTCTATCGCAAGTCCATGCCCGACCAATCGAACGATCTCTTCATCGCGGTGAACCTCGATCCACTCCGCGCGCACGAATCGATGGTACACATGCCGCTCGAGGAGCTGGGGATCGCCGGCGACGCCGTGTACCCCGTGACCGATCTGCTCACCGGAGCCCAGTTCCGGTGGCGCGGCGCGCGCAACTACGTGCGGCTCGACCCGTCGCAGGAGCCGGCGCACGTCCTCCGGCTGGAGCGCGGAGGACCGGCATGAAGCGGGAGAAAATGCCCGCGGAGCCGCTCTCCGACGATCCGTACTGGTACAAGGACGCCATTATCTACCAGGTGCACGTGAAGGCGTTCTTCGACAGCAATGCCGATGGCTACGGTGACTTCGCCGGCCTGACCTCGCAGCTCGACTACGTGCAGACGCTTGGGGTCAACGCGATCTGGATCCTGCCGTTCTACCCATCGCCGCTCAAGGACGACGGCTACGACATCGCCTCGTACGAAGAGATCCATGAGACGTACGGGCTGGTGGAGCACTTCAAGACGTTCCTGCGGGAGGCGCACGACCGGGGCATTCGCGTCATCACCGAGCTGGTCATCAACCACACCTCCGACCAGCACCCGTGGTTCCAGCGCGCGCGCGCGGCGCCGAAGGGATCGCCGGAGCGGGAGTGGTACGTGTGGAGCGATGACCCGAACAAGTACAAGGACGCCCGGATCATCTTCACCGACACCGAGAAGTCGAACTGGGCGTGGGACGGGATGGCGCAGCAGTTCTATTGGCATCGCTTCTTCAGCCACCAGCCCGACCTCAACTTCGACAACCCGCAAGTCGTCGAGGCAGTGATCAACGTCATGCGCTTCTGGCTGCGCATGGGCGTCGATGGTCTCCGTCTCGATGCGATCCCCTATCTGGTCGAGCGCGAGGGGACGTCGTGCGAGAACCTCCCCGACACGCACCGGGCGCTCAAGACGCTGCGGGCGGCGCTCGATGCGGAGTTTCCCAATCGGGTCTTTCTCGCCGAGGCGAACCAGTGGCCGGCGGACGTGCGGCCGTATTTCGGCGATGGCGACGAATGCCACATGGCGTTTCACTTCCCGCTCATGCCGCGGATGTTCATGGCCGTCCGGCGGGAGGATCGCACGCCGATCATCGAGATCATGGCGCGCACGCCGCGGATTCCCGACAACTGCCAGTGGGCGATCTTCCTCCGCAACCACGATGAGCTGACGCTCGAGATGGTCACGGATGAGGAACGCGACTACATGTACCGCGAATACGCGCGCGACAAGCGGATGCGCATCAACCTCGGCATCCGCCGCCGGCTCGCGCCGTTGATGGAGAATGGCCGCCGGCAAATGGAGCTGATGAACGCGCTCCTCATGTCGATGCCCGGCACACCCGTCGTCTACTACGGCGACGAGATCGGCATGGGAGACAACATCTACCTCGGCGATCGCAATGGCGTGCGCACGCCGATGCAGTGGAGCGACGACAAGAATGCCGGCTTCTCCGAAGGAGACAGCGCGGCCCTGTACTCACCGGTCATCGTGGATCCCCCGTACGGATATCACACGATCAACGTGGAGGCGCAGGAGCGCACCCCGACGTCGCTGCTTCGCTGGATGCGGCGGCTCATCGGCGTTCGCAAGGCGCAGAAGGCGTTCGGCCGTGGCACGCAGGAGTTCCTGCACCCCGCCAACAAGAAGGTCCTCGTGTTTCTCCGGCGCTACGAGACCGAGGTCGTGCTGTGCGTGAACAATCTTTCACGCTACGCGCAGCCGGTGGAGCTCGACCTGCGGGAGTTCTCGGGACTCGTTCCGATCGAGCTCTGGAGCTGCGAGCCGTTCCCCGCCATCGGCGACCTGCCGTACTTCTTCACCATGGCGCCCCACGGGTTTCTGTGGTTTCGGCTCGTGCCGCCCGCTGACGTCGCCTCGTTCAAGAAGCCGAAGTGATGCGCGGCGACCTCGGGGCTCACGCCGGTTCCGGAAACGAGCCAAAACGCGAACGCGCGACTGATCCTGCGCGCGATCTCTCGTCCCAGGCGCTTCTCCGCTTTCTCACCACGCGGCGCTGGTTCGGCGCGAAGGGACGGCAGCCGCAGGGCGCGCACGTCGTCGATGTCGTTCCGGTGGGGACCGCCGGGTGGATCGCGCGGATCGACGTGGTGCTGAAGGACGGCCTTGAGCGCTACCAGGTGACGCTGGCGGCGGATGGGATTCGGGAGGGTCTGGAGGACGAGGCGTTTCGCCGCGCGCTCGGCGAGGCCGTCGCGCGCAGCGCGGGGCTGGAAGGGAGCCGAGTGCGCTGGGCCATCGACCGCGCAGGCCCGATGCCTGACGAGCTTCCCGTGCCGGTGCTGACGGGGGCCGAGCAGAGCAATACGTCGCTCGTGTTCGGCGACCGGGCGATCATGAAGCTCTATCGGCGGCTCGAGCCTGGCGAGCACCCCGACGCCGAGATCGCGCACTTCCTCACGACGCGAGCCCATTTCTCGCATACGCCCGAGCTCCTCGCGACCGCGCGCTTCGAGTCGGCGAGTAGCGTGGAAGTCGCGGCGATGCTCCAGCGATTCCTTCCTGGATCGCGGGATGCCTGGTCGGTGGCACTCGACCGCGGACGTGAGGCATTTGGCGTCAACGGGCCGACGGGCATTCCGTTCGTCGTCGAGGCGGAAACGCTCGGCACGGTAACGCGCGAAATGCACCTCGCCCTGGCGTCTGACGAGCGCGACCGCGCATTCGCGCCGGAGCCCGCGAAGGCAGGGGACGTCGCGCAGTGGGCCGAGGCAGTACGCCTCGCGACCGACCGGACGCTCGACCTGCTCGAGAGGAGCCGGAGCGGTGGCTCGCTCTCGACGGATGTCGCGCGCGATGTCGAGGCTGTTCTCGCCGGGAAGGATGTGGTGCGTGGACTCGTGGACGGGTGGGTCACTGAAATCGCCGATGACGCGGGATGCCGGATCCGTCATCACGGGGATTACCACCTCGGGCAGGTGCTGCAGACGGCGGATGGGGATTTCATGGTGATCGATTTCGAGGGTGAACCAGCTCGACCGCTCGAGGAACGTCGCGCCAAGCACTCGCCACTTCGGGACGTCGCCGGCATGATGCGCTCGTTCGCGTACGCGGCGGCGACGTGTGCGGAGCGGGCCCGCGCCGAGCTGGGCGATCGCAGCGCGAAGACGCGTGCGCAGCGATGGGAGCGCGAGCTCCGAGAAGCGTTTCTTCGCGGATACCTGCCGGACGGGCGTGAGCATCCGCCATTCCTGCCGCAGGCACGTGCCCGCCTCGACGTCCTGCTCACGCTGTTCGAGACCGAAAAGGTGCTCTACGAGCTCGCCTACGAGCTCAACAATCGTCCGGGCTGGGTGTGGATTCCGTTGCGCGGTCTGGTCAGCATGGTGCGCCCGGCCCGTCGCGCGTCGGCGCGCAAGCGCTCGTGACGGTACGCGCATGGTCGCTGTCGCGCGGCGCCACGGTCGTCGGCGACGGTGTGCGGTTCTCGGTGTGGGCACCGAATGCGACCCGGCTCGCGGTGCAGATCGAGGGAGCCGGCACGCACCCGCTCGCTCCGTCGGGCGGTGGCGTCTTCGAGGAAACCATCCGCGGCGCGCGCGCTGGGACGGACTATCGTTATGTCATCGACGACACCGCGGTGCCCGACCCGGTCAGCAGATACCAGCCGGCTGGGGTGCACGGCCCCTCGCGTGTCGTCGATCCATCGCAATACCGGTGGACCGATGGTGCGTGGCGCGGCCTGACGATGGCCGACGCCGTCATCTACGAGCTTCACGTGGGCACGTTCTCCGCCGAGGGCACTTTTCGCGGGGTCCTTCCGCACCTGCGTGAGCTGCGCGAGCTCGGCATCACCGCGATCGAGATCATGCCGGTGGCCGAGTTTCCGGGCTCGCGCAACTGGGGATACGACGGCGTGCATTTGTACGCGCCCCAGAGCACCTACGGCGGTCCGGAGGAGCTTCGCGCGCTCGTCGACGCTGCCCACGCGGAAGGTCTCGCGGTCATTCTCGACGTCGTCTACAACCACCTCGGCCCCGAGGGGAACTACGTCGGCTCGTTCGGACCGTACTTCACGGCGCGATATACGACGCCGTGGGGCCAGGCGCTGAACTACGATGACGCGCAGTGTGATGAGGTCCGGCGGTTCATTATCGACAACGCGCTCTACTGGGTGACGGAGTTTCACGTCGACGGGCTTCGCCTCGACGCCATTCACGGGATCTTCGACTTCTCTCCCCGCCACATTCTGCGGGATCTCGCCGAGTCGGTCCACAACCAGGCGTCGCTGCTCGGGCGTCAGGTGGTCGTCATCGGAGAGAGCGATTTGAATGACCCGCGCGTGGTTCGCACCCCCGACGCTTGCGGCTACGGGCTCGACGGCCAGTGGGCGGACGACCTGCACCACGGGATTCACGCCGCGCTCACCGGAGAGAAGAACGGCTATTACGCCGATTTCGGGGGTGTCACGCCCGTCGCGACGGCGCTGCGCACCCCGTTCGTGTTCGACGGACGCTATTCGCTTTACCGCAAGCGGCGGCATGGCGCGCCCGCGACCGGGGTGCCCGCGGATCGATTCGTGGTGTGCATTCAGAACCACGATCAGGTGGGCAATCGCGCATTCGGCGATCGTATCGCGGCGCTGGTGGGCTTCCCCAAAAGCAGGCTCGCGGCAGCGCTCTTGCTCTTGTCACCCTACGTGCCGCTGCTCTTCATGGGCGAAGAGTACGGCGAGACCAATCCCTTTCAGTACTTCGTGAGCCACGGGGATCCGGAGCTCATCGACGCCGTGCGCAAAGGGAGACGAAAGGAATTCGAGCATTTTGGCTGGGGGGATGACGTTCCGGATCCACAGGCGACGGAGACGTTCGAGCGATCGCGACTGGATCGACGTCGTCGCCACACCGGCGAGCATGCCGGGATGTATGCGCTCTATCGTGACCTCCTTCGCCTTCGCCGCCGTACGCCGGCGCTTCATCCAGGTCGAGGGGAAGCGCGGGTCGCGCACGACGAGCGGGATGGGTGGATCACGCTGGAGCTGACGAGCGACCAGGGCCCACCCTTACTGGCGGTGTTCAACTCGAGCGACAGCGAGCGCCACGTTCCAGCGGCGACCAGCGCGCCGGGAGCGTGGCGGCTCGTGCTATCTACGGAGGGAGAAATGTACGGAGGTCGAGGTGGTGCACCGGCGTGCCTGCCCGAGAACGGCGGCCCGACGGCAACGGTGGTAGTGCCCGCGGCGAGTGCCAGCGTGTACGCGAGGGAGAACGATCGATGAGGGTGTGGCCGGGGCAACCATACCCACTTGGCGCGACGTGGGATGGCATGGGGGTAAACTTCGCGCTGTTCTCGGAGAACGCCACCGGCGTGGAGCTGTGTTTGTACGACCGTCCGGAGGATGCGACGGAGTCGCACAAGATCCCGCTCCACGAGCCGACCGACCACGTGTGGCACTGCTTTCTTCCCGACGTGCGTCCTGGACAGCTCTACGGTTACCGAGTGCATGGACCGTATGAGCCCGAGAAGGGTCTGCGCTTCAACCCCGCACAGCTGCTCATCGATCCGTACGCGAAGGCGATCAGCGGGCGCATCACCTGGAGCAACGCCCTCTTCGCATACAAGATCGGCAGCCCGAAAGGGGATCTCGAGATGGATCCGGAGAACTCGGCCGGGGGCGTGCCCAAGAGCGTCGTGATCAACTCCGCGTTCGAATGGGGAAACGACCGCCAGCTTCGGATTCCCTGGAATCGCACGGTGATCTACGAATGTCACGTGAAGGGGATGACGATGCAGCACCCCAAGGTGCCCGAGCGGCTTCGGGGGACGTACCTCGGGCTCGTCTACGACGATATGCTGGACTACTTCCTCTCGCTCGGTGTGACGGCCGTCGAGCTGCTCCCGGTCCACCAGTTCGTCGTCGACCGCAACCTGCACGAGCGGGGGCTTACCAACTACTGGGGATACAATTCCATCGGCTTCTTCGCGCCGGATGTTCGCTACGCCAGCGGGGGTCGCGGCATCCAGGTCCACGAATTCAAATCGATGGTGAAGACGTTTCACTCCGCCGGCATCGAGGTGATCCTCGACGTGGTCTACAACCACACCGGGGAGGGGAACCACATGGGACCGACGCTCTCGCTCCGGGGCATCGACAACCAGGCCTACTACCGGCTCGACCCGAAGAATCCGCGCCACTACATCGATTTTACCGGGACGGGCAACAGCCTGAACATGCAGCATCCGCGCACGATTCAGCTGATCATGGACAGCCTGCGCTACTGGGTCTCCGAGATGCACGTCGACGGATTCCGGTTCGATCTGGCGCCGGTGCTCGCGCGCGAGCTGTGGGAGGTGAACAAGCTGAGCACCTTCTTCGAGACCATCCAGCAGGATCCGATTCTCGCCGCGGCGAAGCTCATCGCCGAGCCCTGGGATGTCGGACCCGGGGGCTATCAGGTGGGCAACTTCCCCATTCGCTGGGCGGAATGGAACGGCAAGTACCGCGACGCCATCCGGAAGTACTGGCGCGGGGAGGACTGCGCCGTCCCGGAGCTCGCGTCGCGGTTGGCCGGCTCGGCCGACATTTACCAGGGGACCGGGCGCGCGGTGTACGCGAGCGTGAACTTCGTGACGGCGCACGATGGCTACACCCTCTACGACCTCGTGAGCTACGAGCAAAAGCACAACGAGGCCAACGGGGAAAACAACCAGGACGGCCACAACGACAACCTGAGTCGCAACTGGGGTGCGGAAGGCGAGACCGATGACGAGGGGATCATCGACGTCCGATTCCGCGTCATGCGGGACTTCATCGCGACGCTGGCGTTCTCGCAGGGGGTGCCGATGATCTCCCACGGCGATGAGATCGCCCGCACGCAGGGGGGCAACAACAACGCGTACGCCCAGGACAACGAGATCTCATGGGTGAATTGGGATCTCGACGAGCGCCGCAAGGCGTTGCTGGAGTTCACCAAAACGGCGTTTGCCCTCCGGCACGCCCACCCGATCTTTCGCCGGCGGCACTTCTTTCGCGGGGCTCCGGTGAGGGACGGTGCTCCCAAGGACTTGATGTGGCTGCGTCCCGATGGTCAGGAGATGACGGAACAGGACTGGCGGAACGCCGGGAACAAGGTGCTCGGCGCGCTCGTGAATGGAGACGCGACCGACGACACGGACGAGCGAGGACGTCCCATTCGCGATGATACGATGCTGTTATTGACGAATGCGGGCGACGATGAGGTGCGTTTCACCCTGCCGCGCCTCGGAAACGAGGGACGATGGGCGGAGCTCGTCGATACCGACGCGGGCCATTTGCGCATGATTGACGCGGGATGGGTCGGCCTGACTCCGCATTCGCTCCTGCTGCTACGCTTCGGCCCGGATCGGCGACTTGTCGTAGACGCGCCTTCACGTGAGGAAATCGTCGCGGAGGCCCCAAAGACCATGACCAATGACTGAGCGCGGGAACGGAGACGAGCACCCCCGGATGGATGCGGCGCCGGCCACCATGGCCGAGCCGCGGGCTCGCAGCACACCGAAACGCCTTTCTCCCCCAGCGGCTGACCAGGAATCCGTGCGACACCTTCTTGCTGGCGACCACACCACACCGCACTCGATTCTCGGAGCGCACCCGGCGACCGTACAGGGCGTGACCGGTGTCGTCGTACGCGCGATGCATCCGGACGCGACGGGCATCGAGGTACTGGTGGAAGGCCGTGAGGCGGTGCCGATGGAGCGGGAGACGGGGTCGCTGTTTTCGGTCTTCCTGCCGAACGCAACCGCCCCGCTGCGCTATCGTCTTCGCTTTCACTTCGCCGGCGACGCCGTCTGGGAGCGCGACGATCCTTACCGCTTTCTCCCCACCATCGGCGAAATCGACGCGCACCTGTTCGCGGAGGGCACGCACCGCCGCCTGTGGGAGAAGCTCGGAGCGCACGTCCGCACGATCGACGGCGTTCGCGGCGTCGCCTTCGCGGTCTGGGCGCCCAACGCGCGGCGCGTGAGTGTCGTCGGAGACTTTTGCGGATGGGATGGGCGCGTCTACCCCATGCGGACGATGGGGTCCTCCGGCATCTGGGAGCTGTTCATCCCCGAGATCGGAGCGGGCGCGCTGTACAAGTACGAGATCATCACCCAGGCGGGTGTGCCGCGACTCAAGACGGACCCGTTTGCGTTCAAGATGGAGCAGATGCCCGGCACGTCGTCGATCGTCGTCGACGAGCAGGCCTATACCTGGGACGACCACCAGTGGATGCAGGACCGCCCACACCGCGATGCGCCGCGCGAGCCGATGCTGATCTACGAGGTGCACCTCGGGTCCTGGGCGCGCGTGCCGGAGGAGAACAACCGTCCGCTCACCTATCGCGAGATTGCCCCTCGACTGGTCGAGCACGTGCGGCGCCTCGGGTTCACCCACATTGAGCTGCTGCCGGTGTCGGAGCATCCATTCACCGGTTCCTGGGGGTATCAGGTCTCCGGGTACTTTGCGCCCACGTCGCGTTACGGCACGCCTGACGATTTCCGGTTCCTCGTCGACGCCTGCCACCGTGCGGGGATCGGGGTGCTGCTCGACTGGGTGCCGGCACACTTCCCGAAGGATGACTTCGCGCTCCGACGCTTCGACGGCACCGCGCTGTACGAGCACGAGGATCCGCGTCTCGGCGAGCACCCCGACTGGGGCACACTGATCTTCAACTACGGCCGACCGGAGGTGCGCAACTTCCTCATCGCGAACGCGCTCTTCTGGCTCGAGGAGTTCCACGTCGATGGCCTGCGCGTCGACGCGGTCGCATCGATGCTCTACCTCGACTACTCGCGCCGCCCCGGTGAGTGGCTGCGCAACCGCTACGGCGGCCGCGAGAACCTCGAGGCGATCGATTTTCTCCGGCAGCTGAACGAGACGGTGCGCGCCGAGGAGCCGGGGTGCATCACGATCGCCGAGGAATCGACGGCGTGGCCAGGCGTCACGAAGCCGGTCTCGGAAGGCGGGCTGGGCTTCACCTTCAAGTGGAACATGGGGTGGATGCACGACACGCTGCGCTACTTCGCGCGCGATCCCCTCTATCGCCGCTTCCACCAGGGTGAGCTGACCTTCGCCATGGTGTACGAGTACAACGAGCGATTCATCATGCCGCTGTCGCACGATGAGGTCGTGCACCTCAAGCGCTCTCTGCTCGAGAAGATGCCCGGCGACCTCTGGCAGAAGCTCGCGAACCTGCGGCTCCTGCTCACGTACCAGTACACGCGCCCGGGGAAGAAGCTGCTGTTCATGGGTACGGAGTTCGCGCCGTGGGCGGAGTGGAATCACGACACGAGTCTCGACTGGCACCTCGCCGGCGAGCCCCAGCGCGCCGGATTCTCGCGGTTCGTCGAGGACCTCGGCCGGCTCTACCGCGAGCGCTCGGCGCTCTGGCGGAACGATCACGTTCCCTCCGGGTTCGCGTGGATCGATCTGGCGGACGAGGAGAACTCGGTGGTCTCGTACGCCCGCCACGATGGGCACGAGCACGTCATCGTCGTGCTCAACTTCCTGCCCATTCCGCGCGAGCAGTATCGCATCGGTGTGCCGACCACGGGACGCTACTCGCTCGTTATGTCGACCGACGACAGCCGGTACGGTGGCAGCGGGCTCGGAATGCGTCCCACGATCGAGGTCCAGGACACGCCGTTCCACGGCTACCCGCAGTCGGTCGCTCTGCAGCTCCCACCGCTTGGCGCGCTCGTGCTCGCGCTGGAGGACTCCGCGGTCGCGCGTGCCGATGGCGGGCATGGCAGCTCGTAAGCGCCGCGGTGGACGCAGCTCCGGCGCGCTGCGCGCGCTGGCCGACCGGGTGGGCATCATCGCGGAGTACGTCGACCAGACGGGAAAGGAACGGCGGGCGACGAGCGATCGCACGCGCAGGGCGCTGCTCGGCTCGATGGGATACGACGTGTCCGAGGATGCCGCTGCCGCGGAGGCTCTGGCCGCGCTACGGGAGCGTGCGCGCGCGCGGTTGCTGGCTCCGGTCCGTGTAACGGCCGTTGCGGACGCGCCCATCTCGCTCGCGCTGCCGCGAGGCTGGCCGTCGCGCGTGGAGTGGGAGCTGGAGCTCGACGATGAGGCGGGGAAAACCATGCGGCGCGCCGGCCGCGCGACGAAGACCCCGCGCGGGCAGCTCGAGATCGCGCTCGATGAGTCCCCCGATCCCGGCTATTACACCATGCGCCTAACGGTCCGGGGACGCGGCCAGGCGGCACACGGCGAGCAACGCCTGATCGTCGTGCCGGAGACGTGCGCGTCCCCGGAAACCGTGCTCGGCGGCCGGCGGGTGGTTGGGCTCACCGCGAACCTGTACACGGTGCGAAGCGGCCGGAACTGGGGAGCAGGCGACACCGGCGATCTCACGCGGCTCACGGAGTGGGCGGCCGACATTGGCGCGGCGTTCGTCGGCGTGAATCCGCTGCATGCGCTGCGAAACCGCGGGCACGACGTCTCGCCCTACGGGCCCGTGAGCCGGCTCTTCGGCAATGTGCTCTACATCGACATCGACGCGATTCCCGAAATGACCGAAAGCGCGGAGGCGAGATCGGCGACCGCGCGCGGCCTTCCGCGGATCGCCGAGCTTCGCGACGCGACGCACCTCGACTACGAGGCCGTTATGGCGCTGAAGCGTCCCGTACTGGAGGCGCTCCATCGCGCTTTCGTCGAACATCACCGTGGGAAGAGCACCGAACGCGGGCGGGCGTTCACGCGATACGTCGCATCGCAGGGGCAGCAACTGGAGGACTTCGCGACCTGGTGCGCCCTCGACGAGCGGCAGGAGGGAAAGCCGTGGCAGGAATGGCCGGCCGAGCTGCGAGACCCGCGCAGCCGCGCGGTCACGGGGTTTCGTGAGAAGGAACGCGAGCGTGTCGGGTATCATCAATGGGTGCAGTTCGAGCTCGATCGCCAGCTCGGCCGCACACAGGCACGGGCGCGCGAGCTGTCGCTTCCCATCGGTCTCTACCAGGATCTCGCGATAGGAGCGGCGCGCGACGGCAGCGATAGCTGGATGCACCCCGGTCTCTTTCTCGATGGACCGACCATCGGCGCCCCGCCCGACCCGTACGCGGCTGGCGGACAGAACTGGGGGCTCCCCGCCATCAATCCGCAGCGTCTCGCCGAGGATGGATACTCGTATTGGATCCGTCTGGTGCGGGCGGCGCTTCGGCACGCGGGTGCGCTTCGCATCGATCATGTCCTCGGGCTCTTTCGACAGTTCTGGATTCCGCGCGGCATGCAGGGACGGGACGGCGCATACGTCCGCTTCCCGGGCGATGACCTGCTAGGCATCGCGGCGCTCGAGAGCGTGCGCGCCAACGCGCTCATCGTCGGCGAGGACCTCGGCACCGTGCCGCCCGAGGTCCCGCCCGCGCTCGAGCGCTGGGGGGTGCTCTCGTCGAAAGTGATGTACTTCGAGGCCGAGCCAAAGCGCGGCCGATTCAAGCCGCCGCGCGCGTATCCCCCTCTCGCCCTCACGACCGCCAACACGCACGACATGCCGACGATCGCCGCATTCTGGCGCGAGAGCGACATCGATCTGCGCACGAAGGTCGGGGCGATTCCCACGCAGCGCGCGGCGGCAGCGGCCCGACAGGAGCGGGCCGAGGCGCGCGAGTCGCTCGCGACGACGCTCGTCGAGGAGGGATTGTGGCCGGCGACCGCGGAGCCCACCACCGATCTCGCCCTGCGCGAGGCAGTTCACAGCTACCTGCGACGCACGCCGTCGTGGCTCGTGGGACTTTCGCTCGATGACCTGACGGGGGAAGTGGAGCCGGTCAACCTTCCGGGAGTCCCGCCCGATCGGTGGTCGAGCTGGACGCGTCGGATGAGGATGAGCCTCGAGGACATGACCGAGAGCGCCGACGTGCGGCGCGCGCTGGGCGTGGAGCGGCAGTGGGTTCCCTCACGCTGACCGCGACCTACCGCCTCCAGTTCAACGCGGGCTTTCGTCTCGAGGATGCCCGCGCGCTGGTGCCGTACCTCGAGCGACTCGGCGTGTCGCACGTCTACGCGTCTCCGCTGCTCGCGGCACGGCCGGGCAGTCTTCACGGATACGACGTCGTGGACCCAACGCGCCTCAACCCCGAGCTCGGCGCGGAGGATGATCTGCGTGCGCTCGCCTCCGACCTTCGTGGTCGCGGGATGGGCATCGTGCTCGACATCGTGCCGAACCACATGGGGACGGGCCCCGACAATCCCTATTGGGAGGACATGCTCGCCAACGGGCGTCGGTCCCGGTGGGCGAGCTGGTTCGATGTCGAATGGGAATCCGAGCGATCCTCGCTCCACGGCCGCGTGCTCGTTCCGGTTCTGGGCGACACGCTGGAGGCGGTGCTGGACCGCGGCGAGCTGTCGCTCGAGCGCCAGGGGGAGCGCATCCGCCTCAAGTATTTCGATCGCAGCTTTCCGCTCTCGCCGGAGACCGAGGGCGAGCTGGGCGAGGCCGACCTCACCCGTTGGCACACGGGGACGGAGGGCCGGGCGCGCATGCGCCGGCTCGTCGACGCTCAACGGTATCGGTTGG
>JAICOJ010000092.1 GCA_025930755.1 Gemmatimonadaceae bacterium
AGCTGCGAATAAAAGCGCGGTCTTCGCAGTTCGCAGTTCGCAGTACGCAGTACGCAGTACGCAGTACGCAGTACGCAGTTCGCAGTCGTGGTTGACTCTGTTTCCAAGCCAATCATGCCCCAAACCAGCTCATTCGACATCACGACCGGCGTCGACCTCCAGGAAGTCGATAACGCGATCAATCAGGCGCAGAAGGAGATCGCGCAGCGCTACGACTTCAAGGGCTCGAAAGCGAGCATCGAATTTCAACGTGCACCAGGCAAGCTCGTCCTCGTCGCCGATGATGACTACAAGATGCGCGCGCTCATGGACGTGCTTCAGGGGAAGCTCATCAAGCGTGGCGTGCCGGTGAAGAACCTTGACATCGGCGAGGTGAAGCCTGCCGGCAACGACACCGTGCGCCGCGAGATCACGCTCAAGATGTCGCTCGATGGCGACACGTCCAAGAAGGTCGTGGCGGCCATCAAGGAAGCGAAGATGAAGAAGGTCACTGCCGCCATTCAGGGGGAGCAGGTGCGAGTGAGCTCCGCGTCGAAGGATGAGCTTCAGGCGGTGATGAGCCTGTTGCGCGGGCAGGACTTTGGCGTCGAGCTGAAGTTCGGGAATTATCGTTAGGTTCAAGGGTCCTCGGGGTCCTCAGGGTCCTCGGGGTCCTCAGAATCCTCGAGGTGTTCACGGTGTAGGACCCTGAGGACCCTGAGGACCCTGAGGACCCTGAGGACCCTGAGGACCCCGAGGACCCTGAGGACCCCGAGGACCCCGAGGACCCTTCGCGGCCCTCTCTCCCCCCACTAGCTTCTTCTGCGTGAGAATCGGGTTCATCACACTGGGCTGCGACAAGAACACCGTCGACAGCGAGCGCTACCTGGCGCGCCTCGTCGGCCGGGGCGCCGAGCCTGTCAGCGACCTCGCGACGGCCGAGGTCATCGTCGTCAATACCTGTGGCTTCATCGACGCCGCGAAGCAGGAGTCCATCGACGCGCTCATCGAGGCCGGCCGCCTCAAGGAGGACGGCTCCTGTCAGGCCGTCGTCGCCGTCGGCTGCATGGTCGAGCGCCACAAGCAGGAGCTTCTCGAGCACCTCCCCGAAGTCGATCTCTTCCTCGGCTCCTCCGAGATGGATCAGCTCGTCCCCGAGCTCGAGCGGCGCGGTGTGATCGGGGATCCGACCGTCGAGCATCCCGGCGTGCGCGTGTACACGGGCGATTTGCCGCACGTGCGCTACCTCAAGGTGAGCGAGGGGTGCGACCACGGCTGCGCGTTTTGCGCGATACCGCTCATGCGCGGTCGGCATCGGTCGTTTTCACTCCACGAGCTGATGCATGAGGCGCGCGAGCTCGAGCGACAGGGTGCGGTGGAAGTGAATCTCGTCGCGCAGGACCTGGCGCATTACGGGCGAGATCTGCGCGGGGGGCCGCGGGGCAGTGGAGTTCGGCTCCCCGAGCTCCTCGAGACGCTCCTGCGCGAGACGTCGATTCCATGGTTCCGGCTCCTCTATCTCTATTCGGCCGGACTCACCCCGCGTCTGCTCGAGGTTATCGCCCGCGAATCTCGAATCGCTCCGTATCTCGACATGCCCATCCAGCACGCGTCGGATCCGGTGCTCGAGCGCATGCGACGCCCGGAGCGCGAGCGCACGATTCGCGAAAGGGTCCGGCGCGTGCGCGACGCTGTCCCTGACATCGCCATACGCACGACGTGCATCGTCGGATTTCCCGGTGAGACGGACGCGGATTTTCAGCGGCTGCTCGATTTCCTCGAGGAGACGCAGTTCGAGCGCGTTGGCGCGTTCACGTATAGCCCGCAGGAGGGCACGCGGGCACACGCGATGGCGGACGATGTGCCGGACGACGTAAAGCGCGAGCGGCTGGAGCGCCTGCTCGACCTGCAGCGCGCCGTGACCGCCGAGCGCTACGAGCGCTTCGTCGGGCGGCGCGTGCGTGGCATCGTCGACCGGCGCGCCGATCGGCTGGAGGCGCGGGCCATCTGGCAGGCGGATGACATCGACGGCATCACGTTCCTCGCGGGCGATGCGGCTCCCGGCTCGATCGTGGACATGACGATCACGGCCGTGCGCGACGACTTCGATTTCCTCGCGACCCAGCAAGCCGTCATCGCCGGCCCGCCGGTGCCGGTTCGCTCGCGAGCGTCGCTGCCCGTGGTCTCGCTCACGAGCATTGGGAGCTTTGGTCGGTGACGGTGCGCAGCGCCGCGATCATGGCGCGGGCGCGCGACCTGTTCCCTGGAGGGGTGAGCTCGCCGGTCCGCGCCTTCCGCGGCGTGGGTGGCGAGCCGTTCGTCGTGTATCGCGGGGAAGGGCCGCGCCTGGTCGACGCGGACGGCCGACAATACATCGACTACGTGCTCTCGTGGGGGGCCCTCGCGCTCGGCCACGCATCCCCTCCGGTGCTCGACGCCATTGCCGAGGCGATGCAGCGGGGAACGAGCTTCGGCGCCCCGACGGAGCTCGAGGTCGAGCTCGGGGAGCTCGTCAGGCAGCGTATGCCGCACGTCGAGATGATGCGCTTCGTCTCGAGCGGCACCGAGGCGACGATGAGCGCCATTCGTCTCGCTCGCGCCGCCACTGGCCGCGAGTGCATCCTGAAGTTCGACGGATGCTATCATGGCCATGGCGACGCGTTTCTCGTGCGCGCGGGGTCGGGCGTCGCGACGCTCGGGCTGCCCGATTCTCCCGGCGTTCCCGATTCGCTCGCCGCGCTGACACTGTCCGTACCCTTCAACGACCTCGATGCCGTTCACGAGGCCGCGTCGGTGCAGGGCAGTCGCCTCGCGGCCATCATCGTCGAGCCGATCATCGGCAACGCGGGGTTCATCGCCCCGGATCCAGCCTTTCTTCGCGGGCTGCGGAGCGTGGCTGATGACGCCGGCGCGCTCCTGATTTTCGATGAGGTGATGACGGGCTTCCGCATCGCACCCGGCGGAGCGCACGAGCGCTTTGCCGTTCGCGCCGATCTCACGACGCTGGGCAAGGTGATCGGCGGCGGCTTGCCCGCGGCTGCGTACGGGGGCCGACGCGACCTCATGGAGATGGTCGCGCCGTCGGGACCGGTGTATCAGGCCGGCACACTGTCCGGAAATCCGTTGGCGATGGCCGCGGGGCTCGCCACGCTTCGCCTGCTGACGCCGTCGCTGCACCAGAAGGTCGAGGCGAGAACGACTCGTCTCGTGTCAGGGCTGCGAGAGATCGCCGCCCGCCTCCGCGTCCCCTTTACCGCGGACAGCGCCGGGTCGATGTTCGGCTTCTTCTTCCGTGCAGAGCCCGTGCGTTCATTCGCCGATGCGCGCGCGAGCGATGTGCAGCTGTTTCGTCGCTTCTTCCACGCCGTGCTCGAGCTCGGCGTTTACTTCGCGCCGTCTCCCTTCGAGGCCGGGTTCGTCTCCGCGGCGCACGGAGATGCCGAGATCGATGCGACCCTCGACCGTGTCGAGCGCGCGCTGGGTGCCGCGCGTGCCTAACGTGTGGAGACGCGTCGTCGCGTCGGGCGCGTACGTCGCGGTCGTGGGATGCGGGCCGTCACTGCAGCCGAGCCCCACCGACGCGCCCGTCGTCTGGCGCCGCGATACGCTCGTGCCACCCGCGGACACGACTGACCTTCGAGATACGGTGTGGCGGATTCCCGCGCCCGTCGATTCGCTTCCAATGGCGTCGGGCCGCCTCGTTCGTGTCGCGCTGTCGAGCGGCGTTCCAGCCGTCGAGATCGGGGCCACCGGTGACTGGCGCCTGCTGGACGAGGGCGGTGGTGTGCTGCTGCGGGTCCCGTCGAACGACGTGTGGCGGCTGGAAGCCCGCGGCCGCTCGGTGCACGCCGTCCGTGGAGGGATCGCAACGCCGGAACGCGCCGGGCCTCTCGTCGCGCGGGCGGAGCAGGTGCACGACTTCGTGATCGTCAACGGCAAACGCTATCGCGGCGAGGTCATGCTGACCGCGCGCGACGATGGTCTGCTCGTGGCCAACCGGCTTCACGTCGAGGATTATCTGCGGGGAGTCGTGCCGCTGGAGATCGGTCGCCGCGTGGCTGGGGAGGAAGCCGCCGTCGCCGCCCAGGCGGTAGCGGCGCGGAGCTACGCCTATGTGCGGATGGCAGGCGGCCAGGCCCGGCCATACGATCTCGTCGCCACGGTGCAGGATCAGGTATACGGTGGGGCGGACGCCGAGACTCCCATTGCCGATGCGGCGGTGTGGGCGACACGCGGTCTCGTGATCACCTACGGAGGACGCCCAGTGAACGCGCCCTACCACTCGACGTGCGGTGGGTCGACCGCCGAGGTCACCGAGGTGTGGTACCGCAGCCGCGACGAGCCCTATCTTCGTCGGGTCAGCGATCGCATCGGCGGCTCCGATCGATACTACTGCGACCCGTCGCCACGCTTCCGGTGGACGAAGACCCTCGACCGAGCCGTGCTCACGAGCGCGCTCGAGCGCTACCTCTCCCAGTACGTGACCGTACCGGGCGGACGGGTCGGCGTCCCGAGCGGTGTCGAGGTGGATGGGAAAACGCCCTCCGGTCGGGTGGCGGCGATTGCCGTCCGCACCGATCGCGGCCGCTTTCTCGTTCGCGGAAACGATGTACGCTTCGTGATGCGCGTTCCCAATGGCGAGATTCTCAACAGCACGTATTTTTCCGTTCGCACGGAGCGGGACGGGGCGGGACGCCTGGCACGCGCCACCTTCGAGGGCGGGGGATATGGACACGGAATCGGCATGTGTCAGTGGGGGGCGATTGGCCGCGCGCGGGCAGGTCTCGATTTCCGCAGCATCTTGAGTACGTACTATCCGGGAACCGCGATCGCCTCGGTGGAGTGACATGCGCCGGGCGTTCATCCCCCTCCTGATGCTCGTTGCGCTGACACCCTCCCGCGGTGAGGCGCAATCCCTGTTCGAACGCCTCAACCTCGACCGACTTCGCCTCACGGCGCTCGGCGTCACCGCGGGGCCCGTTCGCGCGTCGCGCGCCGAGGATGCGCAGTCGTTCGGTGTGTTTGCCGACTACGGCTACATCGCGCGCTCGTGGCGCGTCGTGTTCTCCGCCAATTACTGGGGATCGCGCTTCCGCGACGAGTTCGTCGACACCTTCGAGCAGCGGCTGCGCGAGCAGGTGATCGACCCGTCCGGCGATGACACACTCGACCTGGGGCGCATCAACGTCTCCGACATCGCGTTGGAGGTTGATCTGCGGTACACGCCGCGCCCGAACGCCTTCCTGCGGCCGTACGCCGGCGGCGGCCTCGGGGCGCACATGATCAATGCCGAGTCGCCCTTCATCAATGACACGTTCGTCGAGAGTGCGCTCGACAACATCTCTGGGGGATTCGCCATGTTCGCCGGTGTCGACACGGCGCCGGCTGGCCGCATCAGCTTTGGGCTGCAAGCGCGCTTGAATCTCTTGAGCAATCTGCGCTATTGGTCTGGACGCGGGCTCGTCACTTACTTCTTCGGCAACCAGCCCCCATCGTCCTCACCATGAAGCCGGCTATTCGCATCGGCGTCGTGGGCGTCGGAGCCATCGCGCAGATCGCGCATATCCCCGTGCTGTCGAAGATGCGTGGGGCGCAGCTCGTGGCGTTGTGCGACAACGACCGTCCCAAGGCGCGCTCCCTCGCCGACCGGTTCGGGGTCCCGGATGTTTTCACCGACATCGAGGACCTGCTCGAGTTCGATGAGCTCGACGCCGTCATCATCTCGACACCGAACCACCTGCACGAGCCGCACGTATTGAGCGCGCTCCAGGCCGGGGTGCACGTGCTGTGTGAGCGACCGCTCGCCCTCACGTCGCGCGGCGTGGAGCGCCTGCTGAGCGCGGCGCAGCGCGCCGAGCGAAAGGTCGCCGCGGCCCTGAATCATCGGTTTCGCAGCGACGTGCAGGCGCTCGATCGCTTTCTTCGCGGGGGAGAGCTGGGGCGCCTCACGGGAGTGCGCGCTGGGCACTATCAGGTGAAGAAGAGTCTCGAAGGGTGGCGGCACCGTCGCGCGGAGGCCGGGGGGGGCGCGTTCTTCGAGTATGGACTGCCGCTGCTCGATCTGGCGCTGTGGCTCGCCGATTTTCCCGAGCCGGTGCGCGTATCGGCCCAGATGGAGCGTGGCCGTGGCGCCAGCGCCGTCGAGGACTCGATGTTCGTCTCGCTCGAGTGCGCACAGGGCATGTCGCTCGCGTTCGATGTCACCTGGTCGTACGTTGGCGACGAGGACCGATGGTGGTTCGAGGTGCTCGCCTCTCGCGGCAATGCGCGTCTGGCGCCGCTGCGTGTCGTGAAGGAGATCAACGGCAAGCCAATGGACGTGTCTCCCGGCGGTGCCGCGGCCCGCGAGAGCGCCTTCATCCAGTCCTATCGTGCCGAGCTCGCGCACTTCGTCGCGGTGCTGCGCGAAGAGGCGGAGTACGAGATTCCGACTGAACAGGTGATGGTCCACCGGGTCGCCGAGGCGATCTACAAGTCGGCGGACGAGGGGAAAGAGATTCGATTGTGAGGCGCCCCGGCTGGCTTCCGGTGCGCGAAGAGGCGCTGCCGGCCTTCGCGTCGGCGGCGCTTTTCCTGATCGCGTTCCCGCCATTTCGCCTCCTCCTGCCAGCGTTCCTGACACTGATCCCCGTGGCGATCGTCGTCGCGCGAAAGGTGGACGTGGGAGAGCCCGTACGCGCGTCGTTCCGCTTCGGCTTCTGGTACGGCGCCATGGCGTACGGGCTGACGCTGTACTGGATCGCGATCGCGCTTTCGATCTACACCAAGCTGTCGTTCCTCGGGTACATCGGTGCCGTGCTGGTCATGGCGCCCGTCGTGGGCGTCACGATCGCCGCGCTGCATGCGGCCCGCCGCGCGACGCGATGGCCGTTCGCGATCGTGCTACCGATCCTCTGGACGGCGTCCGAAGTCGTCATCAACTACATGAGCGACCTCGCCTTCCCGTGGTTGCCACTCGGGCTCGCAACGTCCCGACTGCCGACGCTGGCGCAGCTCGCCGATCTCTCGGGCGTGCGCGGCGTGAGCTTCTGGATCGCGGCGACGGCCGGGTTGCTGACGGACGCCTGGCTCGTGCGCGCCGAGCTCCGTCGTGCACTGGTCAGGGTCGGCGTCGTGGTCGTGCTGGCGGCGGCGGTGGTCGGGTACGGTCGGTGGCGCCTTGGTTCCATCGTGATGCAGCCGGTTGCCCCGATCGCGATCGTCCAGCCGAACATCCCACAGGAGGAGAAGTGGCAGGACGCCAACCGCGATCGCATCGTGTCGATGCTGGCAGGCCTCACGCGTGAGGGGATGCGAGTGGGCCGGCCGCAGCTCGTCGTCTGGCCCGAGGTCGCACTCCCGGGATATCTCGTGCAGAATCCCCAGTGGGCCGACACGCTCCGCGCGCTCTCCGCGCCGACCCGCATCCCGATCCTGTTCGGCGTTCTCGACGTCGAGTTCCTGTCGACCACGGCACCCGATGGCACGCAGGAGTATGAAGTGTTCAACGCCGCGATGACGACCGACTCCACCGGGGCCATCGCGCGACAGCCACCGTACCGCAAGGAGTTTCTCGTTCCGGTCGTCGAGCGCGTGCCATTTGTCGATCCGGATTGGTTCAAGGGGCTCAAGTACTTTGGCGGGTTCGGCCGCGGCGAGGATCAGGCGCCATTTCGTTATGCGTTTGGTGAGGCGGGGGTTCTGATCTGCTACGAGTCGATCTTCCCGCAGCTCTCGCGCGAGTACCGCCGCGGCGGGGTGAAGATCCTCGTCAACATCACCAACGATGCCTGGTTCGGGCGGAGCATAGCGCCGCATCAGCACGAGGCGCACCTCGCGTTCCGCGCCATTGAAAACCGCCTCGGCATCGTCCGCGCCGCGAACACCGGGATCTCGGCATACATCGACCCGCTCGGCCGCTTTCATGAGGAGACCGAGCTGGAGACGAGCGCGAGCCGCACGTATCAGGTGCAGACGGCGTCGGTCATGACGCTGTTCGTGCGGATCGGGGACTGGATCGGCACGGCGTCGCTGATCGGGACCATGGCGCTGGTCGCGGCGGCGTGGGTGCGGCGGCGGCGCGAATGAGTGGATACTCCGTCGGCATCGATGTCGGCGGAACGTTTACCGACCTCATCGCCATTGCCGCCGATGGGCGGGTCGAGGGGCGAAAGGTGCTGTCGACGCCCGCGGACCAGAGTCAGGGCGTTCGCGACGCGCTGCGCACGTTAGGCGTCCCCTCCGCCGAGGTCGAGCACATCGCGCATGGTACGACCGTGGCGACGAACACCCTTCTCGAGCGAACAGGTGCCCGCGTCGTCCTGTGTGCGTCCGAAGGTGCCACTGACCTGCTCGAGCTGCGTCGCCAGGAGCGCGCGGCCCTCTACGATCTGACGAAGCACCACCCCGAGCCCCTCGTCCCGCACGATCGGATCGTCGCCGTGCCCGAGCGGGTCGAGCCGCAGGGAATCGTGAGGCCGCTCGATGCCACGTCGGTCCGGCGCGTGGCACAGCAGGCTGTCGAGCGCACGCCGGAGGTCGTGGCTGTAGCGCTCCTGCACGCTTTTCACGATGGTCGCCACGAGCGCGCGTTAGGTGCCGCCCTGCGATCGCTGATCGCCGGCGTCGACGTCGTGCTCTCGTCGGAGGTGCTTCCGGAGATTCGTGAATATGAGCGCACCGCGACGACCGTTGCCGAGGCGTACCTCCGTCCATCGGTCGGCACATACCTGCGACGAGTGGCGGACGATCTGGTGCAGGCCGGATACCCGGCGCCCGCCGTGATGACCTCCGCCGGCGGAATGCGCACCGCTGCCGACGCCGCACAGACAGCCGCATCGCTCGCGCTCTCGGGGCCAGCGGGTGGCATTCTCGGGGCCGCGTACGTCGCTCGCGAGGCGGGGATCACGGACGCGCTCACCATCGACATCGGTGGGACGAGCGCGGACGCCGGCTTGGTCCTCAACGGAGAGCCGCTCTCCGAGCCCGGAGGCGCGATCGCCGGCGTGCCGATCGCGCTGCCCCGGGTCCTCGTGGAGACGGTGTCCGCGGGGGGCGGCAGCATCGCGTGGGTCGATCCCGGAGCCGCGCTGCGGGTGGGACCGCGCTCCGCCGGGGCGAATCCCGGTCCCGCCGCCTTCGGGCGCGGCGGTACCGACGCCACGGTTACGGACGCGCACATTGTGCTCGGCAACATCGACGCGTCGCGCATGAGTGGTGGGGTAACGCTCGATCCCTTGGCGGCACACCGGGCAATCGACGCGCTCGCTCAACGCCTGTCGGCCCCCGCCGACCGAGTCGCGCGCGCGATCATCGCCGCCGTCGATGCGGCAATGGCCCGTGCGCTGCGCCGAGTGAGCGTGGAGCGCGGCGTCGATCCGCGGCGATGTGTGCTCGTGGCCTTTGGAGGAGGCGGGCCACTTCACGCCTGTGCCCTGGCGACACTGCTCGGCATGACCCGCATTCTCGTGCCGCCGCACGCCGGCGTGCTGAGCGCGTTAGGCCTGGCCATGGCGCCGGAGCGGCGCGATGCGATGCGAAGCGTCATGCGGCAGGCCGATCGGCTGGACCGGGCGGATGTAACCGCCATGCGCGAGGAGCTCGCGGCGCGGACCGGGGAAGGAGTGGAACGTCGCTGGTGGGCCCATGTGCGCTACGTGGGGCAAGGGCACGAGCTCGATGTCCCCGTGACTCCCGATGACGATGGCGCAGCGATCGCCGCGCGGTTTGCCACGCTCCATGTGGCGCGCGCCGGTTTCACGCTCGAGCGGCCCGTCGAGATCGTGAGTCTCCGCCATGCCACCTTCGGCGCGGCGCGTGAGGCACGGCTCGCGAGCGCACGCCCGGGTGGCGTGGCGACACCGGTGCCGGGACCCACCGTGGTCCCGCTGCCGGACGCGGCGATGCGGGTGGATGCGGGATGGCACGCGACTCCGCTCCCGACGGGCGGGTACATGGTGGAGCGCTCCACGTGAGCGCCGAGACGTTCGACCTCCTCGATCTTCAGGTCATGGCGCACGCGTTCGCGGCCATTGCCGAAGAGATGGGGACCGTGCTCGTGCGCGGCGCACTGTCGCCCAATATTCGTGAGCGGCGTGACTCCTCGTGCGCGTTGTTCGACGCCCGCGGCGCGATGGTTGCCCAGGCGGCGCACATTCCCGTCCACCTCGGTGCGATGCCGGAAGCGGTGCGAGCGGTGATCGCGCGCCGTCCGCAGCCCGGCGATGTCTTTCTCCTCAATGACCCGTTCGCCGGCGGGTCGCATCTCCCCGACCTCACGCTGGTGGAAGCCGTGGCCCATGAAGGGCGCGTCGCGGCATTCACCGCCGTTCGCGCGCATCATGCCGACATCGGTGGCATGAGCCCCGGCAGCATGCCGCAGGGCGCCACCGAGCTGGTGCAGGAGGGCCTCGTGCTTCCACCGGTGCGCCTTGCGACGCAGAACGGGATCATGGAAGACGTCATGTCGATTCTGCTCGCCAACGTGCGCACACCGGATGAGCGACGCGGTGACATGCGGGCACAGTTGGGCGCCTGCGCAGCCGGCCGAGCAGGCTGGCGGGCCCTGGTCGCGCGAGAGGGCATCGTCCGGGTGCAGCAAGCGGGACAGGCGTTGATGGACTACGCCGAGCGAAGTGCGCGCGAAGCGCTTCGCGCCGTCGGCGACCGAATCGGTCGCGCGGAGGATGCGCTCGAGGGGGACGGGGTGACCGAGGACGATGTGCGGGTCGTGGCCACGGTTCGCCAGCAGAACGGACGTCTCGTGTGTGACTTCACGGGATCCTCCCCGCAGGTGCGCGGCAACGTCAATGCCCCCCTCGCTGTCGCGCGGGCGGCGGCGGTGTTCGTACTGCGGACGATGCTCGACGACGAGGTGCCGATGAACGATGGCATCGCGCGAGCGGTCGAGGTGATCGCACCGCGCGGAACGGTCATGAATGCGACGTGGCCGTCGGCGGTGGCCGCGGGCAATGTCGAGCTCTCGCAGCGCATGACCGATACGCTGTTCGCCGCGCTTGCCGACGCCGGCATCGATGTCCCGGCGCAGGGGCAGGGGACGATGAACAACGTCACGTTCGGCGGCGCCGGATGGACCTTCTACGAAACGCTGGGCGGAGGACAGGGAGCCTCCTCGCGCGGCCCCGGTCCGAGCGCTGTGCACGTCGGGATGAGCAACACGCGCAACACCCCGATCGAATCCCTGGAATGGTCGCTCCCACTGCGCATCGACGAGTATGCCATCCGGCGCAAGACGGGCGGTGAGGGCGCTGCCCGCGGTGGCGACGGGGTCGTTAGGCGCTACCGCGCCCTCGAGCGCTGCACGGTGACCTTGCTGACGGAGCGCCGCCGCCGTTCCCCTCGGGGAGCTGCAGGCGGTGCGGCCGGGATGCCTGGCCGGAATTCACTGAATGGGAAGTGGCTGCCGGCCAAGTGCAGGGTCGAGATGGCGCCGGGGGATGTCTTGAGTATCGAGACGCCGGGAGGCGGAGGGTACGGGAAGGCGCGATAGAGGGCACGTCTGTGCCGTCAAACCCCGAAATCCTAATCGGTCAACGAAGGAACCCCGTCCCGAGGAGTCCCGAGCGTGTACGCCCCAAAGCTCCTGGGATCTGTCAAGGCGTATACCCTCGACTCGATGAACGTCGACAGCAGGTCCTTGTCGAGCATCCCCTCCTTCGCCTCCATGCGGAGGATGTCCAGCGCCCGCTCGGAGGGGACGGCCGGCTTGTAGGGCCGATCGGTCGCGGTCAGCGCATCGTAGATGTCCGCGATGGTCATGATCCGCGTCTGGACCGGGATCTCATCGCCGCGCACCCCGCGCGGGTAGCCCTCGCCGTTGAGCTTCTCGTGGTGCGCGTACGCAATGCGTGGGATGTCGCGCAGCTCGCGCGTCCACGGGATCTGCTGCAGAAACCGGAATGTGTGCGTTACGTGCGACTCGATCTCGCGGCGCTCCTGCTCGTCGAGATTTCCGCGCGTGATCGTCAGAAACCGCACCTCTTCCTCGGTGAGCAGCGGGCGCTCCGCCCCGTCGATGTCACGGAACGTGCGCCTGGACAGGCAGGCGAGCTCGGCGCCTGCCTCCTCGCTGAGGATCGTCGGCTCGTTCGCGGCGATGACGGCCGAGAGCAGCCGGTCCAGCTCCGCCTCGTGCTCGCGAAGACGTCCCTCGAGCTCGGCGACGAGCGCGTCATAACCTTCGCGCCCATTGCGAAGCAGCCACTCGGCGCGCCGCCGCTCGTACTCGAGCGCGGCGGTGCGCTTCAGAAAGGCGAATCGGCCCCGGATCGCCTCGATGTCGCTCGAGTAGAGCTTCTTCTCTTTCACCAGCACCTGCTCGCTCACGCCGACCTTGCCGAAATCGTGCAGCAGGCTCGCGTAGCGAAGCTCGCGAAGCTGCGTGCGCGAGAAGCGCGTCCCGCGGTACTGGCCCGTCCCGCCACGATCCACCGCGCGCGCGAGGCTCACCGTCATCGTCGCCACACGCTCGGAATGACCGAACGTGGCCGGATCGCGCGCTTCGATCGCCGACACCGCCGCGGTGACGAAGCCCTCGAAGAGCCGCTCGATGTTCTCGTAGAGCATCGAGTTCTCGATCGACACCGCCGCCTGGGCCGCGAGGGCGGAGACGAGCTCCACCGCCCGCTCGTCATACGGGAGCACCTCGCGATCGACCGCCTCGGGGGTCGTCAGGCGCGTGCCCATCATCCGCTTCCGGTTGATCAGCTGCAGCACCCCGACGACTTCGTCGCGATGCGTCGTCATCGGAATCACGAGCATCGACTTCGTACGATAGCCGAACTTCTCGTCGAAGCTGCGATTGAGACGATAGCTCACGTCCTCCGGCAGCAGATACACGTCGGGGATGACGAGCGGCTCGTGCGTCGCGGCGGTGTATCCGGCCAGGCTCGAGTTGTCGATCGGCACGGTGAATTCGGAGAGCGGGACGCTGGTCAGCGTCTCGTTCTGGGAGAGCTTGAACCGCAGCGCCTCCGGGTGCCCCGCCTCATCGCGCTCGACGAGATACAGCGATCCCGCGTCGCTCGTCGTAATGCGCCGAGCCTGCGAGAGGATGAGGGTGAGCAAGGACAACAGGTCCCGCTCGGTCGTGAGGGCCACGCCTACCCGCGTGAGCTCGGCGAGCTCACGGTGGCGGTCGCGCTCCTGCGCGCGCACCGCTCGATAGGCAACGAGCGAGGCGGCGTGGCGGAACGCCCCGCGAAGCTGGACCGCGACGAGCCCGGCCGCGGCGTTACCCGGCAGGAATCCCGAGAGGAGCTCGGTGGGGAACTCGGGGGGCGGCTCGGCATCCCCGGGATCTCCCACACCCACCAGGGCCGCGCGCTCGACGAGATCGCGCATCGGTCGCAGGTCGCCGTCGAGCGTGTGCAGGAGGGCGCGATCGACGAGGATCACGGTGGGGCGGGATGCGTCGAGCGCCGCGGCAGCCGGAAAGGAGGGAACGCGCCGAATCTCGAGGTCGTCCCCGGACCGTCCCGAGGGCAGATGCGGAATCGCTCGGCCGAGCGCCGCGATGAGCAGAGGCTTCAGAGCGCGATCCGCGGTTCGAGTCTCGTCATGGCGTCCGGCCCTCAGAGTGTCAGCGTCATTCCCTCCGAGGCCGCGATCACGTCGGTCGTGCCGCCTCGCGCGCGCACCAGCGCCTTGCACTCGTCCACGCGTTGATCGACCTCGTCGTCCGAGCGCTCAGGCTTGTGGTGAAACAGCACCAACCGCTCGACGTTCGCATCGAGAGCCAACGCCACCACGTCGTGATACGTCGAGTGGCCCCAGCCGCGATGATGGTCGTACTCCTCGCGTGTGTACATCGCATCGTGCACGAGCACGCCGGCGTCGCGCACGAAGCGCACGAGATCGTCACGCCAATGCCCCGGAGAGTCGTACTTCTCCGTTGCTCCCAGCTCGTTGTCCGAGATGTAGACGAGCGCAGGCCCACGCCCGTTTCCGTCGGCGAAGCGATAACCCATGGCCCCACCGGGGTGGCGAACCTCCGTCGCGCTCACCGTGTAGCCGCGGCCCTCCAGGCTGTCGCCCAAAACCGAACGAAAGTCGATACTGGCCGCGATCTCCTCGAACGACACCGGGAAGACCACGGGGGACATCTGGTCGCGCACGATCCGCTCGACCCTGGCTTCGGTGGTCTGCGCGCCCCAAATGGTGAAATGGTTGCCACGCTGGAAGATGGGGGCGAAGAACGGCAGACCCTGGATGTGGTCCCAGTGGCCGTGGGAGAGAAAGATGTCGCCCTGGATCGGCGCACCATTCGCCCGGTCGATCAGCGAGCGGCCGAGCTCCCGGATGCCCGTGCCCGCGTCGAGAATGATCAGCCACCCCTCGCTCGTGCGGACCTCCACACACGGGGTGTTGCCCCCATAGCGCACGGTCTGTGAGCCCGGGCTAGGGATGGACCCGCGCGTACCCCAGAAGTGAAGGCGGAGCATGTTTGCGAGGGAAAGATCGCGGTGGTCTCGAGCTTCGAGCGGTGACGGCTGTCACGGCGCGTGGTAAGTGGGGTCAGGAGTCAGGAGTCAGGGATCAGGGCGTTGATGGCCGAGGTGTGAGCCGCGCGCAAGCGGTCCCTCTGATCCTTCAACCTAGACCCCCTGATCCCTGACTCCCGACTCCTGACCCCCCTTACCACGCGCCGTGACAGCCGTCACCGCTCGAAGCTCGAGACCACCGCGATCTTTCCCTCGCAAACATGCTCCGCCTTCACTTCTGGGGTACGCGCG
>JAICOJ010000073.1 GCA_025930755.1 Gemmatimonadaceae bacterium
AGATGTCAGAATTCTCGTATTCTGACATCTGACGTCTCTGCCGTTCCCAAACAATGATCAAGACCTACGGCCTGACTCACCTCGCCCTGGGAGTGGAGGACCCCGAGCGGGCCCTCCTCTTTTATCAAAAGATCCTCGGCGTGATCCCTGTGTATCGGGAGAAGGACTTCATCCAGGCGCAGACGCCCGGAAGCCGCGATGTTCTCGTCTTCCAGAAGACGAAACGACGCACGCGGTCGTCAGGCTCCATCGCCCATTTCGGATTTCGGCTCGTCGATCCCGCCGACATCGCGGCGGCGGTGAGCGTCATCGAGCAGGCGGGCGGCACCGTGCTCGACCACGGCGAGTTTTGTCCGGGCGAGCCGTACGTCTTCTTCCGGGACCTCGATGGGTACGAAGTCGAGATCTGGCACGAGATCCCTACCCCGGTCGACCCGACGTAGTCTCCGTCGTGCCCGCCGCCGGGCCGGTGACGCGCTTCTTTTGCTCCACGACTTTCGCCGCGCCCGCTTCCGGCCGAATGCCGCCCCCGAACTTCACCGCCCACGCCTGCGTGAACTCCGCGCCGAACAGCACGATGTGCGATGCGTAATAGATCCAGATCAGAATCACCGCCAGGGTGCCGGCCGACCCGAACGAGCTGCCGGGATCGCTCTGGCCGAGGTAGAAGCCGATGAGGAACTTGCCGATCACGAACAGAATCGTGGTCACGATCGCGCCGACCCACACATCGCGCCACGCCACCTCGGCGTCCGGTAACACCTTGAACATGGCGCCGAAGAGAAACGTCACGACCAGGAACGCGAAGACGAATTCCAGCACCAGCATCACTGTTTCGTTCACTCCTCCGCCGAACCGATCGGTGATCGCGCTCACCGCCGCCGTGACCGCGAGCGACACGATCAGGAGAAACACGATTCCCAGGATGAGCCCGAACGAGAACACTCGCTTGGTGACGAAGTTCCTGATGCCTCCCTGTGACGGATCGGGCTCCACGTCCCACGCCGCGTTGAGCGCGCCCTGCAACTGAAGGAACGCACCCGTTGCACCGAACGCGAGCATGGCGAGGCCGATGATCGTCGCCATCGGACCGCGCCCGCCTGTCGGATCCTTGTGCGCGACCATCGTCAGCACTTCCCGCGATGCCTGCTCACCCATCAAGTCGCGGATCTGATGTCCGATGGCGCTCTGCACTTCCTGAGGATTCCAGATCAGCCCGGCCATCAGCAGCAGCAGCGCGATCAGCGGCGCGAGGGCGAAGACCGTATAATAGGACAACGCGGCGGCCAGCCGCGGGCAGTCGTCGCGAAAGAATTCCGTTCCCGATCGTTTGAACAGGTCGAGCGCATCGCGCGGAGTGACCTTCATGTGATCTCCTGGTGACGTCGGTCACCAGGCACCCCGAGGCAAAGTCGATGCCCGTTCAACGCGATTACATATTGCGCCTCCTGGAGCAGGCCGCTGCCGCGCTTCGACGGCTGCGCGAGCTCCTGGGTGCCGGTACGGCACCACCAGCGACCATCGTCGAGGAGGCTCGCGCCGCGCAGGCCGCGTTGTTCGGCGACACCTGGATGCTTCTCCAGCGGGTGGATGTCGCGACCGCGACGGGGCTCATCCGCGATCCGCGTCAGCTATCGATCTGGGCCGAGCTGCTGCGCGTAGAGGCGGACGCGACCCGGTCACTTGGCGACGAGGAGCGCGCGACCCACCTGGAGACCCGAGCCGCCGGCATCGCATCCGCCGCGACCAAGGTCAATCCGCAGTAGTCACCCATCCTCCAGACCCACCGCGGCCCGCTGCTCCGCTGGACGGCCCCGCGCCTCGCTGCGCGCCGAGAGGTTGAGCGCGGTATCGACGAGCGCAACGTGGGAGAAGGCTTGAGGAAAGTTGCCGGTCATTCGACGCGCGCCGGGATCGTACTCCTCCGCCAACAACCCAACGTCGTTGCACAGGCCAAGCAGATGCTCGAACAGCCGACGGGCGTCCTTGCGACGCCCGATCAGCGCGAGGTTGTCGGCGAGCCAAAAGCTGCACGCGAGAAAGGCACCCTCGCCCGCGGGAAGGCCGTCATCGGTCAGCTCGCTGTCGTAGCGATACACGAGGCCGTCGGAGACGAGTCGCTGCTCGATGGCGGTGATGGTCCCGACCACGCGCGGATCTTCCGGCGGAAGAAACCCGACGAGTGGAATCTGGAGCAGGCTCGCGTCGAGCTGCGTGCTTCCATACGCCTGCACGAACGAGTTGACCGACGTGTTGAAGCCGTTCTCGCAGACCGCGGAGTGAATTTGCTCGCGCAAGCTACGCCACCGATCGAGCGGACCGTCGAGGGTGTACAGCTCGGCCGTCTTGATGGCGCGATCGAGGGCGACCCAGGCCATGACCTTCGAGTGGGTGAAATGCTGGTCCGCGCCCCGCACCTCCCAGATGCCGCGATCGGGGCGGTCCCACACCGTCTCGAGATACCCGACGAGCGCCTTCTGGAGATTCCATCCGTCGACGCCCGTTAGGCCGTGTCGTCGCGCGTGGTGCAGCGCATCGAGCACCTCGCCGAAGACGTCGATCTGCAGCTGTCCGTGCGCCGCATTCCCGACGCGCACGGGACGCGACTGCTCGTAGCCCGGGAGCCACGAGACCTCCCACTCCATGAGATGTCGCTCGCCGGCGAGTCCGTACATGATCTGCAGGTCCGCGGGGTGGCCGGCGACGGCGCGCAACAGCCATTCGCGCCAGGCCTGCGCTTCCTCGGTGTATCCCGCATCCATGAGCGCGAGCAGCGTGAGGGTGGCGTCGCGCAGCCAGCAGAATCGGTAGTCCCAGTTCCGCGGACCGCCAGGCTGCTCGGGGAGCGATGTCGTTGGCGCGGCGACGATGCCCCCCGTCGGTCGATAGGTGAGCGCCTTGAGCGTGACCAGCGACCGCATCACCGGATCGCGCCACTCACCACGATACGAGCATCGCGCCGCCCACCCCTCCCAGAAGGCTTCCGTGTCGACCAAGGCCTTCTCCGCATCCACGCCCGACGGCGCGGGAAGGTGGGATGGGCCGTAGGTCATCACGAAGCAGGCGGTCTCGCCCGCCCCGATGCTGAACTCACCGACGGTACTGAGCCCCTCGCCTCGCAATGGGACACTCGAGCGAAGGATCACCATGTCCGGACCCGCGATCGCGCGGAGGGCGCCGCCATCGATTCGAGTCACCCAGGGGATGCTCGATCCATAGTTGAATCGGAGCAGCAGCTCCGAGCGCATGGCCACGCGTCCGCGCCGGCCGCGGACGATGCGGACGAGATCGGACATCGGGCCGCGAAGCGGCATGAAGTCGACGACCGTGACGGCGCCGTCCGCGGCGGCGAAGGTCGTCTCGAGAATGAGCGTGTGGCCACGATACCGGCGTGTGCTCGTCGCGCCGGCGTCCACCGGAGCGATGCGCCAGCGCCCGTGCTCGGGACCGCCGAGAAGCGCGGCGAAGCACGCCGCCGAGTCGAAGCGCGGCCAGCAGAGCCAATCGATCGACCCGTCGCGCGAGACCAGCGCCGCGGTCTCGCAATCGCCAAGAAGCGCGTAATCCTCGATGCGCGAAGCCACGCTATGCGGCGAGATCGATGACGACCTTCACATCGTCGGGCTCATCGCGCAGCGCGCGCGCCCACTCGGCGAGGCGGACCTTTCTCGTAATCAGCCGCGCCAGCCAGGACTGCTCGGCGCGCTCCAGCGCGTCGACGGCAGCTTCGTAGTGCCGCCGGTTGGCGTTCACCGTGCCGAAGACGACGTCGTTCTCGAGCACGATGTTGCGATTCAGCTGCGCGACATCGACCGACATACGGTGCCCGCCGTGTGAGACGCCAGTGAGGCAGACGATGCCCGATCGCGCGTTGCGCGAGAGGACGTCCCAGATCACCGAGCTTGCGCCCGTGCACTCGAGAATCACGTCGGCATCCGCACCCACGTCGGCCACCGCGCCGACGTGATATTGCGCGCCGAGTGCATGGACGAGCTCCGGCTTGATGCCGGTGGGATCGCGGTCGAACACGTGCACCTCGAGCCCGCGCTGTCGGCCCAACAACGCGGCAAGGAGCCCGATGGGACCGGCCCCGGTCACCAGCGCGCGCCGCGGTTCCCACAGGGCGCGCGCGCCGATGCGCTCGATGTGCTCCCACGCTTTCGCGACGATGCTCGTGGGCTCGACGAGGACCCCGAGCAGCCCGAGCGACTCCGGCACGCGCACCAGCCGGTGCGGGTGGGTGCGATAGTATTCGACCGCGAAGCCGTGGCGCCCGAGGATGCCATGCTCGGTAAACTGCCCGTTTCGACACATGTCCCACTCTCCGGCAGCGCAGCTCGCGCATGGCACGGGATCGGGATGGCGCACCATCGGGACGACGAGATCACCGCCGTGCAGGGGCGTGTCACCCGCAATCTCCTCGACGCGACCGAGCGCTTCGTGACCAAGGATGAGGCGGTCGTGTCCGGCAGGAGCTTTGCCGTACTCGCCCTCGATGATTTCCCGGTCCGTTCCGCAGACGCCGACGACGAGCCCCCGAACCAGCACGCTCCCCTCACCGGGGATCTCCACGTCGTCAAGGCGTGCGCTGTCCGCCACGCACGGCGCAACCGTCAGCGCGCGCATGCAACGCCGCGACCGGCGGTACTGAGGCAGGAAATGACCATGGACTCGCGTCGAGGCACGATTGATACCATGCTTGTGACATGATGCTCGCGCGCGCGCTCATCGTACCGCTCATCCTGGCTCTGGCGTGTCGCATCCTGCCCGAAGGCGAAGACGCCGTCGCGGATACGTCGGGGGCGCGATCGGACACGCAGACCTTCGAGGTTCCGCCCCCGCCCGCGCAGATACCGGCAACCACCGATACGCTCGTTGCGCTGGACAACGCGGATTCGATTCGTCACGACACGACTGCGCCGGCGGTCCCACGGGAAACGGAGCTGAGCGCGCTCGCCGAGACGCTGACGATCCCGGTGGCGGGAGTGAGGGCCGAGGAGCTACTCGATACGTTCAACGAGGCTCGGGGCGAGCGACGCCATGATGCGCTCGACATCCCTGCGCCCCGCGGCACACCGGTCCTCGCGGCGACCGATGGTCGCGTGCTGCGTTTGTTCACGAGCGAACGAGGCGGGCTGATGATCTATACCGCCGACGCGAGCGAGCGCTTCGTGCTCATGTACGCGCATCTCGACGGCTACGCCGACGGCGTCAGTGACGGGAGCCCACTTCGTCGCGGACAGGTGATCGGCTACGTGGGCACCACGGGGAATGCCCCGCCGAACGTGCCGCACCTTCACTTCGCGATTGCGCGGTCGACGGACGTCTCGCGATGGTGGGAGGGGACGCCGGTCGATCCGTTGCCTTTACTGCAGAGGTGGTCGAAGTCGTCGAGGTGATCGAGGGAGCTGCCTTTCACCTCGACACCCTCGACTCCCTCGGTCATCTCGTGTTTCGGATCTCGCGGAGAATCTCGCGCGGGGAGTACCCCGGACAGAACCACGTGGTCGTCGCCGCGGACGCGGACATCGCGACGTGGCCGGTGCGCGGCAGAACCTGCATCGCGCCGACGGTGAGCCCCCACAAGACCACGAGAAGCGAGACCGCATGGCAGCGCGGCATGCGGCCGCGCCAGGTCCACTGCACCGACCACAGGCCGCCAACGATCACGACCAGCGAGGCGCCGAGGAACCAGAAGAGCCCTGAGCCGCAGTCGCGGGCGTAGGGCCAGAAGTAGATACCGACGGCAACGGCTACGGAGAGACCGATGCGAAGCATCGCGCCGTTGGTCAGCTCTTCGGGGGAGATCGGAGTGGCGGCCAGCCCATTGGCGGAAATACGACCCGGCTTTCCTGAGGCACCGTGCGTGTCGTATTCACGCTCGATCTTCTTGAGCTCGGCCTTCCAGTTGATGATTTCTGTCACGGGTGGCTCCATGGGGCGTTACGACCCTGCACAGGTGAGACGGAGCAGCGCCGCACAGGGCAACGTCTTCGATGACGGCTCCTCTTCGGTCGAGAGAATCGTGCTTTCCGAACGGCCCGAACACGCGCCAAATTGCGGGGTATTTCGTGGACCTCTCACCTGACGAAACGTGACGACCGACCGGACGATCGTAGGCAGCGCCATCCTCGCCGTGGGCCTCGTGCTCGCGGGATTGCTCGTGGGCGGTGGGTTCGCGAAGGGGCGCGACGCGGATCACTTCGTCACGGTGAAGGGCGTCTCGGAGCGCGAGGCGCGCGCCGATCTCGCGATCTGGCCACTCGGCATCGTCGCGGCGGACAACGACCTCAGTCGCGCGCATGCGAGCCTGCTCCGCAGCGTGCGCGAGATCAGAACGTTCCTCGCGCGCAATCAGATCGACACGACGGAGCTCACGCTCCAGCAGTTCGTCGTGTCCGATGCGCTCACGAACCAGTACGGCGGCGGAAACGTGACGACGCGCTTCGTCATCCGGCAGACGGTCGTCGTGCGCTCGACGGACCCGGACCGCGTGGCCGCGGCGAGCCAGCGGGTGGGCGAGCTGGTGAGCGCCGGCGTCGTGCTCTCGTCAGGCGGCGAATACGGCCCGGGTGGTCCGACGTACGTCTTCACCAAGCTCAACGACCTCAAGCCGCCGATGATCGCCGAGGCGACGGCGCGAGCGCGCGAGGCGGCGGAGCAATTCGCGCGCGACGCGCGCAGCGGGCTCGGCGGCATTCGTCGCGCGAACCAGGGCATCTTCGAGATCCTCCCGCGCGACCAGGCCCCGGGTATCTTCGAAGGGAATCAGATTCTGAAGACGGTGCGTGTGGTGTCGACGATCGAGTATTTGCTGGAGGACTGAGGCGCTGGAGGCGCTGGAGGCGCTGGAGGCGCTGAAGGCGCTGAAGGCGCTGAAGGCGCTGAAGGCGCTGGAGCAGCGTGATCGCTTCGAGGTGCGTCTCCAGCTCGCGCACCCTGACGCCATAGAGAGGTGCCGCAAGTAGTCCCCACGTGTGCACCCAACCCTTCAGCAATGTTGGCCGGAACCGAGACGGCTGCGCAACGCAGTTGTGCCGCCAAGCCGTATCGTTTCACATCCGGAAGCTGGCGAGCCACTCGATAGACTTCGACGAGTAGCTGCATGCTGCTCCGCCACGTGATGAGATCCGGTGGGTCTTGTGGGACGGGCGTGAGGACCCAGACGGCTGATTGGTGGTCAGGCGCGAATATGCGGAGCCTCGCGTGCGCGAGAGCATGTTCAATTCCCGACCGCGCCTCTTCAGCGCCTCCAGCGCCTCCAGCGCCTCCAGCGCCTCCAGCGCCTTCAGCCCCTCCAGCGCCTTCAGCGCCTTCAGCGCCTCCAGCGCCTCTATCTCCTCAGAAGCTTCCGAAGCTCGAAGCGGCCACGACGCTCGTTGAGCGGACTCCAGAGGTCGCCCAGGCGCTTGAGCCGCGCAGGCACGTTGTCGATGCGAAAATCCTCGAGCGCGATTCCCGTCTCGACCTCCTTCCACGACAGGGGTGTCGATACCGGTGCGCGCCGCCTCGGGCGTGGCGAGTACACCGACGCGAGCGTTCGCCCCCATGCGTTCTGGTTGTAGTCGACCAGGACGCGACCGCGCGGTCGGTTTGCGATCCGGTACTCCGCGGTCAGGAGCTTCGGGTTGCCGGCGGCCAGCGTGTGCGCGAGCGCCTTGGCGAACGTCCACACCTCCTTTTGTGTCGGTCCACGCACGATCGGGACGTACACGTGCACGCCCTTGGATCCCGTGGTCTTCACGAACGTCGGCATCCCGAGCGCTTCCAGCGCCTCGTGCACGACGAGCGATGCCTCGAGCACCTTCGTGAACGGCGCCGGGGGCACGGGATCGAGATCGAAGTGGACGTAGTCCGGACAGTCGTGCTCGTCACACCGCGCATACCACGGATTGAGATCGATACAGCCCAGATTGATCACCCAGAGCAGTGAGGCCATATCCTGGATGATCGGGAAATCGATCACGTTGCCGGACTTGTGCTCGATCGCGCACGTCTGGATCCAGTCGGGTCGCGGCGTTGGCGCGCGCTTCATGAAGAAGAATTTGCCGTGCGCACCGTTGGGATATCGCTTCATCACCATCGCCCGGTCGCGCAGGTGGGGGAGAAGCAGGGGCGCAACGTCGGCGTAGTACTGGAGCAGATCGCCCTTCGCGATTCCGTCCTCGGGCCAGAAGGGCTTGGCGAGGTTCGTGAGCCGCACCCCGCGACCGTCCACCTCGACGACCGCATCGCGCGCATCGCGCGGAATGGCAACGGAACCGGCAGATCGGCGAAGCGGGCGCTTCGTGGTCGTCGTCGGGCTCACACGTGACTCGACAGGGGCAACGCGCATGCCATCCCAATCGCGGTCGATCGCCGTATCATTGGTGCGCCAGTTTCGGTCGCCCGCCATCCGGAGAGTACGACGTGTCTTCTGCACGCGCGTTCATCGCCCGACACGACCTCGTCGTGTATTACGTCATCGCGTGCGTGGTGACGTGGTCGCTCGCATCGCTGGCGGGCATCTCGTTTTTCCTCGTTCTCCTCGCGCTGTTCGGTCCCGCCGTCGCGGCGCTCCTCGTGTCGCTGGCGCGCGGGGGGGTCGGCGGAGCGCGCGAGCTCGTTCAGCGTGTATTCATCTGGCGAGTCCACCCAAAGTGGTACGCCGCTGCCGTCGCGATCCCACTGCTGCACGTGCTCGCCGTACTGGCGCTCGAGCGCGCACTCGGACGACCGGCACCGCTCGACCTCGGCGACTTCTCGACCACGAGCCTCATCCTCGGCGTTCTCGTCGTCGGTGAGGAGCTGGGGTGGCGGGGGTACCTGTCGCCGCGGCTGCTGGAGCGATTCACACCGCTGACCGCAAGCCTCATCGTCGGTGTGCTGTGGGGCCTCTGGCATCTGTCGCTGTTTCTGACGCCCGCATTCCCGCACAGCGAGCGATCCTTCCCGCTGTTCATGATCTCGACGACCGTGTACTCGGTCTGGTTCACCTGGCTTCTGCTTCGCACGCGCGGGAGCGTGCTCCTCGCGACGCTATTCCACGCATCGCTCAATCTGTTTTCGCCCGGTGGGATCGACCCCCGACGTCAGGAAATTGTCGAGGTCATCGTGTACGGCGCGTCCGCGATCATCCTCATCGCCCTGCTCGGTCGGCACTTCGGCGCTGGACACTCCCGCTCCACACGCTTATCACTTGAGGGGTAGCCTTCGACTCTCAGGGATGCACAAACGACTCATTCTTTCGCTCATCACGCTCGCGATTGCCGCACCCTCGATCAGTGGCGCGCAGACGAGGAACGGTCCGCCGCCGGGGCCTCGGCGCGACACGCTCGCAGTGGCGCTCGTCTCGACCGACACCGTGGCTGCCGGTCAGGTCGAGATGGTAGTTCGCGGCCGGCATCGCGAAGTACAGTTCTGCTTCGAGGAGAGCGGTCTCAAGACCGATCCCGAGCTGTCCGGCACGTTCGCGATGGTGCTGACACTCGACACACTCGGCGGCGTGTTGCGCGTCGATCCGTCGTGGCGCGAGTGGAGCGGGCCTGACGGCCCCGCCGTCGAGTCCTGCGTGATGCAGCGCGCGCTCACGTGGAAGTTCCCCGTGCACCTTGCCCGGGCGACGCCGCGCCACGAAGTCACCTTCCAGTTCTCGAGATAGATGCCCTGCCTCTTCGCGGTCTTCGCACTCCTCACACCGCGGCTGCTCATCGTCTTTCTCTGGTTCTTCACGACCTGGTTCCAGGGCATCTTCACATCGCTCTTGTGGCCGATCCTCGGCGTCATTTTCCTGCCGACGACGCTGCTCTGGTATTCCGCGGTGCATCACTGGTTCGGTGGACAGTGGAGCCTCTGGCCGATCGTTGGCCTGGTCGTCGCCCTCCTGATCGACATCTCGCCCGCTGGCGGCCGTCGTCGTCCCAAGCCCGCGTGAAGGCGCCCGGATTCGGGCTGATCCTCGTCGCCGCCTTCGCGATCGGAACGGGGATCAACGGACTGTACAACGGCGTGACCGACCTCCCGCGCGCGCACAACGCGCTTGCGACGATGGTCGGCGTCCTCAACATCACGATGGGCCTGACGGGGCTCGCATCGGCCGCGCTCATCTGGCGTCAGCATCGCGCGGCGGCGCTGCTCGTCGTGCTCTGGGGCGCCTCCGCGGTCGCCGCGTCGGTGCTCGCCCCGCGTGCCTACGCCCCTGAAGTCGGCTGGCCGCCGGCGATCCTCGGCGGCGTCGTCACGGCGGCGCTCGTGGTCACGGTCGTTCTGTACGTGAGGTGGCGCCTCGGTCTCACGGCGACCGGTGAATCGTCCCCCGCTTCATGACCAGACGCACGCGTCGCAGCGCCGTGATATCACGCAGCGGGTCGCCCTCGACGGCGACGAGATCGGCGAGCCATCCGGGCCGCACGACACCGATCTCGTTCTCGAGGTGGAGCACGCGCGCGTTCACCGACGTCGCCGCGCGCAACGCCTGAAGCGGCGTTAGGCCGTACTCGACCAGCAGCTCCAGCTCACGCGCATTCTCACCGTGGGCGAACACGCCAACGTCACTCCCATTGCAGATCGTCACGCCAGCGTCGAGCGCCGCGCGCACGCTGGCGCGCTTCTCGCGAATGCGCGCCGGCTCCGGATCGACGCCTCGCTTCCATCCTCGATACTGCAGCACGGCATCACCGGCGGCGATGGTCGGACAGAGCGCCACCCCCTTTTGCGCCATGAGTCGAAAGACCTCCGGCGTGCCCGCGTCGCCGTGATCGATCGTTTCGACGCCCGCCATCACGGCGCGACGGATTCCTTCCGGCGTGGTGGCGTGCGCGACCACGGGCCGTCCGCCGCTGCGCGCGGTCTCCACGAGCACCGTGAGCTCGTCCTGCGTGAACGCGGGACGCGCCTCGCCGTTCGGCCCCCAGCGATAGTCCGCGTACACCTTGATCCAGTCGGCGCCACGGGCGCTCTGGTCGCGCACGGCGCGTCGGATCTCGTCGATTCCACTCACCTCTTCCGCGCCCTGTGGAATCGCGAGCTCCGGCGCGAATCCGGAGGGCGCATACGTCCCGTTCGCGACGATGGCACGCGTCGTCACGATCAACCGCGGACCCGGGATGATCCCCTGCTCGATCGCATCACGAAGTCCCGCGTCGGCGTAGCCTGCCCCTTCCGTCCCGAGGTCGCGGAGCGTGGTGAAGCCGGCGAGCAGGGTCGCGCGCGCGTGCACGGTCGCCCGAGCGACTCTCAGCGCGAGCGGCTCGCGGAGAACCTGGTCGTCCCAGGAGGTTTCGTCGTAGGGGTGAAGGAGCAGGTGCGAATGGGCATCGATCAGCCCGGGGAGGACCGTCATCCCCGGAAGCTCGACGACGCGAGCGCCGGCGGCGCTCACGTCGGCGGCGGGTCCAACCGCGGCAATGCGATCGCCGCGAACGAGAACCACCCAGCCTTCCCGCCCCTGCGTCGCGACGCCGTCGAACACGCGCGCGGGGCGCAGCAGGATTGGCTGGGTCGATCGACCGGTGTCCGCGGGTTGTGCCTCGGCCGGCAGGGCCGAGAGAAGTGCGGCGAGACCGAGGAGGACGAGGGCGATCGCCTGCCCTAGTCTGATGCCTATGCTGCGTCGATCCCTGGATCGGTCGTGGGACCGGGCTCCGTCCGCTGCTCCTTGCCGTTGCCTCCGTTCCGACCGCTCATGAACCAGCGCAGCAGCCAGACCACGAGGAGTATCGGCAGGGCGATCTTGAGCAGGGCGAACCCCATCGCGAGGACCGCCGAGATGACGCCGATGATCGCCATTCCCGCGCCGAGCACGAGAAGGAGTGGAAGCCCAATGACCGCCAGGAGCAGGAGCAGGGGCGCCCCGACGATCAGCAGCACCAGCAGCAGCGGAATCCCGACCACCTTGAGGATGCCGGCGATCGGCAGCAGGATCACCAGCAGCGCGGCAAGGACCGCCCCGAGAGACCGCTGCAGGACCAACTTGAGCAACCAGGCTTTCACGAGCGTCCACATGGCGACCTCCGCGCGGCGTCATGCCGTTGCCCGCCATACGAAGCCCGCAAAGGGGAAGTTTCACCATGGCCGATCGTCTCCCTAACGAGTAACCGTATGTCCGCCCTGCGATTCCAGGCGTGTCATATCCGCACTGACCCATCTGTATGGAGCGTGTTCGTCGCCGAACAGGATGGCAAGGCCGCGGGCGTCGTCGTCACTCCGGCGCCCCATGCCGGGCGCGCCCGACCCGTGCTGCCGGTATTGATGCTCGAGGCGCCGCGAGCCAGCGCGGAACACGCCGTGCGTAGCAACGCGCCATGACCCAATCCCGCCCCGCGGCGCTCATCACCGGTGCATCGCGAGGCATCGGGCGCGCGATCGCGCTCAGACTCGCGCCCCGATGGACCATCGTCGCCCTCGCGCGGACGGCGGCCGAGCTCGAGAGTCTCGCCGAGGAGATCCGGACGGGCGGCGGGGCGTGCGAGCCCATCGTCGTCGATGTCACCGATGGCCCCGCGGTCCGTCGCGCACTGGAGGGACGTCACGTCGACGTGGTCGTCAACAACGCCGGCGTCGGCGTGATGAAGCCCTTCGTCGAGCTCACTCCGGAGGACTGGCAACTGATGATGGACGTGAACGTGAACGGGGTGTACCACGTCACGCACGCACTCCTGCCAGGCATGATACGGCGCGGGCGCGGGCACGTGGTGATCATCGGCTCGATCTCCGGCAAGAGCGGCTTCGCCGGCGGAACCGCGTACGCGGCGACGAAGTTCGCGGTCAACGGCTTCGCCGAGAGCCTCATGCTCGAGGTCCGCGACGCCGGCGTGAAGGTATCGGTCGTCATGCCCGGATCCGTCGCGACGTCGTTCAGTCGCACGGGCCGCGATCAATCGTGGAAGCTCATGGCGGACGACGTGGCCGCGGCGGTCGAATTCCTCCTCGATGCGCCGCAGCGCATGCTCGTCGACCGCATCGAGATGCGACCGCTGAACCCGCCGAAGAAGACGTGAGACGGGGGACGATCGCTCTCCTGGTGGCGCTCGTACCCCTGGCGTCCGCGCTCACGGCGCAGGAGCATGGCCCAACGGTGATGGCGGCCCGCGCCGCCTTGGTCGCGCCGAGAATCGCCGATCGCCACGCTCCGGCGTCGCTCGACGCCGCCGCATCGTGCGGATCCGCGCTCAAGAACGCGGCGCTTCTCGGCCTCGGCCTGTCGCTCGCTACCGCGGTCATCGAGCTGGTGTACACCGTCGTCCGCGAGCCATTGGTTCGGAATGGACACGACGTTCCAGGGGCCGATCCGACCCTCATCGCCTGGGCAGGCGCCGCGGGCTTCGTCGGCGGCCTCGTCGGCACCGAGATCTGCCGGCGGCGACGTTAGGCATGGCGACACGCAAGATCGTCGGATTCCATCAGGACGAGGAGAGCCACTGGGTGGCGGACCTCGCGTGTGGACACTCGCAACACGTGCGGCACGATCCACCCTGGCAGGTGCGGCCGTGGGTGATTACCGTCGAGGGACGCGACGAGCGGCTCGGCACGACGCTCGACTGTCGGCTCTGTGATGAGCCGGTCGTTCCACCCTCCCCTGAGCCACGCTGACTACCTCACGTATCCCGAGCGCCGGCTCCCTCGATACCCTGCTCACGCGGCACGCGAACATCGAGATTCCGCTCATTTGCGGAGCGATGTATCCGTGCAGCAACCCCGAGCTCGTGGCAGCGGTGTCCGATGCCGGCGCGCTCGGCATCGTGCAGCCGGTGTCGCTCACCTTCGTCCATGGCCACGACTTCCGCGAGGGGCTTCGCCTCATGCGGCGGCTCACGTCCCGGCCGATCGGCATGAATGCGCTCATCGAGCAGTCCTCGCGCATTTATCACGAGCGCATGGTGAAATGGGTGGACATCGCGCTCGAGGAGGGCGTCCGCTTCTTCGTGACCTCGCTCGGCAACCCGAAATGGGTGGCCGAGCGTGCGCATGCCGCAGGCGGCATCGTGTATCACGACGTTACGGAGAGAAAGTGGGCGCTGAAGGGACGCGACTCGGGTGTGGACGGCCTCATCGGCGTGAACAATCGCGCCGGAGGGCACGCCGGCCCACACAGCGCCGAGCGCCTGCTCGAGGAGGTCGCGGATCTCGGCTTGCCCGTCGTGTGCGCCGGGGGAATCGGCGACGAGCGCGAGTTCGTGGCGGCACTGCGCATGGGCTACGCGGGCGCGCAGCTCGGCACACGGTTCATCGCCACGACGGAATGCCGCGCGAGTACGGCGTACAAGGCTGCGATTCTCGCCGCGGACGAAGATGACATCGTGCACACCGAGCGCATCACCGGCGTGCCCGTGGCCGTCATTCGCACGCCGTACATCGAGCGGATAGGCCTGCGGGCCGGACCGATCGCGCGGTGGATGCTGCGCGGTCGTCGCCGGAAGCACTGGATGCGAACGATGTACGCGCTGCGTTCCGCGCTGCAGCTCAAGCGTGCGTCGCTCGATGAGACCGGAACGCGCGACTACTGGCAGGCGGGCAAGAGCGTGCGATCGATTTCCGAGATCGAGCCCGCCGGAGCGATCGTACGACGATTCGCGAAGGCCGCGGCCGGTGCATAGAATTACCTGCGTTCCCGCTGCCAACGATTCCTCTCGCTCCCCGGCCCGTGAACGGCGACCGTTCCATCGACAAGCCCAATAGAATTCCGCAGATCTACGGCTACACCGTGTGCCTCATCGCGGTGGTGGCGTTTCTCATCAGCATCAACGGGGTAGTCGACGCGACCTTCACGCTGGCGAACCCAATGCACGGGCCGTATGGCGGGCACGAGGGGCTCAGCAGCTTCGAGTCGTACGAGGCGAGCCGCGTCGAGCGGACGGTTCCCGATCGCAACGGGCCCGTCGACACGACGTCGGTCGAGACGAGGCGACGTCGCTTCGAGGCGTTGCGCGCCGATCGCATCGATGCCAACCGGCTGCAAGCGTGGCGTCGCCTGGTCGGCAGCGGCCTGACGATGTTCATCGCGATCGCGCTCTTCGCCTGGCACTGGAGCTGGTTGCGGACGCGAATGGCTGAGGAGCGCGCCGCGGCAGGCCGAACGGCGTGAGTCGGCCGACGCTCACCACCGAGCGTCTCGTACTTCGCCCCTTCGCGCTCGAGGATGCCGCCGAGGTCACGCGCCTCGTGAGCGATCGCCGCATCGCCGACACGACGCTCAACATTCCACATCCCTACGACGAGGGCACCGCCGCGGCCTGGATCGGCATGCACGAGGAGGCCGCCGAGCGCGATGAGGGGCTCACCCTGGCGGTGACGGAGGGATCGAGCGGTCGACTCGTCGGCGCGGTGGCGCTGAGCATCAACCGCCCGCACCGCCGTGGCGAGCTCGGGTACTGGACCGGCGTGGAGCACTGGGGCCGCGGGTATGCCACCGAGGCGTCGCGCGCGATGCTCGATTACGCGTTCGGCACGCTCGCCCTGTCACGCGTCGTCGCGCACTGCCTCACGAGGAACGAGGGCTCGTGGCGCGTGATGGAAAAGCTCGGCATGCAGCGGGAGGGTCGGCTGCGACAGCACTTCGTGAAGTGGGACGTGCTCGAGGACGTCTGGCTGTACGGGATTCTGCGGGAGGAGTGGCGCGCGCTCAGGAGCGCGGTCGATCCTTATATCTGAACCGCGCCCACTCGGGAACCCGCATCCAGCGTGCGCGGCTCGCCAACGATCCGCCGCGCAGGATCTTCGGCTCTTCCACCGTCACGAACGCCTGCGAGTCCCACTTGTCGACGATCTCCATGACCTCGTCGAGATGCGAGCGGTGCACCACCGAGTGGACGATCTCCACGGTGCCGTCCCGACCATAGCCCGCCACCTCGGTGGCGCCGTAGCCGCGCTCGCGCAGCGCGTTCGCGATCTCCACGCCGCCGTGCGGCGAGACGATGCGTACGGTCGACAACCCGTAGGCGACGGCGTTCTCGATCTGCACACCCACCAGCGTCCCGGTCGCGAACCCGGCGGCATATCCGAGCACGTGCCACACGCTCCCCAAATGCTGAAGGACGTTGCCGACGACGAGGATGAAGATGAGCGCCTGAAAGAAGCCGAGCGACGCGGCGTGATACCGCTTGCCGCGTACGGCGAAGAGGACGCGCATGGTGTCGATCGAGACGTCGGCGACGCGAAGCCCGAAGATGAGCAGCGGGCCCCACGGGAGGTCGAATAGCTCGGGGACGTTCATGCCGTGAAGCTACAGGGGCCGTCGAGGATGTCGAGATGATCGAGGTGACTTCACCTCCATCACCTCACCGTGATCCCTCGACGACCTGGACATCCTCGACGACCGGGGGACGAACGTTAGGCGTCGCCGACCGGCTGCCGCCGGGACGCACGCTCTGCCGCACCCGCGCTCTGCTCGAGGCTCTCCACCCGCGTTCCCAGCCGCTCGATCGCTTCCTGCATCCGCGCCAGGCGGACGGTGACATCGCCCACCGGAACCGCGGCCGGCGGCGCGCTCGGGAGCGCCACCGAGCGCGTGGGCCAGAACGTCTTCACGAGGGCGAACACGAAGAGCGCCACCAGCACGAGCTGGGCAAGCAGCGTTTCGACGCTGTTGTAGATCCCCATGGCGTCGATCGAGGGGAACCCGGGGATGGTCGTGATCGGCACGACGTTCCCCTCCTGCAGCTCCCGGATGCCCTTGCCCGCGAAGACGAACGCCATGTAGTACAGCACGACGCTCGTGATGGCGAAGAAGGGTCGGAGCGGAAGGCGCACGCCGAAGCGATAGAAGAGCGTGAACACGACCGCCAGCACCGCCGCGCCGGCGACGATACCGAGGACGATCGGCCCCATTGCGCTCGTCCCTTCACCGAAGAGCGCCTGGTAGAAGAGCGCTGTCTCGGCACCCTCGCGGTAGACGGCGAGGAACGCGACCACGGCGAGCGCCGAGCCGCCACCATGCTGCAGCGCGTTCGTCACCTTCTCGCGAATGAACTGCTGCCAGCGCGCGGCTTCCACCTTCGAGATCAGCCAGTAGCTGACCGAGAAGAGCACCGCGACCGCCACCAGCATCGTCGCGCCCTCGATGATCTCGCGGCTCGCGGGCATCGAGCGCAGCACCGTCTGCAGCACGATCGCGGTGGCGGCGCTGGCGACGAGCGCGAGCGCGGTGCCGGCCCAGATCGAGCGCAGGCGCGCACGATTCCCCGTCTTCAGGAGGAAGGCACAGATCGCCCCGATGACGAGGATCGCCTCGAACCCTTCGCGCAGGATGATGAGGAACGACTGAAAGAACGTCGCCCACTTGCCCGACGGCGATTCCGTGAGCGCCAGGATGTCGGGAAGCTGCGCCTCGATCGTGTTCCGGGCGCGCTCCGCGCCGCGCACGTCACCACGGCGCACGGCACCCTTGAAGTCGGCGAACTGACGCTCCGCGGCGGCGACGAGCCCCGGGTCGCGCGCCCGCGCGCGGGTCTCGAGCGGCTCGAAGGCGAGATACGCATCGAAGGCGAGGTCGCCGGCTTCCGGGCCGCGGCCCCCGCGCGCCGCGGCGAGCGCTTGATCGAGCGTCGCCAGCACGCGACGCGCCGTTCCCCGCACGTCCTCGGTCGACGCGACGGCGTTAGGCGCCGGCTCGCGGGCAGCGGCCAGATCACGGAGATGCGCGACGATGCCGGCGAGCTGCTTCGCGTCGAGGCCCGGGCTCGGCGGCATCGCCGTGCCCGGGATGCCATCCCGAACAACCGACGCGAGCACGGCATCGCTTCGCTCGGCCTGCCATGCAAAGGTGCCAATGTCAGGCGGTAGACGCGTGAGCGAGGACGCGGCAGGCCCATCGGCGGCGCCCGCGGCGCCATGACACGCCAGGCACGAACGCGCGTACAGCCCCTCTCCTTCCAGCCGCTGCGCGTCGGTCGCACGCAGCGAGTGCAGGTAGGCGACGATGTCCCACCGCTGATCGGCGGTGAGTCGGTCGCCCCACGCGATCATCGGCGTGCCCGCGATACCTACCGATATCACGCGGAAGATCAGCGCGGGGGTGAGATCCGCCATCGCCGCGGCGTCGCCGAGTGGGGGTGGTGCGGGCGTCATCCCGCGCGCGGCGGGTCCGTCGCCCATCCCGGTCGCGCCATGGCAGGACGCGCAGCTCTGCGCGTAGAGCGCGCCTCCAGCGGCCACGTCCAGTACACGGGTCGGCAGCTCGAGCGCGCCCTCATTGCCGAGCGCGCCCACGAACCGCTCGTACAGCGCATCGACGTCGGCGGGGGGACGCCTGGCCGCGACAGCGCCGCGCAGCGAATCGACCAGGAGTCGCACGGCAGGTGCGCGGTCGCCGCTGAGTCGCTCGGCCACGCCGCGTGCATCCTGGAGGAA
>JAICOJ010000059.1 GCA_025930755.1 Gemmatimonadaceae bacterium
CCGGCGTCTCGACGAAGAGGACCTCGATCTCGATGGCGTGCTCAACATGAGCGGACCGGAGAACTCGAACGAGCGCCTCATGCGCCACGTCATCGACCTCGCCGATCCGCAGAGCATCACCAAGATGGGCCTCTGTCATCGTCATCCGAGCGACCGCGCCGGGACCGGGCCGCGCACCTTCTGCTGGGCGCTCGTGCGGGTGTCACTCGCATCGGCGCAGCTCATCAACGATCCCATCATCAGGCGCATCCGGTCGGTGCGCGTCACGCTGGTCTCGGGGGATGCCGCCGACACGGCGTTCACCTACACGCCGTTGTCGCGCTTCCGCTTGTTAGGCGCGCCGTGGGTCAAGCGGGGCTCCACGCCCATCGCCGGCATTGCCGGAGTCCGGGAAACCGGCAGCGGGTTCGTGCAAGCGACCGTCATCGGGACGCTCGACGCCGGCACCACCGGGATTCAGTATCAGCCGCCACCGGGCGTCGCCGAGGAGCCGCTCGATCGCACCGACGACGTGTCGGCCGAGCGCACCCAGGTCAACGAGAAATCACTCCGGCTGCTCGCGACGAGCCTCGACCTGAACGAGCGCGCGGAGGCGTATTTCCGATTCCCGGAAGGCGACAAGAGCTTCATGGGGTATCGCTCCCTCCGTGTGTGGGCGCGCGGCCGGGGGAAAGGGTGGGGCAGCGGCGGCGACCTGCAGTTCTACATCCGCATGGGACGGGATCCCGACAACTTCTACCTGTATCGCTCCCAGGCAAACGTCGGAAACGACTCGACGGCCTGGCTTCCCGAGCACGTGATCGAGTTCGATCGCTTCTATCGCCTTCGCGCGCAGGTTCAGAACGCGTTTCTTCGCGGTGGCGATTCACTGGCGTGCTCTGGTGTCGATCTGGCGCTGATCGCCGCGAGCGAGCCGCCAACGGCGCCTGGTAGCCGTCGCTTCGCGGCCTGCCAGGATGGCTACATCGTCTACACGGCGAGTCCCGCGATCACGCCCCCCAACCTGGCCGCCGTGCAGGAGCTCTCGGTGGGCATGGTGCGTGTAAGTGACGCAGGCGGGGGCGCAGGCGGACCGATCACACCGCTCGACACCCTCGAGCTCTGGATCGATGATGTGCGTCTCGGCGGCGTGGTGGACGACGCCGGGTACGCCGGTCAGTTCGGGCTGACGATCGCGGCCTCCGACCTCGGCTCGGTGACGATGAACGTGAGTCGTCGCGATCACAACTTCCGGCAGCTCGGGGAGCAGCCGTCCTACGTGACCGACGACCAGGTGAATCTCTCCTCGTCGCTGCGGCTCGATCGTTTGTTGCCGCGTGCCCTCGGCCTCGCGATTCCCATCACGATCAGTCATGCCTCGTCGGGCACGGACCCATTCTTCCTCGCGCGATCGGACGTGTCGGGGTCGGAGCTGGCGGGCCTTCGCAAGCCGAAGACGTCGGCAACGTCGTACACCCTGGCCATGCGACGCGCCGCCCGCGTGGGTCGCGGTTTCACTGGCCTCGTGCTCGACAACCTGTCGCTCACGTCCGCCTACACGAGCGGCAATCAGCGGAGCGAGTACCAGATCGGTGATGCCTCGTCCTTTACCGGGGCCGTGGACTGGGACTTCGCGCGGCGCGACGGCGACGGCGCCCGCATGCCCGGGTGGGTCCGCGGGGCGATCAACGCGCTCCCGGGTTGGCTCCGCGAGAGTGCGGCGTTGCGCGGGATACGTGACGCCGAGGTGCGCTTCGCGCCGGCGGCGATCCGCCTGACGAGTGGATGGGCACGCGCGGAAGACCGGCGGTCGTCGTTCTCGCTCCCCGTCTTCGTGGACACCGACACGGCGCGCACCGTCGCGTCGCTGCGCCACGATTGGCGAAACCGCGGACTGCTCGAGCTTCGTCCCGTGCCGGCGATCATGGCACGGCTCGACGTCAATTCGGTGCGCGACCTCCGCAACTACGGCGAGGACACCGACGTCGGCATCGTTGCCGGCTTCGAGCGCGGCGAGCTGTTCGGCCTCGATGTCGGTCTCGAGCGCGAGCGGCAGATGCAGAGCGCGCTCGCCTTCTCGCCGGCGATCACCGCGTGGCTCCGCCCCACGCTCGAGATCGGAAGCACGTTCACGATGTTCCGCGATCCCAACACGAGCGCGCTCGTGCGCGCCGAGGGCGGCAGTGGCGAGCTGCGCTTGCCGCGCCGCCTCTCCAACTCGCAGATCATCTCGGCGGGCGCCTCGGTGGACCTGGGGGGAGCGATCGGTCGTTATGCCGGCGATTCCGGTATCGCGCGCCGCATCGCGAACGCCATTCAGCCGGTGCGCCTGATCTGGACGCGCGAGATGCGCTCGCTCTTCGACGCGACGCCCTTCACTCCGGAGCTCTCGTACCAGCTGGGGCTCGGGGGCATCGATGACTTCCGGTCGCTCGATGGGGTGCTCGCGACGACCGCCGGCGTCGCGCGAGGTGTGACCCTGGATCACACGCTGTCGCTGCCGTTCGGCGCCAGCCTGACTCAGCATTACCAGCGCACCGTGAACACCACCTGGACGCGGCGCGCACAGGACGCCCAGTCGATGCTCGAAGCCCGCTCGGTGACCTTTCCCGACGTCGCGCTGCGATGGAGCTTCCGGCCGGGCCTTCTCTCGGGCCTCGTGTCGTCGGTGAGCGCGGAGGCGCGGGCGGCGATCACCCGCGCCAGCAGCTTTCAGCCAGCGCTGCCCAGCGGGGGTATCACTCTGTCCGGCGTGCGCACCGAGCTGGAGACGCGACAGTACCCGCTGCGCGGCACGCTCGTGTGGGACCTCTTTGGCGGTTTCACCACGTCGGCGGGCTGGCTGCGAACGACCCGTCGCGAGCTCCGGAGCGGCGGGACCAGTGAAGGGGAGCAGAACGACGTGACTGGGGACATCAGCAAGCTCTTCCGGCTGCCGGAATCGTGGAGACTGCCGTCGAACGTGCTGCGCGCCTACGTCGGCCTTCAGCGGATCAGCACCGAGACGATCTTTCTCGCCGACACTGCGGAGAAGCGGATCGCCGACAACGGCCGCTGGGCCCTCAACGCGCGCGCCGAGACCGATGTGGCGGAAAACGCGTCGTTCTCCCTGTCGGCGTCGCGCACGGTGACGTACGATGAAGTGAACGACCGGCGATTCACGCAGTTCGTCCTATCGGCGGTCTTACAGCTGGAATTCTTCGCGGGGGAGCTGAAATGAGCGGAACGAGGAACGGGGAACGAGGAAGTGGCCGACACACGGCGGCCCCCGCGGGCCACGCATCCGCTTCCTCGTTCCTCGTTCGTTCCGCTGGCCTGGCGGCAATGCTGGTTCTGTTCACCACCTGCGAAACGGCCGAGTCCTTCGCCCCCAAGACCGCGTTCAGCGGTGCGCGCGCCTTGGAGTATGTGCGCACGCAGCTCGACTTCGGGCCGCGCGTCCCCGGCACCGAAGGGCATCGTCGTGCGGGCGACTGGATCGCGCAGCAGATGCGGCAGCGCGCGGACACGGTGATCGAACAGCGGTTCTCGCACGTGAACACCGCCGGCGATACGCTCCCGATGCGCAATATTCTCGCGCGCATCAAGCCGGCGGAGACGCAGCGCGTCCTGTACGTCGCGCACTGGGATACGCGCCCGATCTCGGATCGCGCGTCGAACCCGGCCGATCGCGCGCTGCCGGTTCCGGGCGCGAACGACGGCGCCTCGGGTGTGGCCCTGCTCATGGCGGTCGCGGACGTGCTGAAGAACACGCCTCCGACCTGGGGCGTCGATCTGCTGTTCGTCGATGGAGAGGATTACGGCGATTTCACGGCCGGGCACGACGTATTGATCGGCGCGAAGTACTTCGCGCAGCACTTGCCCGCGCCCGACTATCGACCGCTGTTCGGCGTGGTGTGGGACATGATCGGCGATGCGAACCTCGGCATCTATCAGGAAGGGCACTCGGTGCGCCGCGCGCCGGAGATCGTGTCGCGGGTGTGGCAAACCGCGGCGGACCTCGGCTACGCCGGGTTCTTCGTGTCGCGCGTGGGCGAATCGATTACCGACGATCACCTCCCGCTGCTGGACGCGGGACTGCGGGTCATCGATGTGATCGACATCGAATTCAGCGCGCACCACACCCCGTTCGATACGATCGACAAGGTGAGCGAGCGGAGCCTGCAGATCGTGGGTGACGTGGCCGTGAGGCTACTGCAGTGAGGGGTGTCGAGGAGGTCAACGTGAAAACCCTCGACACCCTCGCATCCTCGCCATCCTTGATTAGCCGCGCCTCAACTCGGCGCTTCACTAGCGAGCGCGTGTTCGCGACGTATATTGTCGATGGCGCTGAGGCCACGAGGACCGCATGTCCAATAGCACGGTCTCTGTTCTGATCGGGTCCGCTCTCGTCTGCGCGATTCCTGGACTATTGGGCGCGCAGGGTGCGCCCTCGGCCGCCACTGATCCCCCGGCGACTTACCAAGTGACGGGAGTAATCAGCGACGCGGCCCGCGAGCCGGTGCCTGACGTGGAGGTCATGGTAGTCGACCCGATCGGGGGTCGGCAGGCTGTGACAGACTCGCGCGGACGCTTCGACCTTGGGCGCTTTCCGGCCGGCCCTGTTTCGTTCCGAGTACGCCGGGTTGGCTACGAGGAGCGCACCATCAAGGTCGAGGTCGGGGCCCGTGCACGGCCGACGTCAGTCGAGATAGTCCTGCTACCGGTGGCAGTCGAGTTGGACAGCGTTTTGGTCAACGCGGACCCTCGCGGCCGTCTCCGTGAGTTTTATCAACGGAGACAGGAGCGCGCCGCGTTCGCGCGGTTTCTCGATAGTGAGGACATTCGACGTCGCGGGCCAACGGACGCAAGCGATCTTTTCCGGACTGTTCCCGGCGTCAGTATCAAGACCAATCCAGCGGCCGGCGGCAATGCGATTCGCATTCGCAACTGCCAGCCTATGGTATGGGTGGACGGGCAACGGTCACCCGGCGCCGAGCTCGACGAGGTCATACGACCAGAAGAGATAGCCGCGATTGAGTTCTATCCGTCCTCCGCGGGAACGCCGGCGCAGTACCTCGAGCGCGGGAACCGGCTCTGCGGTCTGATTCTCGTCTGGACCAAGAGCCAGTAGGACAAATGAGATTCGACTCCTGAGAAAAGCCCCCCCGGAATCCGGGGGGGCTTTTCCTTTCCTCGTCTTGAAGAGCAGATCCTACCGCACGCCGCAGCCCGCTCCGGGGTACGTCGGTGCCGCCTCGGGCGCAGTGTCCCAGTACACCCTTGTTGTAAACTCATCCGGGCCCTGCCGGGCGATAGCCGCCTCGACGTTCGCAAAATTGACGGAGTGTTCGCGGATCGAGTACTGGTAGCGCCTCGGCACTGTGTTGATGATGGCCGCAGGTCCCGGCTTTATCGTCTCCGGAACGCAGGTGCGTCGCCATTCCGACCATGCCTCCACGCCGTCGGTGTAAAGCGCTATCCACTTCTGCAGAGCGATCTGCCTGAGCCCAGCGGTACCGCCTTGGTACGCAATCGCCGGCTGCGCCAAATACGCATCAATGGCAGCCCCGTCGGTCACGCCCCACTGCTCCATCGAGGCGCGTATGCCCTGCTCATACAAGGCCGCCGCGTTGCCGGTAATCCACGTACGCTCCGCCGCTTCGGCGAGTATGAAAGAGACCTCCGCGTACGTCATGATGAAATTCGGGAAGCTTGCTCCATCGAGCGACTCGCAATCGACGCAGAAATCGGGAGTGGAATAAAAGATCGCTCCCGGCCGCGAAGTGACTTTCGCGAAGGTCGCCGCATCATTCGCCTCCAGGCCGTTCACCAGTCCGGCGTATTCGGGCGGGCTGGGCGGGCAACCGGCTACCGGATCAAGGAAGCACTGCGTCGGCTGAGCGAACACCCCCAACCGCGGATCGTCGAACGGCACCAGCTGGTCCGCCAACGTTTTGGACAGACGGTGGTCATCGCGGCTCTTGTTGTTGACCGACCACGGATTGTCATACACGCCGTCGCCCGGCCAGTTGATCTGCGCGTTATCCGCATTGGACTCTATGAGCCCCCCGGGATCGCTGACCGCCGCGTTCAGCTCCGCCCGCGCAGTGGTGGCATCCACGTTAGATAGACGCATGGCATACCGCGCGCGCAGCGAATTAGCGAAGCGCCGCCATTTGTCACCATCTCCGCCATAAATGGGATCGGCATTGCCGAGATCCTGCGTGCCGCCGGCAGCCATGGCCGTCGCCGCCTCTTCCAGATCGTTGAAGAGGCCAGCGTAAATTTCCTCCTGCGGATCGTAGGCCGGGAGGATGATCGCCTCTTCGGCGTCTCCCTTGAGCGCCTGGGAATAGGGAACATCGCCCCAAACATCGGTCATATGCGCGAATACCAGGCTGCGCATTACCTGAGCAGGTCCCCAGATGAGGGGTTCGTCAACCGCCTTCCCCGCGTCCACAACAGCCTGAAAGTTCTTCAGGTCCGCTGTGTACCCGTTGATGAAGCTGGCGTCGGTGACGGTGCCATCGAGGCGGAGGTACTGATCCTCGTCGGGATACTGGTTCTGAGCGAGCTGCTGCACCGTGAGCACAGGGCCGCGCATGTTCATCGGGTTGCTGCCAAACCAGCGCTGCATGCTGACGCGCGTGGCGTAGGTGAACACAGGGGCCGACGGTGCCGTTGTTGGATTGTTCGGATCCTCGTTGACCCGCACCAGGTCATCGGTGTCACAGGCACCCCAGGCGAGCGCCGCAATACCGATACCGGCGAGTCCAAGCCCTCTATATCGCATTGTCTCTGATCTCTCTGGTGATGATGAGGTCATGGAACGAGGCGGAGATTCATGCCGAAGCTCCGTGGATTCGGCGACATGTTGACTTCGATACCCTGGTCGTTCCGGCTGCTGTAGGCGAATTCCGGATCGATGTTCGGGACGTTCTTCCACGTGTGGAGGTTGCGTCCGGTGAGCGCGATGCTCGCCGCGCGCGCGCCCAGGATTCTGTTGGCCCACCGTCCTGGGAGAGCATAGGTCAAACGCAACTCGCGCAGCTTCACGTAGCCGGCGTCGTACACGTAATTCTCCGTGAACGCGAACAGGCCGTGGAAGTACCGCTCGGCCGTGATATTCACGGTGTTAGGCTGGCCCGTGTTGACATTGACCCCTGGCACAACGATGCCGGGCGAATCCCAGTCCTCTTCACGACCGCGGAGACTGCTCTCCAGGACGCCGGCGTACTCGCCGAACATCTGGGTGACGCTGTACAGCTCCCCCCCGCGCTTGATGTCGAGCAGGGTGTTGACCGAGAAGTTGCCAAAGCTGAGCTGGTTGGCCCACCCCCCGGTCCAGTCTGGTTGGACGCTGCCGAGTGTCGAGAGGCTGGACTCTCTGAGCGGCCGGCCGTTATCCCCGATTAGAAGTTCGCCGTTCGCGTTGCGCCGGAATCTGTAGCCGCGGATTGCACCATAAGGTTCGCCCTTCCGCGCCTCGACTCTGACGTCGCCGAAACCGCCGCTCCCGAGCAGAATCGCATCGACTCCAGGGGAGAGATCGACAACCTTGCTCCGATTCTTGGCAAAGTTGAATGTCGTGGTCCAGGTGAACCCCCTCGGGTTCTGGAACACGTTGACGCTGAGTAGCGCCTCGAGCCCCTTGTTGGAGATCTCTCCCGCGTTGATCCATTTCCGGTCGAAGCCGCTCGCGCCAGATATCTCGACATCGAAGATCTGATCGCGCGTCGATTTCCGATACACGCTGGCATCGAGCGTCACACGGCTGTCGAGGAGCGCGAGCTCGGCGCCGATTTCGTCCGAGCGCGTAATCTCGGGCTTCAGAGCAGCATTGGCGAGTGTCGGGTCGAGCCGGTACTGCGGCTGATTTGCGAACCGGTTCGACTCGCCGAGGAAGACGGGTGCCAGGGCGTAAACCGGCGCGTCGCTCCCCACGCGCGCCGACGCCGCGCGCAGCTTGAGCGAGGTGAGAATCCGACCTTGCAGATTGGGAAGTGCGTCCGTGAGCACGACCGACGTGTTGACCGACGGATAGAAATACGAGTTCTTCCCGGCCGGCAGCGTCGACGACCAGTCGTTGCGTGCCGTCCCCTCGACCGTCCACCAACCATTGATGGTGAACGCGGCGGACCCGTATATGCCTTGCACCCGTCGTCTCTGGATTTGCTGTGTCACCGTGGGTGCAATGGCCGCGTTGGACGGGTTGTACACCTCGCGTACAACGATCCCAGGCGTCTGCTGGGTGTTGGAGTTGAAGTACTCCCGCCGCAAATTGCCACCGGCTACAACGTTCGTTTCCAACCAGTCTGTCAGGCGACGATTCGCAGTGAGCGTCAGGTCGGTATTGTTGTCGTTCCGATAGTCGTTGAGGAACCGGAACGCGCCGGCATATGCCCAATCGCCGTACGCCTGCGAACGCTCCCCATACAGCTGCTGGACGCCGAATCGATAGATATCAGAGCCGGTCCGCAGTTGCGCGTGGACTCCGTCGAGCACTTGATAATTCAGCGACACGGACCCGAACAGGCGATCACGATCGTCGAGCTGCGGGTTCTTCTCCTGTTGCCAGAACGGGTTGTTGTGATAGCTGTAGTTCCAGTTGTACTCGGCGTTGGCGGGACCACCATTGGTGGCGCCGCCCGGGTGGTAATTTCTGAGGGCGTTGATATCCACCTGTCGGCCGAACCAGTTGAACATCGACTGCAGCGGGTTACGACCGGAGTAGCCGACACCCGTCCGGTTGCGACCGGAATTGCGGATGTAGTGGAACGACCCGTCCACGGACACACGCTCGCTTGCCTTGAACGTGCCGCTGAGGGAAACGTTCCGCCGCTGGAACAGGTTGTTGGGGAACATGCCAGTCACGTTGTCGGCGCCCGCCGAGAGCCGGCCGTACGCTCGCTCCCCGCCACCACTCACTCCCACCGTCGTCGAGGCCGTGTAGCCGGTCCGGAAGAAATCTCTGACATTGTCGGGATGCGCGACCCATGGCGTTGGCTGACAGTCATCAGTCCCGGCTCCGGGGCTGGTAAATTGGCAGATCAGGCGTCCATCCAGTCTCGGGCCCCAGCTCTCGTCTGTTCCGTCGTTGACTCCGCCATAATTGCCGTCACGCCACTCGAATTCACCGCCCGAACCCTGGCCGTACATGTTCTGGAACTCGGGGAACACCGAGAAATCCTCGAACGTCACATTCATGTTGATTTCGGTGCGGATGCGCCCATCGGTGTTCCGACCCTTTCTGGTCGTAATCAGAATCACCCCGTTGGCGGCGCGCGAGCCATAAATGGCCGCAGCGTTTGGGCCCTTGAGCACCGTCAGTGACTCGATGTCATCCGGGTTGATGTCGCTCACCGCATTGCCGTAATCGTACGTGGTGTTGGTGCCCACGAATGGTGCACCGCCACGGTTGGCGTTCGATATGGGCACGCCATCGACGATGTAGAGCGGCTGGTTGTTTTGCGTAATGGAGTTCTGGCCGCGGATGATGACGTTGACCGAGCCACCCTGCGTGCCGGGTGACGTGATCTGAACTCCTGAGACCTTCCCTTGGATTTGCTGCACGAGGTTCTGAGCCCGGGTGTCGTTGACCTCGCCCGCACTGAGTTGCTGCTGGGCAGTACCGAGCCTGCTCCTCTCCCTCTCCACTCCAAGAGCGGTTACGACGACCGCGCTGAGGGCGGTGGCTCCGACCTCGAGTGCGAAGTCCTGGCGGATCGGAGCCCCGGTCAGGGAGATCTGCACGGAGCGCGACACGTAGCCGAGTCGGCGGACCGTGAGCGTGGCCTCACCCGTCGCAGTCGCCGGAACGGTGAAGCTGTAGCGGCCCTCAGCGTCTGTCGTCGCACCCACACGCAGAGTAGAAATGGACACCTGCGCGCCGGCGAGCGGCGCCGCGTCGAGGGTTGCGGTGACCTGACCCGACACGGTGGTGGGCTGCTGTGCGTAGGCTGCCGGCACAATCGCGACAGCTAGTAACGCGGTAACTAACCTGGCGAATTCTCTCATGCTGACTGCCTCCTGGCGTCTCTCTTGGGAACGCGATACCGTGGCAGCCGCCCCGAAGCCGTTGTCAACGCAGCACGCGGCGACTGATTGTCGTACGATCATCCAACCTTGGGTCTAGCTCGCGTGTGAGCTCTCCCACGCCCACACAATCCGTTAGCACGGCTGGGGGCTGCAGAAGGGGTGGCGTGGTAGCGCGACGCGCTTCACTGTGATCGGCCATCCTCAGTGACATGCTGAACGGCCCTCGCTGGAGTCGCGAGTGTCAGGCGCTTGGCAACTCGTCCTTCGGCGTCGTGCGACGGGCGGTCATGGAGGCTGAAAGGGTGGTTTCGGTCGCACGTCACTCAGCCCATTCGCGCGAATGAGACGAGGAACGGCGCACGACCGGGCCGAGGCCAAAGGCATGTGTCGCGATGGTTGAGTTTACGCGTCGCCCATTCGGTAAGAAATTCGTTAGCTTCCGCCAACAGTCTCTAGCACACGGTAAGGCGCACGTCAAGAAGGGTGGCGGAGATGTTAGGAAAACGTGAGGCTCACGATTAGGCGCTTACACTCGCCGCACGCCTTGAGGCAGAACTCAATTATCCGCCACGCCACATCAGGATGACGTCGCCACGCCCTCGAAAGCGCATCGTTCGCGGGTGACTCCATCCGAGCGCAACGCACTCTGTTTCTTTTCGGCTGTCACGCTCCTCGGCGCGGGCGTGCGCTTCCATCGCGCCTCGCGACTCGACGACGCTCGGGTTGCAAGTGCATCGCTGCGAGCGCAAATCGCGGCCGTGGACTCCGCGAGGGAGTCGAGGCGATCTGAGGGATCGAGAGGGTCAAGCGGATCCAGGGGATCGAAGGCAAGGACCGCTGGACTCCCACCCTTGAGCACCCCGATTCCCCCGACCCCGCGAGCCTCACTCGATCTCGATACCGCCCCGGCCGAATCCCTGGTCCGTCTCCCACGCATCGGACCCACCCTCGCCAAGCGGATAATCGCCGACCGGGACTCCCTCGGTCCCTTCGGTTCCCTCGAGGGTTTTCAGCGCGTCAAAGGGGTGGGGCCAGCCATGGCGAGGACGCTCGATCCCTACGTGACGTTTTCGGGCACACCGCGTCCATCTCCCGTAGGCGCACGAGTTAGCACGCGGCGCCGCGTCTCTCCACGAGAGGCGCGCGACGATCGCGTGCCCCCCTGAGCGTTCGCAGTTCGCAGTTCGCAGGCTCTCCCTCGATTACCCGCCTTCCCGTCAATGACCGCTCCCGCAGCCGCGACCGGTATGCGCCTCGGCGATCTCCTCCTGAAAGAGGGGCTCATCTCGCGCGAGCAGCTGGACAAGGCGTTGCTCGAGGGCAAGCAGAACGGCACGCGGTTGGGCTACGCGCTCGTCAAGCTCGGGTACGTGCAGGAGACGGACATCACCAAAATGCTGGCGCGGCAGTTCCGCATGCCGGCCGTGGACCTCTCCCGCTTCGAGGTCGATCCGCGCATCGCCAAGCTGATTCCGGCCGATCTCGCGACGAAGCACCTGGTGCTCCCGCTCAAGCGCGATGGACGGACGCTCACCGTCGCGATGGCCGACCCGACGAATCTTGGCGTCATCGACGATCTCAAGTTCATCACGCGCTACGACATCTTCCCGGTGATCGCGGGCGAGTACACGCTCCGCAACGCCGTCGAGAAGTACTACGAATCGTCCGACGCCGCCCTTCAGACGCTGCTCAAGGACATCGACAGCGAGACCGAAGGCGACATCGAGGTTCTCGAGGAAAAAGAAGAAGAGATGACGGCGGCGGCGCTCGCCGCCGCGATCGATGACGCGCCAGTCGTTAAGCTCATCAACGGCATCCTGACGGATGCGGTGAGACGGGGAGCGTCGGACATTCACTTCGAGTGCTTCGAGCACGAGCTCCGCGTTCGCTATCGCGTCGACGGTGCGCTCCAGGAGATCATGAAGCCGCCGCTCAAGCTGCGCGCGGCGCTCGTCTCCCGCTTCAAGATCATGGCGTCGCTCAACATCGCTGAGCGCCGCGTGCCGCAGGACGGCCGCATCAAGCTGAAGATCGGCAAGAAGGTCATCGACTTCCGCGTCAGCACGCTGCCGACGCTGTTCGGCGAGAAGATCGTGCTCCGAATTCTCGACAAGGGAAACCTGACGCTCGAGCTGGAGAAGTTCGGCATCGAGCCCCGCGCCGAAGCGGACCTGATGGAAGCCGTGATGAACCCGTACGGCATGGTGCTCGTCACCGGTCCGACGGGATCAGGCAAGACGACGACGCTCTACTCCGCCCTGTCCAAGGTCAACACCATGGACGTCAACATCATGACGGCGGAGGATCCGGTCGAGTACAACCTGTTCGGGATCAACCAGGTGCTGGTCCGCACCGACATCGGGATGACGTTCGCGGCCGCGCTGAAGGCGTTCCTTCGACAGGACCCGAACATCATCATGGTCGGCGAGATCCGCGATCTCGAGACGGGCGGCATCGCCATCAAGGCGGCGCTCACCGGCCACCTCGTCATGTCCACGCTGCACACGAACTCGGCGCCGGAGACGGTGACGCGTCTGCTCGACATGGGCCTCGAGCCCTTCAACGTCGCCTCGGCGCTCAATCTCGTGCTCGCGCAGCGACTCGTGCGTCGTATCTGCAGCAACTGCAAGACGCACTATCAAGCGGACCCCGACGAGATGCGCGCCCTCAAGATCCCCGAAGACGCGACGTTCCGCTCGATGCAGTTCACGGAAGAAGCCGTTGAAAATGCGAAGAAGACCTCGACCAAGCACGCGAAGCCGTTCAGCGACGAATACTCGCTCGATACACGGCTGTGGGACGTGACCTTCTTCAAGGGAACGGGTTGCGACGCGTGCAACGGCTCCGGGCTGAAAGGCCGTCAGGGTATCTACGAAGTGATGGCAATGACCCAGCGCCTGCGGAAGCTGATTCTGCAGAACATGGGTGTGCAGGAGCTCAAGGAGGCGGCGGTGCAGGATGGAATGCTCACGCTGCGCATGGACGGGCTTCTCAAGATTCTGAAGGGCATAACGACGGTTGAGCAAGTAGTTCGAGAAACGAGTTCCTAATGAACCAGGAGTCAGGAGTCAGGAGTCAGGGATCAGGGGGTTCCAGGAATGAGGGAACCCCGATCCTGCTCCCTGACACCCCCTGACCCCTGACTCCTGACTCCTGACCCCTAGTCAAATGACGGCGCCATCAACGGCCCCAGCGGGCGTAAATCTCCGAAGCCTCCTCGAAGAAATGATCGAGCGGGATGCATCCGACCTGCACATCACCGCGGGCGAGCGTCCGAAGCTCCGCATCGACGGGGACATTCAGAACTCGAACGTCGACTACGTCCTCACGCCGAAGGACACGCTGACGCTGGCGTACTCGATCCTCACCGAGAACCAGAAGAAGCGCTTCGAGACCGAGGACGAGCTCGACTTCTCGTTCGGCATCCAGAACCTGGCGCGATTCCGCGGCAACTGCTTCAAGCAGCGTGGATGCGTCTCGCTGGTGATCCGGCAAATCCCCTTCAACATCCGCACGTTCGAGGAGCTCGGGCTCCAGGGCGTCGTGGCGAAGATGGCGGAGAAGCCGCGCGGTCTGGTGCTCGTCACCGGCCCCACCGGTTCCGGTAAATCGACCACGCTCGCCGCCATGCTCGACAAGATCAATCGCGAGCGCCGCGGCCACATCATCACGGTCGAGGATCCGATCGAGTTCATCCACCGCCACCAGCAGTGCATCGTGAACCAGCGCGAGGTCGGCAGCGACACCAAGTCGTTCGCCAACGCCTTGAAGTACGCGCTGCGCGAAGACCCCGACGTCATTCTCATCGGTGAGATGCGCGACCTGGAGACCATCCAGGCCGCCCTCACCATTGCCGAAACCGGTCACCTCGCGTTCGCGACGCTCCATACCAACTCGGCGGCCGAGGCGATCAACCGGATCATCGACGTATTCCCGTCGCACCAGCAATCGCAGGTGCGCGCGCAGCTCGCGTTCGTGCTCGAGGGCATCGTGACGCAGACGCTGCTTCCGCGCGCCAAGGGCCGCGGCCGCGTGATGGCGGCCGAGATCCTCGTCGTCACCGCCGCCATTCGCGCTCTCATCCGCGAGGACAAGATCCACCAGATCTACTCGTCGATGCAGTCCGGCAAGAAGTTCGGCATGCAGACGCTGAACGACGCGCTGTACCAGCTGTACATGTCGAGAGAAGTCACGGCGGACGAATGCCTCCGTGTCTCCGGCGACCCGAACGAGTTCCTGCGCATGATCGGGCAGCCCGCGCTCGGCGATGAGAATCCCGTGGACGGCAAGGGCGGTCAGAAGCCCGGACTGCCGAACGCGAAAACCGCGTCCCCTGCCCGGCGATAGCCGCAGCACGCACGACTAGAGAGGAGGCTCGATGCCCACGTTTGCATACACCGCCCGCACCCTGAGTGGCGACCTCAAGTCGTCGACGATGGATGCGAACACGCGCGAGGACGTCGTCGCGCAGCTCCGGCGTCAAAAGCTCATCGTCGTCAAGGTCGACGAGGAGCGCGGCAGAAAGAAGGGCGGCGGGAAGATCAAGACACGCGACATCGTCATCTTCACGCGTCAGTTCGCGACGATGATCAATGCCGGTCTGCCGCTCGTTCAGGCGCTCGACATTCTGTCGAAGCAGAGCGAGAACAAGACCCTCAAGGAAGTGACGCGCCAGGTGGTCTACGACGTCGAGTCGGGGCACACCGTGGCCGATGCGCTCGGCAAGCACCCGAAGGCGTTCAGCGAGCTCTACGTGAACATGGTCGCGGCCGGTGAGGCCGGCGGTATTCTCGACACGATTCTGGGCCGACTGGCCGTCTTCATGGAGAAGAACGACGCCCTCGTCCGCAAGGTGAAGGGCGCGATGATCTATCCCGGCGTCATCATCAGCGTCGCGGTGATCGCGATCACCGTCCTGCTCGTGTTCGTCATTCCGACCTTCGAGCAGATGTTCGCGTCGGTGAACCTCACGCTGCCGCTGCCGACCCGTGTCGTCATCGGGATGTCCCGGTTTCTCACGAGCTACTGGTGGGCGGTCCTCGCCACCGCGCTCGGCAGCGGCTTCATGCTGAAGCGCTACTACGCGACGCCGAGCGGCAAGCTGGCCATCGACCGATTGATGCTCAAGCTGCCCGTACTCGGCGACGTCATCCGCAAGTCGGCCGTCTCACGCTTCACCCGCACGTTGGGCACCCTGATCTCGTCAGGCGTCTCGATTCTCGATGGGCTCGAGATCACGGCGAAGACGGCGGGGAATCGCGTCATCCACGACGCGATCATGCAGTCGCGCTCGTCGATCGCCGGTGGGGACACGATCGCGGCGCCGCTGGCGAAGTCGGAGGTGTTCCCTCCGATGGTCATCTCGATGATCGCCGTCGGCGAGCAGACCGGTGGTCTCGACGAGATGCTTTCGAAGATCGCCGACTTCTACGACGAGGAAGTGGACGCTGCCGTCAGCGCACTGTTGAGCTTGCTCGAGCCGGTGATGATCGTGTTCCTCGGCGTGGTCGTCGGCGGCATGGTCGTCGCCATGTATCTGCCGATCTTCGACATGATCAACGCGGTGCAATAGGGCAGGAGTCAGGAGTCAGGAGTCAGGGGTCAGGGAAGGAAAGGCAAACGGCCGTGCTGTCGCACGGCCGTTTGCTCATCTCAGCTACTCCCTTCGCCGAAGCTGGCGCGAAGCTCCGACAGCAGACCGGGGACTCCCGACTCGACGCGGACGCCCATCGCCAGGAGCTCGGCGGCGAGCGCGCTGGCACCCGCGCCGCCGGCGACCAGCGTGATCTCCGGCGCGAGCCGTGATCTGAGCGCGCGCATTTCCCGCATCACGCGGTCGCGATCGTCGACGTACACGATGCTGACGGCCACCATGTGCACGCCCGCGGCGCGCGCCGCGTCCGCGATGTCCAGCGCCGGGAGATCGGCACCGAGATAGAGCACGTTCCAGCCGGCGACGGCGGCGGCTGCTCCGACGAGCGCCGCGCCGATGGAGTGGCGCTCGCCCGCGGGCGTGGCGACCAGCACGCCGCGGGCGCCGTCCCGGCGCGGGAATGCGCGCATGGTCTCGACGATGATGTCGTGAAGCACCGACGATGCGAGGTGCTCGTGCGCCGGGGAGAGCCGCCCGGCGTGCCACTCCTCGCCAATGCGGCGCAACAGCGGTGCGGCGACGGATTCGACGAACGCAGGCAGGCCGACGAACGCAGCTCCGCGCCGCAACCGCTCGTCCAGTGCCGGGGCATTGAGCGATTGCGTGAGCGCAAGCGCGGTTTCCACCAGTGCGGCGGCGTCGGACGTCCCGATCATCGTGCGGACGCTGCGGGCGCGCGCCTCGGCGTCTTCGCCGACCAGCGCCAGGAGGGCGTCCGTCGACATCGGCGCCACCTGCCCGATGCTTCGCCCGGCGCGCGTGGCGGCGTGCAAGAGTCCGAGCCTCTCGATGTCCGCATCGGTGTAGAGGCGCCTCCCCCCGGCCGCGCGCTGCGGGCGGACAGCGCCGTAGCGCCGTTCCCAGATGCGTAGCACGTCCTGCGAGAGGCCCGTTCGCTCGGCGACGACGGCGATGGGGTGGCGTGGCTGGGCGGGGGTTCTGGAAAGCTCTTTCATGACAGCAAGTTACAGTTGCGTAGAAGTAATGTCAAGGAAAATTCTGGACATCACCTTGACAGACCACCATCTCAGGGCCATCTTCTTCTGGACACGAGTTCGACAGTCGATCGACCCCAACGGAGAGAATCATGAGAATCAGAATGCTTCACGCCGCCGCCGCCGTCGCGGCCCTGCTCGCCGGGCCGGCGCTCGCGTCGGCGCAGCACACCGCGAAGCAGGACACCGCAAAGGAGAAAACGCCCATGAAGACGATCGCGCAGGTGGCCATCGACGCGGGGAACTTCTCGACCCTGGTCGCCGCGCTGAAGGCAGCCGGGCTGGTAGAGACGCTGCAGGGGGCGGGACCATTCACCGTGTTCGCGCCCACTGATGCCGCCTTCGCCAAGCTGCCGGCGGGAACGCTGGACGCCCTGCTGGCCGACCGTGAGAAGCTCACGGCGATCCTCACCTACCACGTCGTGTCGGGCAAGGTGATGGCGGGCGACATCCTGAAGTCGAATGGCGCGCGGCCCGCGACCGTCAACGGGCAGCCACTCGACGTCGTCGTGCGCGGCGGAAAGGTCTACGTCAACGGTGCCGAGGTCGTCGGCGCGGACGTCGGCGCGTCGAATGGCGTGATTCACGTGATCGACACGGTTCTGCTCCCCAAGCCGGCCCCCATGCCCGCCGGCCGGTAACACTCGACAGTCTCGCGTGCGCGGCACCTTCGCGCCGCGCGCGCGGTCACGACCCGAACCCACACTCACGAGGAACGGAAATGCTCTCGATATCCCGATCTTTTGCGATCGTCGCGACCATGGCCCTGTCGCTGGGCGCATGCGACGATGACGACGCGACCTCCCCCGATCCGGTCGCGCGCCTGCGCGCGATTCACGCGTCGCCCGATGCGCCCGCCGTCGATATCTACGTGGATGGTCAGCGCGTGGCGGCCAACCTCGCCTACCGGTCCACCACCAGCTATCTCGAGGTTCCCCCCGGAGCTCGCAACGTCCAGGTGCGCGCCGCCGGAACGACGACGACCGTCATCGACGCGAACCTCACCGTCGGCGCGGGCGTCGACTACACGGTGGTGGCCGCTGGCCGCGTGGCCAGCATTTCGCCGCTCGTGCTCACGGACACGAACACCACACCGGCTGCCGGCAACGTACGAGTGCGTCTCGTTCACGGCGCGCCGACGGCCGGCAACGTCGACATGTACGTGACGGCGCCTAACGCGGACCTTGCCGGCGTCGCGCCGACGTTGGCGGGCGTGCCCTTCCGGGGCGTTTCGCCGTATCTCAGCGTACCCGCGGGGAGCTACCGCGTGCGCATCACGCCGGCCGGATCCAAGACGGTCGCCGTCGACAGCGGAACGCTCGCCCTCACCGCCGGTGTCGTCCGGACCGGGATCGCGCTCGACAATGCCGGCGGCGGGGCACCCTTCGCCGCCCAGGTGTATGCGGACAACTGAAGGAGCGAGGGGCAGGGGTCAGGAGTCAGGAGTCAGGAGTCAGGGGTGGATAGGCGAACGGCCGCGCGAATGCGCGGCCGTTCGCTCATCTGATGAGGGCCGCTCGCGCGAAGCGCGGCGGCCCCTTTCCACCCCTGACCCCTGACCCCTGACTCCTGACTCCTGGTTTCTCGCGACGAGCGATCGCGTGGGAGCGACCCGTGGCGACCTCAGTCCGAACATCCCAGCGGCGATCCCTCGGCGAGATAGGCGGCCACGGCCCTGGCGAGGTAGCGGTGCCGTTGCGCCTGCTCCTCGATCCGGAGGAGGAGATGGCACGCCTCACGAGGCTGGTCGAGGAGGAGGTGGGCGTTCGCCGCATGGTAGTACGCCGCCACGGTATCGTCCGCGCTCGTCAGGCGCGGCAACAGATCGGGAAGCTCGGCGAGTGCTCGCCGGGCGCTTGCAGCGTCGCCGGTGGAGGCATTCGTCCATGTTTCGAGCTGACGGAGCTTCGCGGTCGCGTCGACGGCATCCGGTGCCACGACGCCCGCTGCGGACGAAGGCGCCACCTCGCGACCTCGGGGGCTACGCTGCGGAGAGCGCTCCACGATGCGAAGGCCGGCGGGAGGAGCCGCAGTCTCCCCGGGTGGCTCGACCGGCTCGCCAACGGTGCCGCCCGATTCGGCTGACTGCGCCGGCACGGGATCGCGTTCGATCCCTCCAACGGCAAGCCACGCGATGGAGATGATCACAGCCGCCCCAAACAGAGCCGCGAGCGCCGTTCGACTCCGGCGCCTGCCCGGAACGCGGGGCTGCGAACGAGCGTCCCGCCGCCCTTGCCCGGGCGCCGCCAGCTCCGGCCAATGCGCATCGACTACCTGCCGAACGTCATGTTTGACATCCTCGGCGCTCGTGTAGCGCTCCTCCTTCTCGCGCGACAAGGCGCGCGCGAGCACCCGCTCGAGCGGTGACGGCCACGCGACGTCAGGACGAGTATCGGCGAGCGTACGCGGGGGCTGCACGAGTCGCGCGAAGGTCGCGTCGCGCGTGGTGGGAAATGGCAGCGTTCCCGTGAGCATCTCGAAAATCAACAGCCCCAGGGAGTAGACGTCGCTCCGCTCGTCCACCGGATCCGCGGCGAGCTGCTCCGGACTCATGTAGAGGGGAGTGCCGACCGCGAGGCCGGTGCTCGTCAGGCGCTCGGACTCGTGGTGCAACACCTTCGCGATCCCGAAGTCGACGACCTTCACGCAGTCGGTCCCATCACGGTTGGTGCCGATCATGATGTTGTCGGGCTTCAGATCGCGATGGACGATGCCGAGCTCGTGCGCCGCCGTCAGGCCATCGGCGATCTGCTCGGCAATGCGCACTGCACGCCGGGGGGAAAGCGGACCGTCGCGCGCCAGAATCGCCTTCAGCGATTCTCCCGCGACGTACTCCATGGCGAGATAGACGACGCCATCGCTCGCCTCGCCGAAATCGTAGACTGCCGCGACGTTCGGGTGAGCGATCCGGCTCGCGCTCGAGGCCTCGCGATCGAATCGGGCGATGGCGCCCGTATCGGACACGAGGCGCGGGTTGATGACCTTGAGCGCGCAGCGCCGGCCCATGCGCACATGCTCGGCGAGATACACCTGGCCCATCCCACCTTCGCCGAGCTTCTCGAGCACCTGGTACCGGTCGGCTACGATCCGGCCGACGATGCTGGTGTCGTCATCCAGCGGTCGAAGCGTCGCGCCGTCAACCGGGCAGAATCGGAGCTCGGGGCCGTACCGCGCTTCGCAGTGAGGGCACACGCTCGTCCGCTGCGCCCCGGCCGTCGAGAGGGAGCTGGAATCCCACACGCCCTGGTCGGGTAGCGCGAGCGGCGTCGCGTTGGTGCGAGCGTCGTGCCCCTCTCGCGGAGCTTCGCGGGCCCGCTGGTCGAGCTCGTCAGGCTTCACGGCTCTGCGTTCGCGATGGCGTTCAAGCGCCTGCGCGCCTGGGGAAGATCCGGGTACTGCGCCAGCGCCGCGCGATAGAGCTCGGCAGCCGCGTTGCTGTTGCGACGATCTTCTTCCGCCAGCCCCTGCGAGTACAGCATCAACGCGCGGTAGCTCGCCGCGCTTCTCACCGGCGCCCGCGATGGGACTCTCAATGGCTCCGAGAGCGTAGGCAGCTTCATGCCAGTGTTCAGCTCGGCGGCGAGATCACCGATCACGGACAGCAGATCATCGGCCTTCGCGGTCTTGCTGGCGACGTACTCGATGCGCGAGGTCTCGACATCGACTGCCCGTGCATCGATCCGTACCTGCCCTCGCATGTCGACCAGGAAGCCGCCGAAGATCATGTGACGTGCGCCGAGTATTCTGCCGATGCGAACCGCGGTCTCCTGATCGACGCGGGTGGTGTCGCTGCTGAGGTTCTGCTCCTCGAGCAGCCGTTGCAGCGCGTCGCGCTCGAGCACGCGAATGGCCGGGTTCGACTGCAGCTCCGTGATCAGAACATCGGCGATGCCCTTGCTCAACGGCTGGTACTCCGCATGCCTCACGAGTGCGGCGTTGTTGAAGTACATCACCGCGACGGTGGGTCGCGTGTCCGGTGATGGCTGCGCGGCCGCGATGGCCGGCGCCGACACGAGCGCGAGGACCAATCTGCGGGTAGGTACGCGACGAAAGCGGCTCATGGCTCGGGGATCGCTATGGTATCGCGGGATCCGCCACGAGCACGGGGCTCGTGCGGTTGGTCACGGTTCCATCTCCCAGGTTCCCGAACACGTTGCTGCCCCAGCAGTATGCGGCGTTCGAGGTGCTGGCAGCGCATGTGTAAGCAAGCCCCGTGGTAATGTCGCCGGTATGTCCTACGGCCGTGAGCGGGAGCGGAACGCTGCTGCACGAGCCAGCGCTGCACTGCTCCGTTGCGACCGTTCCCAGCTGGCCCTGGTTGTTCGCGCCCCAGCAGTAGGTCTCTCCGATCACCGTCATCCCGCACGTGTGCGCGAAGATGTTGTTTTCTTCTGATGCGGCGAGTTCTCTGAAGACGGGACCCGATACGCGTACTGGCACGAAGCTGGTGGTGAATGTGCCGTTGCCGAGTGCGCCCGTCCTATTCTCACCAGCGCAGTGCGCAGATCCGTCGAGGTCGATCGCGCAGGTATGCACCGACCCCACGCTCACCTTCTGCGCCAGTAGCCCGCTGAGCGCGGGGGTGGGGCTCGTCGTGCTGGTGGTGGTTCCATCGCCGAAATTTCCGAAGGCGTTGTCGCCCCAGCAATACGTCGCGTTGGTCTCGAGGATCGCGCACGAGGTCCAGAAGCCAGCCCCGACGTACAGCGCGGGCGCGGGCAGGGGAACACGGACCGGAGCCCGGCTACAGGGAGCCGGACCGGTCGGAACATCACAGATCTGCGACGTCGCGACGCCGAGCTGTCCGCGGTCGTTCAGCCCCCAGCAGTACACCTCGCCCGTGATGACTCCACAGCTATGGCGCCACCCAGCATCTACCATGAGGAATCTGCGATTTCCGGAAACCTCGACCGGTGGCGAAAAGGCCCCTGGAGCCGACGGCTCGCCCAGTTGCCCGAGTCCATTGCCCCCCCAGCAATACACTCGATTGTCGGTGGTCCTGCCGCACGTGAAATCGCCCCCCGCCGTCACCCACCCGAAGCGCAACCCGCCCGCGACGGCCACCGGCGTCCGGCTGCAGGCAATCGCCTGTGTACCGAATGTACAAGTCTCGCCGCCCGGTGGGACCCCGAGCTCGCCGGCGTCATTGCGCCCCCAGCAGTATGGAGATCCGTCGAAGAACAGGCCGCACGTGTGCTGCTCGCCGGCACTGATTTTCATCCACGGAGGGAACGTGAGGACCGGTACGGGTATGTCGAGTCCGGCCGCGCGGGCTGATACGATCGTCGACACGCCACTCCGACGTCCACGCACGATCACGGTCGCTCCGCTCGCGGTCGTGATCGACGTCCCCGCGGACAAGCCGACGGCTTCACCGTTGTCGACGCTCCAGGTGACAGTCTGCCCGATGATCGGAGCGCCCTGCGCGTCACGCAATGCCACGTGCACCACTCCCGTTCGGCCGACTCCGACACTCGCTTGGGGCGGCCCCTCCGCGGTGAACGCTACCGCGGGTTCTGTGCTGGGCGGCTCATCGCGGCGCGGGATGTAGACTACTCCTTCTTCGCTTGCGGAAAGGTTCGACGGAACCCGGTGAAGCGTCGACCGCCCGTCGTCGTTGGCAACGAGCCACAGATGCGTCGCCCAGGTCGCCTGGACGTGCGACTGCCCGGGGCCCAGGCGCGCGCGCAAAACAGGCGCACCTGTAAAGTCGATATTGTAAACGAACACCGAGTCACAGCTTCCGTTTGTGAAACGCACATTGGCGGGCACGGCGAAGGAGGGGGACCGAAGTCCTCCTGGCTCGGGGACGATGGGCTCGAGGAGTGTGCCGGCCGGCTGAGGAACGACGGGACCGCACCCCGAGAGCGACGTCCCCGGAATCTCCACTGTCTCACCCGGTTGCACCGACTCCGCCGGCTCGACGATGGAGCTGTCCGTCACCGCGCCCGTGCTGTCGAGGAGGCGGAGCTTCACGTGCAGCCGACATCCTCCGTCCGCCGCACCTACGCGCTCCGGATCGGAGAGGCACGGCATGACGTTGACAGACACCGGTTGCTGTCGCGTCGTGCCGGGATTGACTCCCACGCGTCTCGGCACGACCGGAAGCGGATTCAGCACGCCGTTGGTGGCGAGATACGAGACGTCGATCTCGACGACGTGGCTGAAGGGCGACCCGATCACCTGCGCGTGGATCGAGAGGCGCACGTCGGTGTTGTCGACGACGGCGATCGGCGAATCATCCACGCAGGCGATGGCCGCCACGACGATCGCGAGTGCCGCACGCACGCTTCTGCTTCTCATTAAAACCCCGCCGCGATGGTGAGTCCCCCAGCGAGCCCTCGCGCCCGCGCCGTTTCGCCGCCGCTATCGATCGAGCCCACCTGCCCGCGCGCGAACGGCTGGATCGCGAAGCCGCCACGACTGAGCTGGATGCCTAACGTGATGGCGCCACCCGCATACCCGGCGGTCGCGATCGA
>JAICOJ010000146.1 GCA_025930755.1 Gemmatimonadaceae bacterium
CGGCGGTGACCGGCTTTCGCGCCGTGACCTCCGCGACGCTCGCGTTCCACAGCAGGCGTTCCGCGCCGCGAGTGACGAAATACCCTGGGTAGGATTCGAGCGTCTGCGACCAGAACAGCACGGCCTCGGCATGGCGTCCCGCGATGTGGGCGGCGCGGGCGCGCCTGCTCAGCGTGACCCATGCCGGCTCGCCGGCGCGTGGTGTCTCCGACAGGGCGGCGATAGCCTCCCCACTGCGTCCGAGATCCGTCAGCACCATGACGACCGCGAGCCGCGCCTCGGCGTGTCCGGGCTGCAGGCGCAGCGCTTCGCGATAGGAGGCCAATGCTTCCTCGTGCGCCCCGCGCGCATAGAGCGCCACTCCGAGATAGTAGTGCGCGCCTGCGTCCCGCGGTCGCAGCGCTACGAGGTTGCGGAACTCCCGTTCGGCGGCGTCATGGCGCTTCATCTTCATGAAGGCCATGCCGAGACCGCGTCGCGCGTCGTGCAGATCGGGACGAAGCCGCAGCGCTTCCGCGTAACTCTTCGCGGCGTCAGCGGGCCGGCCGCGCTGCATGAGCGTATTGCCGATGTCTCGATACACTTCGCCGCTGGCCGCCTGGCCGCCAGCCGGTGATGCGGCGCACACCAGGGCGAATATGAGCGTGGGCAGGTATGCCTTCATTCCCGCAAGACGATTTGGGGGCCCACGGCGTTGCGCCGCGCTGGCCCGGGCCGTTTACGCGCCGGGGGTAGCCCGATACGTTTTGGGTGTGGCGCGGCGCCGTTCGCGCGAAGGGGTTGCGCCGTACACCCGCGTATCGTCGTGTCTTGGCGTGCATCGACGAGCCGCCGCGTCACCCACCCGACGGCCATGACCGAAGAGGCACGGCACGACACAGCCACGACGGACGCCACGGACGACGTCTCCTCGGGAGACGGCGCTGAATCGCTGTTGCGCCAGCTTCGTGCGTCCGACGAGGTGCAACCCCTGCTGGGCGAGCTGCTGGCCGCGCTGGCCGCCCTGGAGGACGCCGACAAGGCCCTTCTTCTCCGAGTCGATCCGGGCGACACGCTCACGCTGATCGCCTCCGCCGGCCTGGCTCCCGAGCACGCGCGGCTGCTGGAGCGCTTGCCGGCCAGCGCGCACCCCTGGGCCGACGCGCTCCGCGCTCCAGTCGCGGTAGGCGATGCCGAGATCGAAGCGGCGTTCACCCCACAGCCTCTTGTGCGCGCCGCAGGCGTGCGCGGACTCCACATCGTGCCGATACGGGCGCCGGACGGGTCCGCGATCGGTGTGATCGCGGCGCTGTTCCGCAGGCCCCTTCAGCTGTCGGCACGGCAGGAGCGCGTGGCCGCGCTATACGCGCGCCAGGTCTCGTGGATTTTGACCAGCGTCCGCGTCCGCGAGCAGGCGGCGGTCGCGATCGATCACGAGCGCGAGCGCGTAGCGGACGCGGAGCAGCGTGCGGAGACTGTCGCGATGCAGGCTGCGTCGGCCGAGGCGCGTGTCGCGGAGCTGCAGCACCGGGCGGAACGCCTCGAGTCCGAGCTGCATGATCTTCAGCAGCGCGCTGCGCATGCCGAGCGGGCGGCCGCGCGGGTGCACGCGTCGCACGAGGTGACGTCGGCGCTGTCGAGTGCGCTCACCACCGCCGACGTCGCCGCCATCATCGTCGACAAGGGGATCACGGTGCTAGGGGCATACGCCGGGTCGATGGTCCTGCTCTCGAGCGACGGGACGAGGCTCGAGCGCGTGCGGGCCATCGGCTATCCCGCGGACGTCCTCGACCGGTGGCAACACATGCCGCTCGACGGGCCGTTTCCGCTCAGCGAAGCCGTGCGCGATCGAACCTCGGTTCTGGTCGGCGACGATCGCACGCTCGCCGCCCGATATCCGCACCTCGTCGAGGAGCGCCGAACGACGGGAACGAAGGCTCTCGCGGCGGTCCCCCTCATGGTCGAGGGCCGGCCGCTGGGCGCCATTGGCCTGAGCTTTCGAGAGGAGCACGAGTTCAGCAACGACGAGCGCGCATTCATTCAGGGTCTGGCCGCCAAGTGCGCGCTGGCGCTGGAACGGGCGCGACTCTACGACGAGTCGCAGAGCGCTCGCCGCGAAGCGCAGCGGGCCCTCGACGAGCTCGTCGAAGAACGGGCGCGGCTCGACACGATCGTTCAGCAGATGCCGGCGGGACTGATCATCGCCGAAGCGCCGTCGGGACGGCTGGTGCGAGGGAACGAGCAGCTCGAGCACATCCTGCGGCGCCCGTTCGTGGCCTCACCGAACATTGCCGCCTACGCAGAGTGGCAGTTCGCCTCACCGAGTGGTGTGCAGCTTCTGCCCGAGGAATTTCCGCTCGCGCGCTCGATTCTGCACGGAGAGCGGGTCGTCGGCGAGCCATTTCGCGTCGCTCGCGGGGATGGTACTCGCGGCTTCGTGACAGTGAGCTCCACGCCGATCCTCGACCGCGACGGACGCATCATCGCGGCGGTAGCCACGGTCTACGACGTGACGGAGCAGCGCCGCTCGGAAGAGTCACTGCGCTTTCTCGCCGAGGCGAGCAGTATTCTGGCTGCCTCGCTCGATTACGAGGACACGCTTCCGACGATCGCGAAGCTCGCGGTCCCGTTCCTGGCGGACGCCTGCATCATCGATGTCATCGGCCAGGCGGGCGAAGTTCGCCGCGTGGCGGCCGTCCACCGCGATGCATCGCGCACCGACGCGATCGACGCGGCCCTTCGTGCGGCACCCGAGCCCACGGCGCTTCACCATCCGGTCGTGCGCGCGCTGCGCACGGGAATGTCGGATCTCTTTCCCGAGTACCCTCCACCCGTTCGACCCCCGCGTCCGGGAATGTCGCCGCGCACCTCAGCGGATTTCCCGCGCATTTCCGGCGAGCATTTGCGCACCGAGCCCTACGACTTCCTCGGCGGCTTGCGTCCGAAGTCGCTCATCGTCGTTCCGCTCTTCGCGCGTGGACGAACGCGTGGCGCCATCGCCCTCATCATCGAGAGCGAGGACCGACGATACGGCACGCAGGACCTCGCGCTGGCGGAGGAGTTCGCGCGCCGCGCCGGTCTTGCCGTGGACAACGCGCGGCTGTATCAGGACGCGCAGGTCGCCAACCACGCGAAGACGGATTTCCTCGGGGTGATGTCGCACGAGCTGCGAACGCCGCTCAATGCGATCATTGGGTATGCCGAGCTGCTGCTCATGGGCGTTCCTGCCCCCATTCCGGATTCCGGGCGGCAGCAAGTCGAGCGCGTTCGCAATGCCGCGCATCATCTGCTGCATCTGATCGATGAGGTGCTCGCGTTCTCACGCCTGGAGACCGGTCGCGAGGAGTTGCGGGCCGGCTCGGCGCAGCTGTCGGCGGTCGTTGCGGAAGCGGCGTCGGTGATCGCACCGCTCGCGGAGGAGCGCCGGCTCAATCTCCGCGTGGACGCGCCGCCGGAGCCGGTGACACTCGAGACCGACGTCGGGAAGGTTCGCCACATTCTGCTCAACCTGTTGTCGAATGCCGTCAAGTTCACCGATCAGGGCGAGATCGTGCTGACGGCCCGAGTGGACAACGGGGACGTGCGCTTCGAGGTGCGCGACACCGGGATCGGTATCCCGGCGCAGCACCATGAGCGGATCTTCGATCCGTTCTGGCAGGTCGAGAACAAGGCGTCGCGCCGCGTCGCGGGGACGGGCATCGGATTGAGTGTGGCGCGACGCCTCGCCCGGCTGCTGGGTGGTGACCTCACCGTGGCGAGTCGCCTCGGTGAGGGCAGCACGTTCACGGCGCGGATCCCGCGGCGGATGGATGCGGCCCCCTCGACCGAGACGGCGGCCTCGGGCGCACACGAATCGTAACGGGCGTTCCGTCTGTTCCGGGCGGGTGAGTGAGCTCAGGCGAGCTGTGCCATTTCGCCCGACGCCTGACGAGCGCGCTTCTGGTCACGGAACGCCATGCCGCGGAGGCGCGAGACGCGCACGGTCATCGGCGGGTGCGTTCCCCAGAGGTCGGCAAGCCGCCCTTCGCGGCGATTGACCTGACGGCCTAACGGGTCGGCGATGCAGAGGTGGGCGGCGCCCCGCGTGATGCACCGCGTGGGGGCCGCGGCCCGCTCGATCTTCTCGAGGGCGGTCGCGAGCGCCATCGGGTTGCGGGTGAATTGCGCGCTCATGGCGTCGGCCAGGAGCTCACGCTTCCGGCTGACACCCAATGCCATCAACCGCGAGATGAGCGGGGCGAGCATCCAGCTGACCAGCCAAAGAGCGAGCAGCAGGATCACCAACACGCCTCCGTCCTTCTTGCGCGCGCGCTGCACGACGCCGCCCATGGCGCGTGTCATCTCGCGCTGGAAGAGCAGGCGATGCATGTAGTCGGACACGAGGGTGATGGCTCCCACCATCGCCGCGAGCAGCGTCATGAGGCGGGTGTCATAGTTCTTGATGTGCGCGAGCTCGTGTGCGACGACCGCCTGCAGCTCGTCGCGCGTGCAGACATCGAGCAATCCCTGCGTGACGGCGATCGCCGCGGTTCGCTCGTCCCGTCCGGTGGCGAGCGCATTCGGGTCCCCCTCGGCGATGATCCAGATGGACGGCCGCGCCAGTCCTGCCGCGACGCACATCTCCTCGACCACGTTGATGAGCAGTCGCTGCTCGTCGGTCTCGGGTCGCTCTATTCGCCGCGCTCCCGTAGACCGCAGGATGGCCTCAGAGCCTGCCTTCCACGCCCAGAGTGCGGTAATGACCGCGTATGCGGTGAGCGTAATCCCGAGGACCGGGAAGTGCCCTCCGGGATCCGCAGGCGCGCCGCGATTCATGCCGAGGAGGATGAGGTCGCCACCGAAACCCAGCCACGCGAAGAACAGCACGAAGCCGAAGATGAGCCAATTCGAGCGGCTGCGGTTGGATTGCTGCTGGGAAAAGAGATCGTTGGACATAAGGCGCTGGAGTAGCGCTGGAAAAGGGCGGGAACGCGCTACCGTTTCCCCAGCGCCCTCAGCGCTTGTCCAGCGCTTTCAGCGCCTGTCCAGCGCCGTTGACTCTTCACGCCCGCACTCCGGGTCGCGCCGACAGATCCACCCTGGGAACCGCCCGCTCGGCGGCATCCGTGATCTCCCACAGCTCGGCCGGCGTCGCCTTCGCCAGGCCCGCGACGAGGTTCGTCGGAAACTGCTGCTGCTTCGTGTTGTATTGCGTGGAGACGTCGTTGTAGTGCTGGCGGGCAAAGGCGATGCGGTTTTCGGTCGACGTCAGCTCTTCCTGCAGCTGGCTCACGTTTCCGGTAGCCTTGAGCTGCGGATACGCCTCGACGACGGCGAACAGCCGGCCCAGCGCCGCCGAGAGCTGCGATTCCGCGTGCGCCGTCGCCGCGACGCTGGCGCCGCCGCGCTCGATCGAGATCGCCTGGTTGCGCGCCTCGACGACCGCCTGGAGCGTCTCGCGCTCGAACTGCATCGCACCCTTGACGGTGTCCACGAGGTTCGGAATGAGGTCGTGACGGCGCTTCAGCTGGACGTCGATCTGCTTCCAGCCATTCGCGACCTGATTCCTGAGGCTGATCAATCCGTTGTACGCGGCGACGATCCAGAGCAGGACCGCGGCAGCGAGAACCAAAAGGACGAGCAGTCCCATGGTCGGTCTCCTGGTGCAGGGGTACTCCCTGGAAGACGACCAACGGGGCGGTAGGGTCATGAGCTGCGGCAGCGGCAGCGTCGTCAGACGTCGATCTGCGAAAAAAATGAATCCCGACAGGCTCGGAGGCCTGCCGGGAGAACCGATCGCGGAATACGCTTCAGATCACCGCTTCTGACTTTTCCTGGCTTTGCGCTTCTTCAGCTTGTCCTGCAGCCATGTGAGCGGGATGATGAACAATGGCGTCAGGAACAGGCCCAGCAGTGAGTTGATCCAGATCAGCGCGATGTAGAACGCGATCAGTCCGGCGGCGACCCAGATCACTGCGAGCGGTCCGTGCGTCTCCACAGCTTTCCTCTGCGCGAGAGTGGGAGCCGGAAATGTACCGATTCATGGTAGCAAGGGGGAGGCCGAGGCGCCCACGACCGTCGCAGCGGCCGAGGAGGGCGAGTCCGACTGCGCTCGTCACCCGCGCGGTGCGTGCGGAGGTGGCGCGCGGAGGTCCGCTCGTCGTCGCCGTGTCTGGCGGGCGCGACTCGATGGTGCTCCTCGAGGCGAGTGCGCGCGTCGCGCCGGGGAGCGTCGCTGCCGTCGCCACGTTCGATCACGGAACCGGACCCGCGGCAACCAGCGCCGCGGCTCTCGTTCGGGAGCGCGCGCGTGCGCTGGGCTTCCCCATTCGGGCGGGGGTAAGTCTCAGCCCAGCGACCACCGAAGCCGAGTGGCGCACGCAGCGCATGGAATTTCTCGGCGCGGTCGCCGGGGAGCTCGGAGCCCGAATCGTCACCGCTCACACGCTCGACGACCACCTCGAAACCGTGCTCATGCGCGCGATGCGAGGCGCCGCTGCGCGCGGATTGGCGGGGCTTCTCGCACCTTCGTCGATCGGCCGCCCTTTCGTTGCGCTGACGCGAGAGACCATCGCGGCATGCGCGCAGAGCTGGTCAGTGTCGTTCCTGGAGGATCCCACCAACCGTTCGCGCGAGCATCTTCGCAACCGCGTGCGGATGGACCTGCTCCCGGCGCTCGTGCGCGTTCGTCCGACACTCCCGCGAGAATTGCTGGCCCTGTCGCGGAGCGCGGCGACGTTGCGAGCGGAGGTCGAGGTCTGGATCGACGAGAACCTCGGTCTCGAGGCGCATGATGGCGCGTTGGTCGTTGGGCGGGACCGTCTCCTTCGACTGGGGGCCGAGTCGCTCGCGCTGCTATGGCCGGCAGTCGCTGCGCGACATGGGCTTACGCTCGATCGCCGTGGAACGGAACGCCTCGTATCGTTTACTATTCAAGGGGCGCCCGGCCGGCGAATTCAGCTCAGCGGAGGCGCCGAAGTGGTTCGACAGCGTGACCGCCTTCTCGTGCGGCGCGTCCCGGTTCACGCTGGATCGCGCGAAGTCACACCGCTCGCGCATGGCACGATCTGGCGCGACTGGCAGTTCGTTCGAACGGCGGAGCAGACAGACCGTTGGACCGCAGACCTGAGGACTGACCGACCGCTTGGCGTTCGGGCATGGCGTCCGGGCGATCGGATGGTCCCGGAAGGCGCGACGGCGCCGCGGCGGCTCAAGGGGCTGTTTCGGGATGCAGGCGTCGACGCAGTGCGTCGACGGGATTGGCCGGTGGTCGTTGCCGGAGACGAGGTAGTGTGGGTTCCTGGTGTGCGCCGCGCTCTCGCGGCACCCGCGCGGTCCGGGCGACCGAACGTCACGTTTCGCTGTGAGTATATCTACCGTTGACCCACGGCTGGATGGGCGTCCCGTTCGTCGCATCGTGTACAGCGCGGAGCAGATCGCCGAACGAGTCGGGGAGCTCGGCCGCGAGATTACGCGCAGGTATCCGGATGGGGACCTCCTCGTGCTGGGGTTGCTCAAGGGGAGCTTCATCTTCCTGAGCGATCTCGTCCGGAGCGTGAACCGCCCACTGCAGGTGGATTTTCTCGTCGCCGCGAGCTACGGCGACCAGATGGAGTCGAGCGGCAACGTGAGGTTGGTGTACGATCCGGAAACCGAACTGGAGGGCAAGCACATTCTTCTCGTGGAGGACATCGTCGACTCGGGGCGGACGCTGAGCCGCCTCATGGACCTCCTCACGGTGCGAAGTCCCCGTTCGCTCGATATTTGCGCTCTATTGCACAAACACGTCGACACGCACCTCCGGTACCCGGTGAAGCTGGTTGGTTTCGATGCTCCGAACGAGTTCCTGGTGGGATACGGACTGGATCACGCCGAGAACTTCCGTCACTTGCCTTACATAGCGAGCTTGCAGTAATGGCCGATCGCAATACACCGCCGAAGGGTGAGATGAACTGGACGCGAGTGTCCAAGACGCTCTCGTTTTGGATCCTCATCATCCTCATCCCCTTCGCCTTCATCAAGTTCTCCGGCGCCCGCTCCGAGCCCGCTCCGACGATCTCCTACTCGGAGTACGATACGCAACTGGCGCGCGGGAACATCACGAAGGTGAACATTCAGGCCGGCAAGCAGATCACCGGCGAGTTCCGCGACAAGGTCGTCGTGAACAAGCGCTCGGTGTCTCGCTTCAACGTCCGTCTCCCGGTCGCGGACTCCGAGAAGGAAGTCGATCGGCTGCGCGCCGCGAACGTCGAGATCGAGGCACAGGACGCGCGCCCATCGATTCTAGGAACGCTCGGCTACTTCCTCCCGTACATCCTCTTCATCGGCATCTGGCTGTTCATCTTCAAGCAGATGCAGGCGGGGGGCTCGAAGGCGTTCTCGTTCGGCAAGTCGAAGGCGAAGCTGCTCACCGGCGACACGCCCAAGGTGACCTTCGCCGACGTCGCCGGTGCCGATGAGGCGAAGATCGAGCTCCAGGAGATCATCGAGTTCCTCAAGGACCCGCAGAAGTTCACCAAGCTCGGCGGACGCCTGCCGAAGGGCGCGCTGCTCGTCGGCCCACCGGGCACGGGCAAGACGCTGCTCGCCAAGGCGGTCGCCGGTGAAGCCGCGCGTCCCTTCTTCTCGATGTCCGGCTCGGACTTCGTGGAGATGTTCGTGGGAGTCGGCGCATCACGCGTGCGCGACCTGTTCGAGCAGGGCAAGGCA
>JAICOJ010000049.1 GCA_025930755.1 Gemmatimonadaceae bacterium
AAGCCACGCCGACTCGGCCGCGGGCTCGAGGCCCTCATCACCAGCAGCACCACAACGCCCACGAGCGCGGAGCGCCGGGCAGTTCAGCACGTCCCCATCGCGCAAATCCGGGCGAACCCCTATCAACCACGAAAGGACTTTCGACCCGGGGATCTCGCGGAACTGCAGGCCAGCCTCCAAGCCAATGGCCTCCTGCAGCCGGTGGTCGTTCGGCCCGGCGCCGACGGCGGGTACGAGCTGATTGCCGGCGAGCGCCGACTACGCGCTGCAACTCAGCTCGGGTGGACTGACATTCCAGTCGTTGTGCGGGAGATCGATGACCGCACGCTCCTTACTCTCGCGCTCGTCGAGAACCTTCAGCGCACCGATCTGAACGCCGTGGAGGAGGCCGAAGGCTACCAGCGCCTCATCGAGGAATTTGGGCTCACCCAGCAGCGTGTGGCCGAGATAATCGGGAAGGATCGCACCACGATCGCCAACACCCTCCGGGTACTCCAACTGCCCGCGGCCGTGCGAATGATGGTGCAGCAGGGCGATCTGACACTTGGACACGCTCGGGCGCTCCTCGCCTTCGAGGACGAGCGAGCCATCACCGACCTTGCGCGAGAAGCCGTCACTAAAGGGCTCTCGGTGCGTGACCTCGAGGCACGCGCTCGACGAGCTCGACCCGAGAAGCGACACCCTATCGTCAAGACACAGAATCGAAGTTACTCAGAGATTCAGCGCCTCGAGGACCAGCTTCGCAAACAGCTTCAGACCGACGTCGCCATAACAGTGTCGCGAGACTATCGCGGCAGTATCGCGATATCGTTCTACTCCGCCGATGACCTCGAACGTCTGCTCGACCTCATCCTCGGCTCACGACGCGACATGACATGACGGACCCAACACACTCCAGAAGCCAAGGCTACGGCAACATCTACACGCCGCACGCTGGATCGATGATCATCCAGGTGCAACGGGAGTCCGGCCTCGCCAACCGCACCATCATCTTCACGCAGCGTCAAGTCCGCCTCCTCCGGATCGCGCTGTACGTCGGCGGCGCACTGCTCACCGTGGGCACCATTAGCTGGGTCTATCTCGCCGCACAAGCTGCCCGCGTGCCGTTCCTCACCGGTCGCGTATCGACGCTCACGAAGGAAGTGCAGCAGCTCGACACGCTTCAGGCCCGCCTCGCGGAAATGGAGCGCCGCTTTCTTCAGGTCCAAACGATGATGGGCGCCAGCGGTCCCGTCATTGCCGCCAAAGAGCCCGCCGCGACCACGGCACCGCCGCCGCCGCCAAAACCCGACACCGCGACGCCGACGCTTCCGTCGCTCTGGCCGCTCGAAGTCGAGGGATACGTGACACGCGGAAGCGCCGACTCGACCGACTACAGCGGTCCACACCCCGGTCTCGACGTTGCCGTCCCCGTAGGTACGCCCATTCGTGCCGCTGGAGGTGGGACAGTCGTCGAAGTGGGGGACGACGCGAAATACGGCAAGTTCGTGAGACTCGAGCACCGCGATGGCTATGAAACGCTCTACGCCCACGCGAGCCAGATTCTCGTGAAACAAGGGGAAAAAATTCCGTCCGGCCGCGCGATCGCCCTCTCGGGAAACACTGGTCAGTCCACGGCGCCGCACCTTCACTTCGAGGTCCGTCAAGGCGGCGCCGCCGTGGATCCGATGCTGCTCATCACCAAGAAGAAGGAATGACTCATGGCGATCTTCAAGGACACGCCCACGTCGGCGGGCGAAGGGAAGACCGGCGGTAACGGCGAAGGCACGCTCTCGATCATCGCCAGCGGAATGCGCGTGATCGGTGACATCGAGACGGAAGGCGTGATCAAGATCGAAGGACGCGTCGAAGGCTCGATTCGCGCCGGCCGCCAGGTGCTCATCGGCCGCCAGGGCGAGGTGAAGGGTGACATCGCCACGCGCGAGGCGGTGATCGGCGGCAAGGTTCAGGGAACAGTCAGCGCCACCGAGCGCCTCGAGATTCAGGCCACATCGACGATCGTCGGAGACATCAACACGAAATCCATCGCCGTCGCGGAAGGTGGTCGCATCAACGGGACGGTCCGTATCGCGGACGTCTCCGAAGCGACGCAACGCCAATCGGACCACTCCTCGAAGGAGAAGCAGCCGGTCGCGGTCGTGCGCTGATCTCACCACGCGAACACGCGCGTCGTATACTACGCGAGGCAGGGCTACGAGCCCTGCCTCGCGGTTCGTTTTCCACACCACGCATCCAACGACGCCATCAGCGCTTATGGCCGCTTTCCTCCCGCGTCCCCGCCGCTTTTCCACAGTTGTCCACGCGATTCCACTTCTGCTCACCATCGCGTGCAGTGAGGCCTCTCGCGACTCCCGGCCCTCCGACCCGGCGAGCACGTTCAGGGTCGCGCTGCTGACCCCGGGCCCGATCTCCGACCAGGCGTGGAACAGCGGAGCGTATCAGGGCCTCATGCGCATCCGCGATTCGCTTGCCGCCGCCGTGAGCCATATCCAGACCCGGACACCCGCCGACTTCGAGGAGAACTTCCGTCACTACGGGTCCGAGGGATATCAGCTCGTGTTCGGCCATGGGTTCGAGTTCCAGGATGCCGCCGAGCGCGTCGCGCCAGACTTTCCGCGCACCGTCTTCATCACGACATCGGGGAGCCGAGTGGCGCCTAACGTGTCCCCGATGGTCTTCGGCTTCGAGGATCCGTCGTACGTGGCGGGGGTGCTGGCAGGATCGCTCACACGATCGAATGTCATTGGAGCGATCGGGGGAACGGAAATCCCGCCGGTGCGCAGCAGCTTCGCCGCGTTCGAAGCAGGGGCCCGCGCCGTCAATGCACGCGTGCGCGTGCTGACGTCGTACGTCGGCAACTGGGAGGATGCGAGCGCCGGGAAAGAGCAGGCCATCGCGCAGATTCGGCGAGGGACCGACTTCATCTTTCAGAATGCAGATGCCGCGGGACTGGGGATTTTTCAGGCAGCCAGAGAATCCGAGGGCGTCGCGGTCTTCGGCGCGAACGTCGACCAGAACTCGGTCGCGCCCGACGTCATCATCGGGAGCGTCGTCATCGATCTCCCGCACGCCTTTCTTGCAGTGGCCCGAGATGTAAAGGAGGGACGCTTCCGTCCCGGTGTGCTGCGACTCGGCAGCGTCACCGGCGTGACGCGGTTCGTGCTCAATCCGGCGTGGCGGGATCGCGTCCCCGCAGGCGTGCTCGCCCGCGTCGACTCGACCGAGCGTCGTATCATCAGCGGGGCGCTGCAGCCGCCGCGCATCGAATTCGTCGATTCGGTCGGACGCCTCCCGTGAAGGCGGTCACGATCGCCGAGGTTGCGCAACACCTCGATGCCACGCTGCGCGTTGCCGAAATTCCCGATTTCGCTGGCGCGGTCAACGGGATTCAGGTCGAGACGGAGTCGCCCATCACCAAGGTGGCTGCGGCCGTCGATGCGCGCGAGCGCACCATTCGCGCAGCTGCAGATGCGGCCGCGAACCTGCTCATCGTGCATCACGGCCTGTTCTGGAGCGGGACGCAACCCTTGCGCGGCGCTTTTCTCCGGCGCGTTCGATTGCTGCTCGAGCACGACATCGCCGTGTACAGCGCTCATCTGCCGCTCGATATGCACCCCGACCTGGGAAACAACGCCCTGCTTGCACGCGAGCTCGGCCTCCAACCCTCGGCAGGGTTTGCGCGGTACAAGACGATCGACATTGGCGTGGCCGGGACATGCGACATGCCGACAAGCGAGCTGATCGATCGCGCAGCGCGATTCGCGAGGACGCATCGACACGAGGTGCGCACCGCGGGCGACACCGACGGAAAGGTGACCAGGCGCTGGGCGATCTGCACTGGAGCCGGCGCTGGCCAGGAAACGCTTCGCGAGGCGATGAGCTCGGGCATCGACACCCTGATCGTGGGGGAAGGGCCCCACTGGACGGCGATCGACGCCGAGGAAGCGGGCCTAACGATCATCTACGCCGGCCACTACGCCACGGAGACGTTGGGCGTCCGAGCGCTCGCCGAACATGTCGGCACGACGTATGGTCTCTCCTGGGTGTTTCTGGAGGCTCCGACCGGACTGTGACGCGGGACGCCCTCTCCCTGCACTCGATCGTCAAGCGATTTGGACCGGTCACGGCGCTCGATGGGGCATCGCTGACGGTGGCGCGTGGAACCGTTCACGCCTTGCTCGGTGAAAACGGAGCTGGCAAGACGACGCTCATGCGGATCGCCTACGGCCTCGACCGACCGGACGCCGGCGTCGTCGAGCTGGACGGACATGCCGTGCGACTTCGCTCGCCAGCCGATGCGATCGCTCATGGCGTCGGCATGGTGCACCAGCACTTCTCCCTCGTGCCGGCGATGACCGTCACCGACAACGTGGCGTTGGGCGGTCGCGGGCGGTACCACCCGCGGGAGGCCGCGGAGCAGGTGCGTGCACTCGCTCGACGCACGTCGCTCCGCATCGATCCCGAGGCGCGCGTCGGCGACCTTCCGCCGGCTGCACAACAGAAGCTGGAGCTGCTCAAGATCTTTGCGCGCGAAGCGCGAGTGCTCATCCTCGATGAGCCGACAGCGGTCCTCGCGCCCGCCGAGGCACTCGAGCTCATGACCCTCCTGCGTCGGGCTGCGGACGGCGGAAGCGCCGTGGTGCTCGTCACCCATAAGCTTCGCGAAGCGCTTGCCATCGCTGACGAGGTAACGGTGCTCCGGCGCGGGCACACGGTGCTCACCACGCCAGCCAGAGCGATCTCGGGCGCGGACCTCGCCCGCGCAATGTTCCCTGATGGAGGAGTGGCAGAGCCACCGGCATCGATACCCACAGAACCCGGTTCGCTGATCGCCGAGCTCGATGAGGTCGAGCTCCGCGATGCCCAGGGGGTCGTGCGTGTCCGCAACGCGTCGATGGGTGTGCGTGCAGGAGAGATACTCGGGATCGCCGGCGTCGAGGGCTCGGGTCATCATGAGCTGCTCCTCGCGCTCGCGGGGCGACTTGCGCCGACGACCGGCGCCCTCCGAATCCCCACTGACGTCGCCTTCATTCCAGAACACCGGCAGCGCGACGCGCTCATCCCGGCGTTTACGGTGACGGAGAACGTTGCGCTCCGTGGCGCGGGAGGCGCCCGGGGGCGTATCCGGTGGCGGGATGCTACCCAGCACGCACGTGCGCTGGTCGACCAGCATGAGATACGTGCCGGCAGCGTCGAGGTGCCCGTCCGCACCTTGTCCGGCGGCAATCAGCAGAAACTGGTATTGGCGAGAGAGCTCGATGGCGACCCCCAGCTGGTCGTCGTCGAGAATCCCACGCAGGGGCTCGATGCTCGTGCGGCGGCGGCGATTCGCGAGCGCCTCAAGCGCGCGCGCGATGCCGGGGCGGCGGTCGTCGTCCATGCGAGCGATCTCGACGAGCTGCTGGCGCTCGCCGACCGCGTGATCGTCGCGTATGGAGGCCGTGTTCACGAGATCCCGCTCGACCCCGACCGGATTGGTCGTGCGATGCTCGGCGCGTGACGTGATCGAGGACTCGCATCCACGTCGCTGGCGCGCTCTGGGTCTTCTCGCGCTCGCCGAGTTGCTGGCGATGTCGCTCTGGTTCGCGGGCACCGCGGTCTCGCCTCTGCTGCAGGAGCGCTGGTCGCTGGATGCGGGTCAGGTCGGCTGGCTCACCGCGATCGTGCAGCTGGGGTTCGTCGTTGGCACGGCGCTGGCGGCGGTGCTGAATCTCGCTGATTTAGTACCATCGCGTTACTATGTCGCCAGCTGCGCCACGTTAGGCGCGATCGCGAACGGAGTCCTGCTGGTCAGCGACCGCTTCGCCATTGCGCTGGCGTCACGCTTCCTCACTGGGCTGTTCCTCGCCGGGGTCTATCCCCCGGCGATGAAGATGGCGGCAACGTGGTTCCGCTCACGGCGTGGGCTCGCGATTGGCATTATCGTCGGCGCGCTGACGATCGGGAAAGCAACGCCCTTTCTCGTGAAGTCGTTCGCCTGGGGCGATCTGGTGCCGGTGATTGCCGGTTCCTCCCTGTTGGCGGTTTCCGGCGCCGCCATTATCGTGATCGCCTATCGCGACGGCCCGTATCCCTTCGCCGCGCGGCCGTTCTCGTGGGGGCTCGTCGGGACCGTCCTTCGCACCCCTCGCTGGCGCCTCGCGACAGGCGGGTACCTCGGCCACATGTTCGAGCTGTATTCGTTTTGGGCCTGGATCCCTGCCTTTCTTGCCGCCAGCACGGCGGCCTCCCGCGAGCCGGCCAACGAGCGCGCCGTTGCGTTGACCGCTTTCCTTGTCATCGCCTTCGGTGCGCTCGGATGCGTGTGGGGTGGAGTGGCGGCCGACCGTCGGGGGCGCGAGCGCGTGATCACGATCGCGCTCGCCCTCAGCGGAAGCTGTGCGCTCCTGGCAGGGGTATTCTTTGGGCTGGACCTGCGCCTCACCGCGGCGATGGTCGCGGTCTGGAGCTTTTTCGTGATCGCCGACAGCGCCCAATTCAGCGCGCTCGTGACCGAGGCCGTGCCTCCTCACGCGGTGGGGACCGCGCTTACGACGCAGACCTGCCTCGGGTTCTTGCTCACACTGGTATCGATTCAGCTGGTTCCTCCCATCGTCGAGCGGTCGGGATGGGCCGCCGCGTTCGGGATGCTCGCGCTTGGACCCGTCGCCGGCATTCTGGCTATCCGCAGCCTGGCGCGGCGTCGCGAGGTCACGGCCTAGAGCTCGTCATCGTGGCAGATCCGCTGCCGGAACGATCGCCCTCCCCGCCCCGGAGGTTGCCACGTTGGCCGAATCGATCGGCATGTCGGCTGCTTCCAGTCGCGGCGACGCGGCGGGAACGGGCTCGCCGTGCATACGCATGACGACCTCCGCAACATCGCGGAGCGCACTTGTAGAAGGAGCTACTATGATGACCGTTCGCACTCTCGTTCCGACACTCGATCGCGTACTGTCCATGAATCGGGAGCTCGACCGGGTGTTCACGCGCAATTTCGGAAGCGCTGGCACCTGGCTGCCCGCAATGGATGTCGTCGAGCGCGCTGATGCGTTCATCGTGACGCTCGATGTGCCTGGTGTCTCTCATGACGCGATCGACCTCACGTTCGACCAGGGCGCGTTGACGATTCGCGGCACGCGCGCCAGCGCCGAATACGGCGATCAGGACAAGATCTACGTGGCGGAGCGCACGCTTGGTGAATTCGAGCGTGTGGTACGCCTTCCCGAAACGGTCGACAGCGAGCGCATTCAGGCTTCGTTCGATCGGGGGGTCGTCACCATCCACATTCCGAAGGCCGCCACGGCCCGTGCTCGCAAGATTGCGATCTCGGCCAACGGGCATCAGAACTAGGCCAGATTCGATCGCTGGTGATTCCCGCTCGCGGGCGAGGCTCTGCCGAGCCCGCCCGCGGTGTGGCCGTGGGGGTGCGGCGGCGCGCCCGCGCGCGTTAGAATTGCGGCGTGTCGCGGATCCATCGCGCGGGCTGGTCCAGCGTCGCGCTCCCCCTCGCGGTCCTCTCACTTTCGCTCGTCCTGCTCGCCGGCGTTCTGCATCTCGCCGGCTATGACGCGGAGCGCGCCCTCGTTGCACTCTGGCGGGGGTCCTTCGGCAGCACGCATGCCTTCGCATCGGCCACGCTGGTGCGCGCCACGCCATTATTGCTGGCAGGGCTTGGGGTCGCGCTCGCTTTCCGGGCTGGCATCTGGAACATCGGCGCCGAGGGGCAGCTCCTTGCCGGGGCGGCGGCTGCCACGGGGGTGAGTGTTCTCCTCGCCGACATGCCACGGCTCCTGCTCGTTCCCATGGTACTGGCCGCGGGAGTGCTGGCCGGAACGCTGTGGGCGTCGATCGCGGAGGGGCTCCGTCGCCGGCGGGGCGTGCTCGAGGTCATCTCGACCATCATGCTCAACTTCGTGGCGTTGCATCTGGTCGGGGTGCTCGTCCATGGCCCACTCCAGGAGCCGTTAGGCATCTATCCGCAGAGCGCACCGATCGTCGACGCGGCCCGCCTGCCGCGCATCGTTCCGGGGACTCGTCTGCATGCCGGCTTCGCCATTGCACTCCTCGTCGCGCCGGCGTTGTGGTGGTGGCTACGATCGACCGCAGCCGGCTTTCGCCTGCGCGCGGTGGGAGCCAATCCCGATGCGGCGACGATCGCCGGGCGCATCGATGCGGCTCGCGTCGCGGGGTTGGCGTTCCTCGTGGGCGGCGGCCTCGCGGGCCTGGCCGGCGCGGTCGAGGTCTCCGGAGTGACCTTCGCACTGTACGAGAGCCTGTCGCCGGGCTATGGCTACACCGCCATCGTCGTCGCGCTGCTGGGGCGCCTCGATCCGTTGGCGATCGTCCCGTCGGCGATTCTGTTTGGGGCACTCGAGTCTGGGGCGCTCGCCATGCAGCGCGACGCGGGCATTCCCTCGGTCGTCGTGACGGCCATCGAGGCGGTTCTCGTGTTGGCGGTTGTCCTCGCGGACCGCTGGGCCGCGTCTCGGCGACTACCTAACGATTCCGGTGGCGGGCCCCCTGACGCCGCGCGTGAAGCACCGAAGGTCACCCCTTCGCCCACTCCGAGCATCGCGTGATCGCCAACCTCGACGCACTTCTGGAAGCATCGGTGCGCACGGCGACGCCGCTCGCGCTCGCCGCTCTCGGTGAAACGGTCGTGGAGCGCGCCGGTGTGATCAACATTGGCCTCGAGGGAATCATTCTCGCTGGAGCCTTTGGGGCGCTGGTCGGTGCAAGTGCGGGAGCGGTTGGGGGCATCGCCGCGGGGGTGCTCGCCGGCGTGGCAACGGCCGCCGTGTTTGCCGCATTCGCGCTTGGCGCGCGGGCGGACCAGATCATCGTGGGCACGGCGGTGACACTGCTGGCGACCGGCATCACCGGAACGGTGTATCGCACGGCGTACGGCGCGACGGGTGCGGCCTTGACCATTCCCACGGTCGCGCCGCTGCCGATTCCCGTGTTGTCCGACATACCGCTCGTCGGGCGAGCGCTCTTCGCTCAACCAGCGTTCACGTACGCGGCGTATCTCCTCGTCCCGGCGCTCTGGTGGTTCCTGTATCGCACGCACATGGGGCTGGCCCTTCGTGCCGTGGGCGAGGCTCCCGAGGCGGCGCGCACGGTCGGGATACGCGAGCGCCGGCTACGGCTGGGCGCCGTCCTGTTCGGCGGCATGCTCGGGGGCGCCAGCGGGGCCTCCCTGGTGCTCGCTCAATCAGGAACTTTTGCGGAAGGCATGTCGGCTGGTCGCGGCTTCATCGCCATCGCTATTGTGGTCCTCGGCCGCTGGCACCCTGTCGGCGTGGGCCTTGCGGCAGTCCTGTTCGGCGTGGCGAGCGCGCTTCAGTTCTTCTTCCAGGCGATGGGATGGCAACTTCCCTATCAGCTCTTTCTGCTGCTGCCGTACGCCCTCACGCTCGTTCTGTTGGGCGTGCGTCGAGGCCGGGGCGCCGCGCCCGCGGCCCTGGGACAGGCATGAGGCGGAACGGGAATTCGTGAGACGTTCACTGGTATTGCGCACCAATCCCACGGTGCGCCAGACCCAGGCGATTCTCGTGCAGCTGGACCGCACGCTGCGAGAGCGCGGTGCGATGACCGATCGGGCACCCGCGGGCGAGCTGATCTTCCGCATGCCGCCGCCGTGGAAGCTTGCGCGCGTTGGCTGGCTCGCGTTGATCACGCGCGGGACGGCGACACTCAGCGCGTGGGGCGGTGGTCCGTGGCGGGTGAGTTACCGGCTGTACTTCGGTGCGCTCCAGGGACTCTCTGGACTGATTACCCTCGGCATGGCGGTGCTCGGGTTGGGGTGGCCGCGTCTGGCTCTCCTCAGCGCGGTGCTCGCTCTCTGGATCATCGGGTATGGCTCACTCCACTTGCTGGCCGCGCATCACTTTCGAGATCTGGTGAGCGACGTCATCACCGGTGTCACCGAGCGCCGGGCGGCACCTCGACCCGAACAGGAGGGTGCAGCCGCGACGTCTCAGCAGCCCGAGTGAGCGCTCTCCCAGCTCTCCCGCCATACGCCGTCGCGAAATCGCTGAATGAAGGCATAGGTCACCCAGTCGGCGCCGGTACGCTCGATGACGACGGTCGGGAGCGATTGCGCGGCCAGCGTCACGGCCGCGAGTGGGATGGCCCGCTCGACGTGCAGCTCGTCGCCCGACGCCCGTTCGGAGTACACCAAACGCCACGCATCCCCGGGTCTCTCGCGCTCGGCGATGAGGAGTAGTGTTTCCTCGCGCGGGTTGGCTTCGACGTTGACCCGACGGACGATCTCCGCGACCACCGACGGCATGCCGCCCGGCGGCGTGAATCCATGGGCCGTCCGGATCACGAACGGCAAGCCGCGAAACACCCGGGACGTGTCGTTAGGCAGCAACGCCGCCAGCCGAGTGAGCTCTACGGCGAGGCGCGCCGAGTCCGCAGCCGCGAGGGACTCGATGGGACGGAGCGTGATCGGGGACGCGACGCCACGCTGAAAGGCGACGGTCCAGCTCTGGGATGAATCCGCTGCCAGGGCCACCGCCGGCCACACCGCGCACTCTTCCTCGGTCGCGCTGAACCCCCGTATCCGCAACGACCCAGCCGCACCCTCGGGCGACACGGCCTCGGCGATGAAGCCCCGCACGACGTCTTCATCGAGCACGGCCGTCGAGTCGAGCTGCGTCAGCGTCGGATAGATCGCACGCGTGACGGTATCGTCCCGCACGAGCAGTATGGCGCCCGTGGCGCTTTCCCATCGCTGCGCTTGGTCTCCCGGAGGAAGCGACTCGACAGCGCCCACGGACGGTGGCAGTGTTGTGTCGGTTCGTCGGTCGGGATCCCGCGATCGATCGCACGCGCCGAACGCGGCGAGTATGCACCAGGCAAGCACGAACCGGCGCGCGAACCACCACGGGGTCAGCATGCGGCAAAAATCGAGTCGCGAGGACGGCGCGTCAACGGCTGTGCAATAACCCGTACACGGAGCGTTCATGGAGAGGACGGGCGGGACAATCGCGGATGGGCAAGCTCCCGGCAAGCCAGGCATGCTGAATCGACTCGGCCTGCATCGCCGTGAGCTGCGCTCATGGGCCATGTACGATTGGGCTGCCTCGTCGGTGCAAACCACGATCATGGTTGCGGTATTTCCGATCTATTTCATCCGCGTCGCCGGGGCGAACGTGCCCTCGGAGGTCGCGAACCAGCATCTCGCGACCGCAAACGCCATCAGCGTCGCGATCGTGGCACTCCTCTCCCCCGTGCTCGGTGCGATCGCGGATTACTCGGGACGCAAGAAGCGGTTACTGGGAATCTTTCTCGGGACCGGCGTTCTTTCGACGGCGGCCATGTTTTTCATCGGCTCCGGAGACCTGAGGCTGGCGGAGGTGCTGTACGTGCTGTCGATGAGCTCCGTTGCGGCGACGTACGTGTTCTACGAGTCGTTGCTTCCGCACATCGCGAGTGAGACAGAGATGGATCGTGTGTCGACGGCGGGGTACGCGATCGGATACACGGGCGGCGGAGTGCTCCTCGCGCTGAACCTCGCCTGGATTCAAAAACCGGAGTGGTTCGGGCTCCCGTCTGGTGACGGACTCACTCCCGACGAGGCGACCCTCCCGGTGCGGCTGGCGTTTCTCTCCGTCGCGGTATGGTGGCTTCTGTTCTCGATTCCCCTCTTCCGCGGTGTTCGCGAGCCGCCGCGGCTCCTCGAATCCGACGAGACACCGCGTGGAAGTGTCGTGCGACATGCGTTCGTGCGCCTCGGCGAGACCTTTCATGAGCTGCGCGGATACCGACACGCGTTTCTGATGCTCGTTGCGTTCCTATTCTACAATGACGGCATCAGCACGATCCAGAAGATGGCGGCCGCATACGCTACCGAGCTGAACATTCCGCAGGATGCGGTGATCACGGCGATTCTCATCGTTCAGTTTCTCGGTGTTCCCTTCTCGTTTCTGTTCGGCATGATCGCCGGACGCATCGGGGCCAAGCGGGCTATCTTCGCGGGACTCCTGGTCTATACGGGAATCAGCATCCTTGGCTACCACATGAGCACGGCGACTCACTTCTACATCCTGGCAGCCCTCGTCGGCATGGTTCAGGGTGGAACGCAGGCATTGTCGCGCTCCCTGTTCGCCAACATGATCCCGCGCCACAAGTCGGGCGAATTCTTCGGGTTCTTCAGCGTGTTCAACAAGTTCGCCGGTATCTTCGGCCCACTCCTGTTCGCGTCGGTTATTGGCACGACGGGGTCGAGCCGGCAAGCGATTCTGTCCGTGATCGCGTTCTTCGCGCTGGGCGGTATCCTGCTCGCGTTCGTCAACGTTCGTGTTGGTGAGCAGGCTGCTCGTGAGGCGGAACGACGCCTGATCACCACCGCCAAGGGATAAAAAAAAGAGGAGCGAGGAAGTGAACTTCCTCGCTCCTCACGGGTTCTCGGTGACCGTTGCCGGGAGCCATTCGCCGACCAGATCCCAGTGCCACGCATCGCGGCGGATCCCGGTACGCGGATCCTTGAGCGGCTTGAACTGGAGCCGGTGCTCTGGCAAGCCCACCGCGCGTCCATACTCGAGGAGGCGCTCTCGATCCGTCGATACGAGGTGCGCCATTCTGTGCCCCTTCCATACGTGGCGGTGCAGCCAGAGGCCACCATCCATCGCGTGGATCATCCCATCACGACGCTTCGCAAACTCGATGTAGGCGACGGTGGGTGGCAGGCTATCCACTCACGTCCGTGTGCGCGGTCGTTACTGGCAGACCACCACGCCGTCGGTCGTCGCCGGCGGTAGCGGCGCGTTGCCCACGTAGATATAGCAGCGGATCGGGCTCGCCATGTAGTGCTCGGCTTGCGCGTTCCAGCCTTGGGCGTTCGCGACACCGATGGTAATCGTCACCCCGTTCGAGGGGTTGACGTTCATCGCACCGAGCGAGCCAGCATACACAGCGTTGTCATACATGTATGACTCCTGGGCTACCGCGAGATTGCGCAAGTCGCTGCGCATCGCGGCTGCGTATGCCTTTCCCTTCGTGTTGGCGAACTTCGGGATCGCAATCGCTGCGAGAATCCCGATGATCACCACCACGATCAACAGCTCGATCAGCGTGAAGCCTGAATTGCGTTTATGGTAAATCATGGAGACCATGCCTTCGGCGGATTTAGGGGCACTACTGCCCTTAGGGGAAGGCAATGCGGGTGCCGTGGGTGGGTTTGGAGCTAAATGGTTGTTACGACTGTGTTTACGCTGGCAGAAAATGCGGTGGGATAGCGGTTTAGGCCGCCGAAATGCGATGTTCGACGCAGAATGCGAGACCCCAGGTGCCTGAAAACGAGACGGCGTGGAGCCTGAAACGCTACTCCTTGGTCTCCATCCAGTTGTCCCCGATGCCTATATCGACGACCAACGGCACAGAAAGCACCGCGGCCTGCTCCATCTCGTGCTTCACCAGGCTCGTGACCACGTCGATCTCGTCCGGCGGTGCCTCGAACACGAGCTCATCGTGGACCTGAAGGAGCATCTTGGTTCGCAGGTCGTGGGCACTCAGGCCACTATCGATGCGGATCATGGCGATCTTGATCAGATCGGCAGCCGAGCCCTGAATCGGTGAATTGGCCGCCGTTCGCTCGCCAAAGGCGCGGACGTTGAAGTTGCGATCACGCAACTCGGGAATATATCGCCGGCGCCCAAAGATGGTTTGAACATATCCGTGCTCGCGCGCAAACTCGACCATGGAATCGAGATAACGCCGAATTCCCTGGAATCGCTCGAAGTACGCCGCGATGAAGGCACGCGCCTCCGCGAACTCGATGCGGAGCTGTCGCGAGAGGGCGTGTGCTCCCTGCCCGTAGATCGTTGCGAAGTTGATCGTCTTCGCCCGAGCCCGCATTTCGGCCGAGACGGAATCAACCGGCACTCCGAAAATGATCGCTGCCGTTTGGCGGTGGATATCACCGCCGGCGCGAAAGGCATCCACGAACGCGGGATCGTCCGACAAGTGCGCCAGGAGGCGAAGCTCGATCTGTGAGTAATCGGCGGCGAGGAGCTTCCAGTCCTTTCGAGGGATGAACCCGCGACGGATGTCGCGTCCCAGCTCTCTCCGAATCGGAATGTTCTGCAGGTTGGGATCGCTCGACGAGAGCCTCCCCGTCGTCGCGACTGTTTGATTGAACGAGGTGTGCAGACGACCGGTCCCGGGGTGCACGAGCGCTGGCAGCGTATCCAGGTAGGTGTTTTCGAGCTTCGCCAGCTCACGGTACTCCATCAGCCGCTCGGGGAGCTGATGCCCTTGCTCGGCGAGCTCCTGGAGCACGCTGGCATCGGTCGAAGGGCCCGTCGGCGTGCGCTTCAACACCGGCAGCTTGAGCTTGTCGAACAGGATCTCTCGAAGCTGGAGATTCGAGTTGATGTTGAACTCGCTTCCCGCGATCTCGTAAATCTCGCGCTCGACGGCCTGACGCTCGGCCTTGAAACGCGCCTTGAGTGAGCGGAACCATTCGAGGTCGATCGAGACTCCCTCGGACTCCATGCGCGCGAGCACTTCGACCAGCGGCATCTCGATCTCGCGGAAGAGACGCATGAGGCCGTACGACTCCAGCTGTGGCGCAAAGCGTTCATGCAGCTGAAGCGTCATGTCGGCGTCTTCGCACGCGTAATCACGGGCACATTCGATGGGACACTCATCGAACGGAATCGCCGTCTTGCCGCGCCCACACAATTCCTGAAACGAGGTCATGCGGTGCTCGAGAAACTCCAGCGCGAGGACGTCGAGTCCGTGTGAGCGACGGCCGGGATCCAGCACGTAGCTCGCGAGCATGGTGTCGAACCCCAAGCCGCGGACATCGATGCCGGCGCGTCGGAATGCCAACACGTCGAATTTCGCGTTCTGCACCACCTTGATGACCGCATCATCCTCGAGGAATTCACGCAGCGGGGCCATCTCGGCTGCGTCCAGTGCGGGGAGGTTGCGAACGAGTTGCTTCCCGCGCGCCAGAGCCTGTGCGGCGAGCGAGTCGGGCTCCGCTCGCGACGCGGCAGCCGATTTCTTCCGACGAGCCGGCTTCGCTGTGGAAGATTCGTCCATCGTCGCGACGGCGATGGCTTCGTCACCCCCCATCACCAGCCCCCGATCCTCGCGGGCGTCCGTCGGGGCGCGGTCCCCCGGAATATCGACGAGTAGCTCGCCCTGCGTGACAGACCGCGAGCGGTGACGGAACGGAAAGTAGTACGCCTCTCCCTGAGCGAGCGCGATCGCGATGGAAACCAGGGTAGAGCGCAGCGGATCGCCGGGCGTCGGGCTGTCGAAGTCGACCGTCACTTCCGTGTCGATGGCGACATGAGGTACGCGCCGGGCGAGTGCGAGCACCTCGCGCATGCGCTCGACGGTATCCACGGTTTCATACCGGACCGCGGGCCGCGCCGGCGCGGCGACCACCTCGGGCGCCAGATCTCGCGCGAGGTTGTGGAACTCGAGCTCGACGAAGAGTGGCCGCAGGCGCGAGACGTCGGGGGGCTGCACGCGCAGGCGCTCGAGATCGAGCGCAATCGGGAGATCGTCACGGATTGTTACTAATTCTTTCGACAGCCGCGCCCGCGCTGCGTTTTCCGGATCGAGGAGCGCTTCCCTGGGCCGCTTCTTCTGCAGCTCCGCGGCATGGGCCAGTATCGACTCCACCGGGCCGTACTGTTGCACGAGATCGCGAGCGGTCTTGTCACCGATCCCTGGAACTCCAGGAACGTTGTCGGACGAGTCGCCAACGAGCGCGAGATAATCCGTGACCAGCGATGGGTCGACTCCCAGTCGCTCACCCGCGTTCTCAACGCTGACCCACTGCTCTTCCACCGCCGCGGAGCCGCCACGGCCAGGATTGAGAAGCCACACCCCGGGACGCACGAGCTGCTGAAAATCCTTGTCGCCGGAGACGACGACGACGTTCACACCGGCGTGTGTGCCCTGGCGAGCCAGCGTCCCAATGACATCGTCCGCCTCGTATCCCTCGACGGCCAGCACTGGAACGCGAAAAGCACTGAGCATCTCGGCGATCCGCTCCATGCCGCGGTTGAAATCGGACTGAAGCTCGTCGCTCAGCTTCTGCCGAGTTGCCTTGTAGGCCGGGTAGCGCTCGTGACGGAACGAGAGCCCGGAATCATGAACCCATCCGAGGTATTCGGGTGCGTGCGCGACCTGAAGGCGTTGGAGGAAGTTGGCGATCCCCCACGCGGCCGATGTGTTCTCGCCACGACTCGTCGTGAGTGGGCGAGAGATGAGGGCGAAGAACGCGCGATAGATCAGCGCGTAGCCATCGATGAGAAAGAGTCGGGGCGAGGACGGCGGTTGCGGCATCCCCGAAAGCTACTAAAACGTCAACGCCTGCCGAAGTCGGCAGGCGTAGACAGCATCGAACGGCCGAGAGTCTGGCTGGGTGTCAGACTCGCACCACGTTCGCGGCGTGCAGCCCTTTTTCTCCGGTGCGAATCTCGAACTCGACCTCTTGTCCTTCCGACAGAGTCTTGAATCCCTCCATCGCGATAGCGGAGAAGTGCACGAAGACGTCTTCGCCACTCTCCTGCTCAATGAAGCCATATCCTTTGGCGTCATTGAACCATTTGACTTTCCCTCTGGCCATTCGAGCTGCCTCCTGCGGGATGATACGGTTCCGTCGCCACGCTGCGACGGAGCGGGCCGGCGTTGGCTCGCGGGCCTTATATATGTGCACCTTGAGATTTTGTCAAGAGAACCCCATGCGCCACAACAGGATACCGCATCCCACCGCCATCACGATGCGAAGATTGTCGTCGAGCGGACGCTGCGGTCGCTCCGCAAGTGCGGCAAGAATGCCGGCAAGCATCGCCTCGGGCCAGGCAAATCCAGCGATAGCGCTCGCTGAAATTGCGCTCGCCGCGAAGCACGCCGCGCTCCCGCCGAACGACTTGCGAGGCACGGCGGCACGGACCGTCATCCTTCCGACGATCGCTGCTGCAGCATCGCCCAGAACGACTGCGCACATCGCGGCAATCGCGACGTCACGGGGAAAGGCCATGGCCGCAACGAGTAGTGCGATGATCAGCCACGTGGCGCCTGATGGGCCTCGGCGCTCGTGCTCACGCAGTAGCCCGCCGACGGCCGTGTCGAACATGGTGCGAGCACGGGCGCTTTGTGATCGGCCGATTTCGATGGCCACGGCTGCGGCGAGGGCGAAAGCGAGTGCCCAGATCACGATCGGGCGCGGGACGCCTGCGGCGTACCCTACCGGCACGACAGTCGACAGCAGATGCACTCCTTTACGCGCGAGTTCCCGCCGGAGGGAGAGCGCTGGGGTGGGTACTGCCGCGGGCCAATCACCATCCGCGCCCGAGCGCACGATCACCAGTGGTACAGCGCGCGGTACATCGCGCGATTGCGGAGTACGATGCGGACGTAGTCCCGCGTCTCGGTAAATGGGATCCGTTCGACGAACAGCTCCGGATCTCGAGCACCCGGTCGTCTGAGCCATCGGACGAGACGTGATTCCCCCGCGTTGTACGCCGCCAGTGCGTAGGGAGCATCGTAGCGGGAAATGAATGCCTCGAGGTGCCTGATGCCCAGCTGGAGGTTGATGTCGGGCTGGTAGAGAAGATCGGGACGCCACTCGGGGACATCTATGCTCCGGGCGACTGCGCGCCCGACTGCGGGCATCATCTGCATGAGGCCGCGTGCCCCAGCGCCCGATGTCGCCCGCGGGTTGAATCCTGATTCCTGCCGAATGATCGCCGCGACGAGCGCCGGGTCGAGATTTCGGCGCCGCGACTCCAGAATGATCGCCTCACGATGCACGATGGGATACACGAGTCGATACGCGCGAGCATCCGCCGATGGCGACGCCCGGATCGCGCGCCACCCGAGCTGCACCCCGCGCGTCACGAGGCCGTGCTCGCGCATGAGGTAGGCGGTGGTGAGCAGCCGCGCCGAGCTCGAGTCGGCGGCGTCGCCGAGGGCTTCCAGCTCGGCCCGCGCTTCGCTGTCCATGCCGAGCTTCTCGAGGTGGTCGACTCGAGACATCGCCTCAGTCAGCTCATCGATTTCCTCGAAGGCATCTGGAACCAGCGGAGGCGCCCACGGCCGCTCACCGAGTCGCTCGGCGGCAAGCATGCCGTAGTAGGACAACGGGTACTCCGCGGCGACGGTCCGCCACCGTGCCATCGCGGTAACGGTGTCACCAATTGCCAGGAGAGCCCGGCCCATCCAGTACCGTGCGGCCATGCCATCATCGGCGCCGGGGTGAAGGGCGAGAAGCGAGTCGAGCTCATTCGCGGCCGTTCGGTGCTGGCCCGCCGCGAACGCCAGCACCGCTGCGCGAAAACGAGCCTGCGCCGCGTGGCTACTACTCGGGAAGCGCGTGTACGCCTGGCGCAGCGCGCTCCGCGCATCGGCGTCGCGCCGCTCATCCATCGCCAGATCGGCGAGGAGCACCAGCGCCGCACCCGCCAGGGTGTCGCGCGGATGGCGACGAATCAGATCCCGCAACACCGTGCGCGCGCTGCCGGCTTGCCGTGCGCCAAGAAACGCGCGCGCGCGCTGATAGGAGGCGGCGGGAGCGAGCGGCGAGGGGGGCTGGATACGGGCCAGGATTCGAGCTGCGGTGCGGTCTCGACCCAATCGGATCAGCGCGATCCCATAGGCATAGCGGTCCGGGGCGCTGAGTGCGGATTGGCGTAGAGCACGTCCGTATGCCGTCGCGGCGCGACTCCACAGACCGCGCGCTCCCGCCATACGCGCAACCGTGAGCTCCTCACTACGGGTGAGGCGGACTCCTGCGCCATCGAGGATCTCGACGGCACGCTGGGCCTCATAGCTGTGTCCGGCGCGTACCATCGCCATGAGGCGTCGTCGTAAGGCCAAACGGGACGTCCCACGTGCGCGCGCGAGTCGCAAGCGCATTGCGGAGAGTGAGTCACCCATCCGCTCATACGCGGTCGCGGCCCCGCTAATGTCGCCGTGGCGTTCGCGCGTCGATGCCTCGAGCCGGGCTACGCGCCCACGAGCCGCCGACGTCGATAGGAGCTCATAGATCGAATCCCGCCGCGCGCGCGATGGTGCAACGCCGGCAGCCCGAAGCAGCAGCCAGTCACGAATGTCGGGGAGGTCCTCGGCGGCACGGAGGTAGGTCGCACGCGACGAGTCCAGCCGGTTTCGTCGGTCGAGTGCACGCGCCAGGAGGACAAGACGCTCTCCGCGGGCAACGCGATCCCGGGCGAACTCGACCGCGAGCGCCGCGCGCGCGGCGGCGACCGAGTCGGCATCGCGTTCCAGCGCTGCCCGTATGAGGAGGACGCGACCTTCTCCGTTGAACAGTGAATCGGCCCAGCCGACATCATGAAGAAGCCTCTCGACTTCGCGCCACCCACCCCACCTGCTCGCCGATGTCGCGGCGAGGAAAACGACGGCGGGTGTTCGGCGAGCGGAGTCCGCAAGTGCTGGACGAAGGGCCTGGTATGCATACCACGGCCTGCCGCGAGCGAGATGGGTATTGGCTGCTACGACAGCGGAGTCCGACGGCGCATCGGGCGCTTGAGCATCCTCCTCCCCCGCGGGCGTTGGCACCGGCTCGAGACAGCCGAGGACGGCGAGAATGACGAGTGCGCTGACGACGACGCGTCGCATGGGCGCCATGCGAGGAACGAGCTGTGGGCGATCGGGTTGGTCAGCGGCGCCGCACGCGAATCGCGATCGATTCGAACTCGGCCTCGCTCGCAGGCGTCAACCGCCAGCGCCCAAACCCACTCTGGTCCACGAACACGAACTGTGTCCGGTGCTGCAGATACTGCCAGACCTGAAGTCGTCCGCGATTTCCGATGCCGACATCGCCTTGCTCCAGGATCTGGTCGGGTTCACCGAGCGTGATGAAAACCTTCCCGCGCTCGGTCAACCAGCCTGCGGAGCCTTCTTCGCGAAAGCGCTCATTCACCGTGATCAAGCGCCGGAAGTAGTCGCGCAGCGCTTCGTGTTCCGTGGTCTGCGGATCCGGGTCTGTCTCACGCCAGAACGTCATCCACGCCGATGCGCGCGCTTCGGGGGCGGCATCCTGCAGGGCGCGGAGCCGCGAAGCATCCGCGAAGTAGCGGAGGTAGCTCAGCATTTCCTCGAGGGGAGCTATCCCCCACTCGTCACCGAAGCTGATGAAGAGTGGAACGCGGACCGCCGGCGCAGCGCCGTTGAGTGGTGCCGTCGTTACCCAGAAGTGGCCAACACCGAACCGCGTGGCTGGTACCTGACCCAAACCCCCGGCGATGCCGATGCCTGATTGCAGCGCAACCGTGTCGCTCCACAGAACGTTCCCGTCCTCCGACAGGACAGATAGCATCGCCTCGGAGGCTGTCCCCGCAGACATCGCCTGCTCCACGTACACTGGAACGATCGTGTCACGTCCAAAGACGATCGTCGCTCGTGGATTGGCGATGAGATTCGGCAACGAGTCGGCGTTCGTGCGAGGAGTAGCCTCGTACGCGACAACAGGCGCTGCGACGGCGCTATTCGCAAGGCGCGGCACGGAACACGGGAGCTCGTACGCTCCGCTCCGCGCACTTCCAGCGTCGCGCACGACCACCGCGAGCTCGTAGTCGCCCGGGGACAAGGTCATGTACTGCTGAAAGATCACGCTCTCATCACCACGAGTAGTTTCGCGAAAGCTCGCCACCCGTACGGTCTCACGCGCCTCTCGGCGCTGTATGACAGCGCCGCCCTGCCGGGCTTCTGTGATCACCGTATATGCCGCTTCCTGACGATCGCCGGCGCCCGCAAAGGTGAGTGACCGATTGGGCATGGAGAGCGCGACCAGCACTAGCGTCGAGTCGGTGGAGCTCGTTGGCAGGAACCGTACGGAGCCCACGAAGGCCATCGGCGTGGTTCGCGCAATCATTCCGTTACGTTGATACAGGTCGGTCGGGTCCAGCAGCGTCGATGGTGTGCCGCGGGCGACCGGCTCGCGCGTCACTGGTGCTCCTGGTTCAAGCGTGGGTTGTGGCCCCCGACAACCGAGCACGACACCGAGGATACATGTCATGGTGGTTGCCGCACGACTACGCCGTGACGGAGAGAGCGCGCGATTACTGAACATCTTCGAGGATGACATGCTGGACGTGACCCGTGACGCTTGCTGGGTTCCTACGAGCGGGTTAGCTTCGCCGACGTGACGCGCGAGGACTTCTCCGGAACGACTCTCGCCGGTTACGCCATTCGCGAGAAAGTCGGTGAGGGCGGCACCGCGGTTGTCTACCGCGCCGAGCATCCTAAGCACGGCGCGGTTGCGATTAAGGTTCTGCGGGAAAAGCTGCGCGACGATCGGACTGCTGTCGCGCGATTTCTTCGTGAAGCCTCGTACGGCACTCGGGTTCTCCACCCGAACGTCGTCCGGACGATCGAGATCGGTGAGGCGCGTCCCGGGCTCCACTTCCTGGCAATCGAATGGGCGTTGGGCGAGCTGCTGGAGCGCTATGCGAAGCGTAATACGCCGCTCACCCCTGAGGAAGTCGCGGAGATCGTGTGTCAGATCGCCGATGCGGTAAACGCCGCCCACACGGCCGGCATCATCCATCGGGACCTGAAGCCTGACAATGTGATGTACGATCCGGGGAGCAAACACGTAAAACTCCTCGATTTCGGCATTGCCGCCGAGTCCACGCTCTCGCCCGAGGAGCGTCTCACCCGAGCGGGGTTCTTTGTCGGAACGCTGATGTACGTGGCGCCGGAGGCGCTGTCCGGCGAGCTGGTTACTGCAGCGGCCGACCAGTACAGCCTCGGCACAATCGCGTACTATCTCCTGACTGGGGCGCACCCTTACCTCGGACGTACCCAGCGTGAGCTTTTCACCCAGCTCCTGAGCCAGCCGCCGATTCCGTTGAATTCGGCCCGAGGCAACCTCTCCTTCGACAGTCGTATCGAGGGAGTGATCATGCGAGCCCTCTCGCGCGACCCAACGCGCCGATACAGTGACGTGCTGACGATGGCTCAGGAGCTGCGCGCGGCGCTCCTGGAGCCTCCAGCTCCAGCGCCGAGACGGGAGGGATTGCTGGGGAAGATGAAGGGGTTGTTCGGCCGGCCCGCTGACGCCTGACGACCCGAAGCTCCGCGGTACCTAACGGGCTACTTTACTCCGACACTCACGGGATCGGTCGCGGCGGTTGGCGTCTGGGCTCCCGTTCGCACCCCGATGTCGGCGGCATCGATGGGGATCCAGACCGTAAAGGTCGAGCCCTTCCCGAGCTCACTCTCGACCGTGATGTCGCCCCCCAGCAAGCGTGCAAGCCGGCGAGAGATCGGAAGCCCGAGGCCTGTTCCGCGCTGCATTGAGTCACCACGCGGCCCGGCATTGACTTGCTCGAACTCCTCGAACACACGGCCGAGATCGGCGGGGGCAATGCCGATGCCCGAATCCGCGATCTGAAGCGCGATCCACACTCGCCCTCCTTGCGGAGCCCCGACCAGCGACGGCGTGCCGACTACATGATCCGCTCGCCGCTCATCGGTGACTCGGGCACGGACCGCGATGCCACCTGTCGGTGTGTATTTCACGGCGTTCCCAAGCAAGTTGACGATGATCTGTCGGAGGTGTGTAGGGTCGGTGCGCACACGCGGGAGCGAGCCGCCAATAGCCAATGAGAGGTTGAGGCCCCGGTCGGCGATGAGCGCCTCGAATTCGCTCGCCACATCGATTACGAACGGTCGGAGGTCAACCGGCTCGGGGTGCATCTCCATACGTCCTGCCGCCATCTTGGCAATGTCGAGGATCTGATCCACGAGGTGGCGCAGGTGTGCGGCCGATGCCGCAATCCGATCGACGGGGTTTACCTGGCGTGGTGCGAGCTCGCCGTAGACGCCATCGCGCAGCAGATCGACGAACCCGACAATTGCGTTCAGCGGCGTCCGGAGCTCGTGCGAAACATTCGCAAGAAATTCGCTCTTGGCGCGGTTCGCACGTAACAGCTCCGTCGAGAGCCGCTCGAGCTCAGTCGAGCGCTCTGCAACTCGCCGCCCTTCGCGCCGCTCTCGAATGAGTGCAAGGCTCAACGCACCGATCATTGCCAATCCAATCGCCCACATTGCCACACGAGCGAGGGTGTCTCGTGCGGGCCGGGCCACGGATACCTGCCACTCGGCTCCACCGGGAACGTGAAAGGTATCGACGGCTACGTAGCGTGTTCGTTCACTTGCCGAGTCGGGATTTTGCGCAGCCACCGTGTCGCCACTCGCGACGATTGCGACGGCCGCATCTTCAAGTGGGCGACGGCGGGACAGCTCGTGTAGCAGGGTTGCCGCTATCAGCGTACCGCCCGCAAAGCCGGCAGTCTGATCACCAACGATGAGGGGCACGACAATGCTGAACCCTCGCTCTCCAGTTAGGATCCGCCCTGCAGTCGATATCGCTGGCTGGCGAGTCTGGCGAACAGCTGCAGTCGTCGCCCCTAACTGGAGAGCGGTCGCTGTGTCGATATCCAGGCCGGGAGGGAACAAGGGCCCTGCGGCACCGAAGAGACGCTGATACCGGACGGCGCCCGTGGAGTCCGACATCCACACGCGGCTGAACAGTAATCTCCCCTCGACGAGATCCTCGATGACCGCCGAGATCCGCCGGTCGGAAAGCACGTCATCGCTGTCTGCCAATGCACCACGCATTGCGCGCAACGTTTGAACATGCGACGAAAGCAGGCCCTCCGCGAATGCGGCTGTCTCCGCGGCATCGAGCTCCACGCGTGCGCGAGCACCATGGGTGATGGCACGATCGGCGGCGTAGAGCCCGGCGAGACCGAGCAGCTGCGCGGCGAGGAGAGCGAGTGAGGAAAGACGTGGGGGCGAGCGACGGAACATCGAGAAAGAGACGGGAGCCATGTGGTCGTTGACGCCGTCGTCGAGCGTCCGTTAACCTAGTGGCTCATGAGCATACCAGACTTGGTGCAATTGCTCGCGTCGAGGTCGGCAAGGCGGGGAGAGTTCACGCTTACGTCTGGACGTCCGTCCACACTCTATATCGACGCACGCCTCACCACAATGAGTCCGGAAGGCCTGACGATGATTGGATCGGCCGGATTGCGCGCCCTGCAGGATGCGCACTGGAATGTAGACTCTGTCGGCGGAATGACCCTTGGTGCCGACCCAATTGCCTACGCGATTGCGTACGCGAGCGCCGGCAGCGAGCGGCCGATCCGGGCATTCACAGTGCGGAAGGAGACAAAGTCACATGGGATGGGCCGGCTCATCGAAGGACCCTTCCGCTCGGGCGATTCAGTGGCCGTTGTCGAAGACGTGATTACAACGGGTAGCTCCGCAATCAGGGCAGCACGAGCGGTCCGCGATGCCGGTGGGGAGATTGCTGGGGTTCTCGCACTCGTCGACCGGGAAGAGGGCGGTCGTGAGGCACTCGAAACAGAGGGGTTCAGGGTGATCGCGTTGACCCGTGCATCCGACATCGTGGCGCGGATGCCGTCGTGACTTGCTTCCCCGTCACATTACATCCCTCGGCAGCTGTGCAGCCAACCACCCTGGTGGTGGGGTGAGAGGCGCAAAGACACGGAGCGTGGGCAGGTATGGAATGACCAGCTCTTCGCGAAAGTGATCAAGCATTCGCTGGCCCGTGTATCGACGACGGAATTCGACAGCAGTCGCATGAAGCATGGTCCGCACATGTCGGCCAAAGCTCTGGGGGGACGAATAGTCGAGGACGTTTGCCACGCTCGCAACTGATCGACCCGGGTTCTCGAACAGATGGGCGGCTCTGACAAGCCGTGCAGTAGCCAGATAGCGCTTGGGAGCAGGAAGCCGCGCTCGGAAGAAGCGACTCATGAGAGTGCTAGGAAGAACGTGGAGATGCGCTGCCAGTGTACGCACTGTCGTTATGCGCGCACTCGGGCCAAACAGCGCCTCGAAGAACCGCCAACAGTCTGGCGGCACGCCCACGAGATCCAGCGCAAGTTGGCCAAGCGCCAGTCGTTCAACGGTCGCTCCGCGCTCAGCGACTAGAGCCTCGCGGAGCTCTCGCCAGCCACCAGCAGTGCGAACGTCTATCAGAGTCTGAAGGCCAGAGCGCCCCAGATATAGCACCGCTCGAGGCGTCGACGGCTCGACCTGCGTCAAGAGTGCCACGGCAGGAACACGGGGAAACTCACGGACCAACTGGGCTACTTTGTCTGCCTCTGAGCCGCCACAGCAAGCAACGGAAATCACTACTGCGTGGGCCCGATGTGCCTTGAGGTCGTGCATGGCATCATCGAGAGAATCCCTGTGTAGCGTCCGGTATAGACCTTCGCCAGCGGCATCTACTCGAAGCCGCTCGGGTGGCAGAAGAACTGTTGCGACTGGCGTCAGGCTCTGCGGTCCCATAGTGGCAAGCATGATCCACCATCCCTCGGGTTAAGGCACCAAGATTATCGAGGGTTGGAGTCAGCACTTCGTCATCGCATAGCTAACCCAGCGGCGGTGGTTCACGAAAAGTGGTGTCATATGGTTGACACCGCGGGTCAGCGGGGAAAGAAATAGATGCTGGGGAACTGCGGATACGCGCCTATCTCTTGCAGGCTGGACATCAACTATGCGGCGACGATCATCTCTCTGGGTCGGCATCTCCGCCATGCTAGCGGGATGCACTAGCGGTCAGGACAGTACCAAAGCGTCAGTAGCTTCGGGGCTTACCGCAACAGCTAGCCCGTTGGCTACGATTAGCATCGTTGGAATCGACACCCTGAGTGATTCGGCGTGGATCCGGCGTCTTCAGCCAGAGCCCGATGGAGGTAGCGTTGCATTTCTCTTCGCCGATCCGGCAAAGGGAATTACACGTGGCCTGGGACTCGTTGAGTCCTCAGGACAGTCAGTCGCGCAACTGGCGTGGCCAGATTCTGTCAGAACATTTTGGTGGAGTGGTGCACACCAGCTGAGCTTTACCGCTGGGACTGGGCAGGGGGTACGCGTAGTCGTGGATGCACATGCTGCCCAGCTCGAGGCCCTCGCGGTCACGGGACCGGCAAGCGTACCAGAGAGCGCAACAGCTGGAACCCCAAACGCCGCCGCACTCTCGCGGGCTCAGGCTTTCATCGACTCGATTCGAGTCCAGCCAGAGGGGACACCACAAGGCTCGACTCTACGGTACCGAGCAGACAGCATTGTTCTCGCCCCTGGTGATACCTTTGCGGCAGTTCACGTCGTAGCAAATGATGGTCACGGAACGACTGTGAACCCCACGTGGTATCTCGCGCATCTGCCGAGCGGACACATGCAAGCGATTGACAGCCTGACGGGGCAGGCAAAGGGGCTTCCGCCCTCAGCGGGACAGTGGGGAGTTGACGGTGCGTTCTACTACGCGAAGGAGCGGTCGATCTGGCGGGCGCAACCCAAAACACACTAGGAATAGTCACGCAAGAACACCAATTGGAAACGAGTATCTCAAGGGTTATATTTTTGGACGGTGTGCAGCCGGACGGTCGCGGTAGCTACGGTACCCGTAGCACCGAGGAAAGTCCGGGCTCCACAGGACGAGCCGCCAGATAACGTCTGGGCGTCGTAAGACGACGGAAAGTGCCACAGAGAATAGACCGCCGATGGCCACTGGCATTAGTGGATCAGGCAAGGGTGAAACGGCGAGGTAAGAGCTCACCGCGCACGTGGTAACACGTGTGGCACGGTAAACCCCGGCTGGAGCAAGGCCGAATATGCGGCGAGGGGTGGTTCCGCCCCGACCAAGACGCCGCGGGTAGGCTGCTAGAGGGTGCGAGCGATCGCCCCCCAAGAGGAATGACCGTCCGGACAGAATAGCGTCCGACAGAACCCGGCTTACAGGCTGCACATCCAACTGGCCTTTTGCGGTGATCCCATCGCAAAAGGCCAGTTATCATATTGAGACATGCGCCCACAAGAAATTGCAGTCACCGCAAGCCTGCTGGCCACCGCTATTGGGTGCGCATCAAGCGTAGGCTCACCGCCGGTGGTAGTGCCGAGCAATCCACAAACGCCTGTGTCCGCTGAGACCATGGTGAGGTTGCACTCATTTTCGCCAAGTCTCTACCGCTACCGTTTTGAGCAGACTGCCGACATTCGTGCGCAGAATTCAACAGACACTGTTCCAGGAAGCATAACGAGCAGAGCAGTATTTCTGATTACGGTTC
>JAICOJ010000206.1 GCA_025930755.1 Gemmatimonadaceae bacterium
CTCGTGGATCAGGTGCGGGCGACGGCGATCAACGCCAACGACAAGAAGTGGACGACCGCCGAAGGGGCCGACTTCAACTACCAGCTCGCCGTCAAGAAGGGATCGTTCGTCCACAATCCCTACCTCATCAAGGAGCTGATCCGCGTGAGCATTGCCGAGATGAAGGAGGAGTACGGCATACAATGACGACTTGATCATCTAGGATGGTCGGGCTCGCGCTCGCGATGCTCCAGGGCCGCGTCGGCGGCGCCGCGGATACGGTCCGCGACGCCGCTACGCGGCCCGATGCATCTCCGCTCGATTCGGTGACGCTCAGCGACCCGCCGCTGCCCGGCGGCGTGGCCGCATTCGCCCGGTGGCTGTTCCACGTTCCGCAGTGGATCCAGATCGGCGGCGCCATCCTCGCCGCGGTCGTCGCCGTCGCGCTGTTGATCCTCATCTGGAAGCGCCGCGAACGGATACGCGGCTGGCTCACGACCAGATCGCGCGGCGCCAAGATCGGGCTCGCCACCGCCGCCGCCGTCGTGCTGCTCACCGCGGCCGGATTCGGTGCGGCGACCTGGAACTTCATGATGCACGACAACGACTTCTGCAGCGGTTGTCACATCATGGCGCCGTCGTTCGGCCGGTTCCAGACGAGCGAGCACAAGAATCTGAACTGCCATGACTGCCACCAGCAGCCGCTCACCGCGAGCGCGCGGCAGCTCTACCTCTGGGTGCTCGACCGGCCGGAGGAGATCGGGCCACACGCGAAGGTGCCCACGCAGGTGTGCGCGGAATGCCACATCCGGGAGCAGCCGGACAGCGTGTGGCAGCGCATCTCCGCGACGGCCGGGCATCGCCTCCACCTCGAGTCCGATTCGGCGTCACTGCGCGACGTGCAGTGCGTGACCTGCCACGGTCTGACCGTCCATCAGTTCGTGCCGGCCGATTCCACCTGCGGGCAGTCGTCCTGCCATCAGGAGACGGAGATTCGGCTCGCGGGGATGCGCGACCAGACCGACATGCACTGCACGCTCTGCCATCAGTTCACGGCCCCGGTCTCCGAGCAAACCGGTCTCGATACGTCGCGCGCGCGCCTCGTGCCCCGGGAGCAGGAGTGTCTCGGGTGCCACGAGATGCGGCAGCAGCTGGCCGATTTCGACCCGGAGGCCGAGCCTCACGACGCGGTGTGCGGCACCTGCCACAATCCGCACGAGCAGGAGACGCCCGCGGCCGCGTACGAGACCTGTGGCACGTCGGGATGTCATGCGCGAGCCGACACGATTACTCCGTTCCACCGCGGGCTGAGAGCGGGAGTCCTTCAGGACTGCGCGACCTGTCACAAGGCGCACACGTGGCACGTGGAATCGGGCCAGTGTCTCACCTGCCACCAGGGGATCCTGGAAGACCGGCCCATGCCGCGGCCCCGCGCGAGTGGACAGGTCGAGCCGCACGGAGTGACCGGGGTCGTCATGCGCCTGGCGCAGGGAACGCAAACGCCGTCGCGGCCCACATCGGCGGCCCTCGATATCTCGCACCGCCGACATCGCACCGTGGAGTGCACGGCCTGCCATCGCAGCGGGGAGCGGCACGGCGAGATCACCGTACGTACCGTTCGCGATTGTCAGAGCTGCCATCACGCCGCCGACCAAAAGGCAGCCTGCGGCGCCTGTCATCAAGCGGCCGAGCTTCGCGACGGATTCGACATCGCGACCCGATTCACGGTGTCGGTGCGCCGCGACCCGGAGATGCGGCCGGTGCCCTTCCGGCACACCTGGCATACCGAGGTGCAGTGCGCCACCTGCCACACGACGCCGGTCACGCTCGCGTCCACCGCCGACTGCGCCTCCTGTCACACACAGCATCACGCGGCGACGGCGGAGTGCCGGTTGTGCCACCAGGGGACCAAGGCTGACCACACCCGTCAGGCACATCTGGGGTGCGCCGGGTCGGGCTGCCACAGCATGCAGCAGCCCGTGGCGCTTCAGGAGACGCGGAACGTCTGCCTGACCTGTCACGCGGACATGGTGAACCATCGCGCGGGCCGGGAATGCGCGGCCTGCCACGAGGTGCGATGGCTCGCGGAGCGGCGGCCGGGGCAATGAGGCCAACGCGCGCTGGCGCCGCGATCGTCATCGCGGTCGCGCTCGCGAGCCCGGGCGGTGCGCAGGGCGTGCGCATCACCGGCACCACGATCACGCGCTACGTCGAGATTCGTCCGCTGGTGCGCGACAGCGTTCCGCTCGATTCCACACGTGGCACGGGGGTCGTTCGCGAGGCGGTGACCCGCGGCGTCGCGGTGCAATGCGCACCGGGAGAGCTGCACTGTCGCTACCTGCGGTCGGCGGACGGGAGTGCCTCGACGATGTCGCTCATCCAGGACATCGAGGCGAGCGCGTGGGGCTTTGGCGCGGGCATCCGTGCCTATGCGCACCTCCGCGGTCGGGCCTCGAACGACGCCGGCGGCGACCTGTGGCCGCAGGCGGACGATCCCATGGATGTCCTCGACGCGTACCTCGAGGTCGATCGCGGCCGGCTGCGAGGACGCGCCGGACGCCAGTGGAGAACGTCGGGACTCGGCTACTACAACTTCGACGGCCTCTCGCTGCTCGTTAGGCCCATCGAGCGGCTCACCGTGGATGCCTACGGGGGCTGGAGCCTCGTCCGCGGCCTCAACGAGTCGCACACGAGCGGAGCCATTGCCGCGGTGGAGGGAATCCCCCCGGACGATCGCGCGCTGCTTTTCGGCGTCGAGGTGCGAGGCCGGCCCACGACGGCATTGTCTCTCGCGGGCACCTACCAGCGCGAGTTCCGCAGCGACCAGACCGCGTTCTACTCCGACCGGGTGAGCGCGGATGCGGAGCTACGCGTCGGCCGGGCGGCGTCGGTGAGCGCTTCGCTCGAGGCCGACCTCGCGACGGCCGAGCTCAACGAGGCCCTCTTGCGTGGCCGCGTGCCCCTCCCGCGACGGATTACCCTCATCGCCGAGGCGCGGCGTCACCTTCCCTTCTTCGAGCTCTGGACGATCTGGGGCGCGTTCTCGCCGATTGGGTATACCGAAGCGAACGGGACGCTGTCGTGGAGCAATGCTCCCTCGCGTCTCACCCTCCAGGCCCGGGGGGGATGGCGCCGGTACGACGAAACCGACGCGGGCCTCGCGTTTCTCCCTCTCGAGCGTACCGGGTGGCGCATGGGCGCCGACGGAACGTGGCGGGCGGCCGATCAATGGACGGTGTTCGCCGCGACGCACGCGGAGCTCGGGTTCGGGGCCGCTCGCTCGGACGTCGATGCCGGTGTGCGGTGGGAGCCGTCGCCACGCCTGTTCGTGGGCGCGCGTGTCGCCGGCTTCCAGAGCGCCTACGAGCTGCGCGTCGGCGAAGGGCGCGTGTTCGCGCTCGGCCTCGATGGCGGAGTGCGCCTCGGCGCCGAGACGCGGATCGTCGGCGACGTCACCATGTATCGCCATGGGTACTCCGACGGCGCCCCCTCGACCGACTGGAGTCAGACGCGCGCCTCACTGCGCATCGAGTGGACGATCGGGCGCGACCCGGGCGAGCCTGAGGACGACTCGTGAGGTGGCGCGTCGGGGTAACCGTCCTTCTCGCGCTCGCGGCGGCCACGGCGGGACTGGCGTTCTCGCGCAGCGATGAGGCTCGCTTTCCGCACGCGAAACACAAGGGCCTCTTTCCAACGTGCATCGGATGCCACGCGGGGGTATTCGAAGAGCGCACCACCGACCGCTACCCGCCCGTCGAGCAGTGCGCCGGCTGCCACGATGGGCGCGACGTTGCGCGCGTCGAATGGGATGGCCCACGCCGAGAGCCGTCCAACCTTCGCTTCTCTCATGTCGAGCACAACCGGGAGGCCGACCTCGGGGTCGATGCGGCACTCAACTGCCGGAGCTGTCACGCGCAGCGTGAGGATACGGCATTCATGGCGGTGCAGCGGGAGCGCGCCAGTCTGTGCATCGCGTGCCATGAGCACCGGGCGACGGCGCACCTGGTGGATGCGGAGTGCCGAACCTGCCACGTCACACTCGCGCAGGCGCGAGCGCTCCCGGACACGGCCATCGCGGCGTTCCGTAAACCTCCCTCGCACGAGCGCCCGGATTTCCTCCAGGCGCACGCCGTAACGGCGGCGGAGTCCCAGGCGACGTGCGCGATATGTCACGCGCGCGAGAGCTGCGCGCGGTGCCACGTGAACGCCGCCAGCGTCCCCGCGATCGCTGCGCTCGAGAGCGACCCGCGCGTGGGGCGGCTGGTCGCCATGCAAGGCGCATCGTACCCCGTTCCGCCGAGCCACACGCATCCCGACTTCGTTTACGGGCATGGGAGCGAGGCGCGAGCACGCACTCAACGCTGCGGGACCTGTCACACGCAACCGAGCTGCCGCGCGTGTCATACCGGGCGGGGTGCCTCGAGCACGATCGCGAAGATCCCGGCGGCACGGCCGGGTGCGCCGTCAGGAGTCCAGCTGCGCGGCCGCGATCCCAAGGACC
>JAICOJ010000076.1 GCA_025930755.1 Gemmatimonadaceae bacterium
CCGGCAATGCCAATGATGAGCGGTTTCACCGGTAAACGAGAAGCGGAGGGATGGTCACGGTTGAGTAACTAAGGGGGGCCAATAGTAAAGGTGGTCAAGGCGGTCGAGGTCGTCGAGGTGATCGAGCGGCTTCACCTCGATCACCTCGACATCCTCGACGACCTCGATCACCTTTATCCATGCATCGATTCGCTCTCGCCATCGCTCTGGCGGCATGTGCCACCGCCCCCCGTCCGGCCGATACGCCGGCCAGCATCGAGCTCGTGGTCGCCGCCACCACCGACGTCCACGGGTGGCTCCGGGGCTGGGATTACTACGCCAACTCCGCGGACACCACGCGAGGCCTCACGCGCGCAGCGACCATCGTCGATTCGCTGCGCGCCGCGCATCCGGGACGGGTCATCCTCGTCGATGCAGGCGATCTCCTGCAAGGCAACCCGCTCGCGTACGCGGCACGCGTCTCGAGCGATACGATGAGCCCGATCGTCGGTGCCATGAACGCCATGCGGTATGATGCCGCCGCGATCGGAAATCATGAGTTCAACTACGGGGTTCCGTTTCTCGATCGCGCCGTGGGCCAGGCGCGGTTTCCGTTCCTCTCGGCCAACACGTATCGCGTCGACGGCACGCGGAAGTATCGCGCGTGGACGATGGTCGAGCGGGGAGGGGCGCGCGTCGCGATCGTCGGCGGAACGACGCCCGGCGTCAACGTGTGGGACCGCGACAACGTGCGTGGGCGCGTCACGGTCCGCGCGATCATTCCCGACGTCCGCGCCTCCGTCGAGGAGGCGCGCCGGGCCGGCGCCGATGTGGTCGTCGTCGTCCTGCACTCGGGGTTGAGTGGAGCGTCGAGCTACGACACGACCTCGACCGGTGCGGCGAGCGAGAACGTCACCGCGCAGGTTGCTCGCGAGGTGGAAGGAATCGATCTCATCGTGTTCGGCCATTCACATCGGGAAGTGGCCGACACGACGATCGGGGCCACGATGCTGGTGCAGCCGAGGAACTGGGCAGGAAGCGTGGCCGCGGCGCACCTGGTGTTGCGTCGTGAGGCCGGTCGGTGGATCGTCGGCTCCCGCCGGGGCGAAGTCATTCGCACCGTCGGCCGCCGCGAATCGGACACGGTGCTGGCGGTTACCGAACGCGCGCACCAGGAGGCGGTGAGCTACGTGACGACCGCGCTGGGTCGCACCACCGTTGCCTGGCGCGCAGACTCGTCGCGCGTCGTCGATTCGCCGATCGTCGACTTCATTCTCGAGACGCAGCGCCGCGTCGCGGGGGCGCAGCTGGCGTCGACCGCCGCATTCTCGCTCGAGGCGTCGCTCGACACGGGCGCGATCACGGTTGCCGAGCTCGCGCGCCTGTACCCGTACGACAACACGCTGCGCGCCATCCGGATCACCGGAAAGCAGCTGCGCGAATACCTCGAGTTCAGCGCCCGCTACTTCGGCACCGCGGGAACGAGCGAGCCGGCCGTCGACCCACGAACGCCCGGATACAACTACGACATCGTCGCGGGTGCCGACTACACCATCGACGTCTCGAAGCCGGCGGGGTCGCGGATCACGCGGCTCGAGGTCGATGGACGCTCCGTGCGCGACGACGACTCGTTCACCTTCGCGCTCAACAACTATCGGCAGACGGGCGGCGGCGGTTACGCGATGCTCGCTGGAGCACCCGTCCTCTACGAGTCTACCGGTGACATTCGTCAGCTTCTCATCGACGAGGTGCGTCGCCGTGGAACACTCGAGCCGGCGGACGTCTTTCGGCGGAACTGGGAGCTCCAGCCGCCCTCGGCGATCGGCGCCGCGTATGCCGCGATGCATCGGGGTGCGTTCGCGCCCGCGCGGCCCCCGGGTACCGCCGCCCCGCCTCGAGTCCGCGCACTGCCGCGGCGCGTCCGCGTCATCGCCACGAACGATTTCCACGGCACCTTGGAGTCGCGCATCGACGCGCGGGGAGTGCGGCGTGGCGGTGCCGGCGCGGTCGCGGCCGTGATCGAGCAGGCGAAGCGGGAGTGCGGCGAATGCGCGGTATTGCTGCTCGATGGCGGTGACATGTTCCAGGGGACCGCGGCGTCGAATCTCGTCTTCGGGCGCTCCGTCGTCGCGATCTACGATGCGCTCGGATACACGGCCGCCGCACTCGGCAATCACGAGTTCGATTGGGGCCAGGACACGCTGCGCGCGCGCATGCGCGAGGCTCGTTATGCGATCCTCGGCGCGAACGTCCAGTACGCCGATGGCCGCGATGTGCCGTGGATCCGAGACGACACGCTCGTCGAGGTGAACGGAGTCCGCGTCGGCATCATCGGTGTGGCGACGGTCGAGACCCCGCGGGTGACGCTCGCCACCCATGTGAGCGACCTCCGCTTCGTGGACCCCGTACCGGTTGTCCTTCGTCGGGCGGAGTCGCTGCGGGGGCGCGGGGCGCACCTCGTCGTCGTCGTCGCGCATGCCGGCGCCTTTTGCGACACCGAAGGCGACGATCGCTGCACGGGGGAGATCGTCGAGCTCGCCACCGGCGTCGCCGGCGCCGTGGACGTGATCGTGAGCGGCCACACGCACTCGCTCGTCCGCACCCTCGATCCCGGCGTCCCGATCGTGCAGGCACGATCGAACGGCCGGGCCGTCGGCGTCGTCGACCTCGTTCCCGGGGAGGTGCCGGTCATCAGCGTGCGTGACGTGCTGACCGACTCGATCGTGCCTTCGCCGCGCATCGATTCCCTCGCGCGCCGCGCCGTCGCGACAATTGCGCCTCGGGTGAGCGCGCGCGTCGCCGACATCCCGACGCATTTGCAGCGGTCCGGGGAGCAGTACCCGCTTGGCCACTTGATCGCGGATGCGCAGCGCTGGGCGGCGAAGGCGGACGTCGCGGTCACCAACAACGGCGGTATTCGCGCCGACCTGCCGGCGGGAGCCGCGACGTACGGGCGCATCTTCGAGGTCCAGCCGTTCGCGAACACGCTGCACCGCTACACGGTGCGCGGGAGCACGTTGCGCGGGTATCTCGAGAAGCTCGTCGGCGGACGCACGCCGCCCCGAGTACACGTCAGTGGAGTCACGCTGTCCTACGATCCAGCGCGGCCTGTCGGGCAACGTGTAATAGCCGCGCGTCTGGCCGATGGCCGCCCCATCGTCGATGACGCCCAATACACGCTGGTGATGAACAACTTCATGGCCTCCGGGGGCGATGGACTGGAGCTCGGTGCCGAGGCGGTGCGCAGCGAGCCACTGCCAATCATCGATCTCGATGCGCTCATCGCCTATCTCAGGCAGTTGCCGCAGCCCGTGCGCGCCCCCACCGGCCAGCGTCTCGTCCAGGTGGGCTCTTGAGCGATACCATTCGCGTCTACGTCAACGCGCACGCGATCGACCTGCCACGCGGCTCCACGGTCCAGGACGCGTTGCGCGAGTGGAACGCGGACGAAGCAGCCGCCATCGCGCGCGGCGAGCGGGCCGTCACTGACAGCCGCGGTTTACCGGCGTCGCTCGAGGACGGCGTCGCGCCCGGGTCGATTCTCCGCGTCGTTGGATCGCGCTCGGCGAAATAGTCGATGCCGGTAATCACCCGAGAGCTGCTTCGCGTGCTCCCGAAAGCGGAGCTGCATTGTCATCTCGATGGATCGGTGCGGCCGGAGACGATGCTCGAGCTCGCACACGAGTACGGCCAGCGGATGCCGGTGGATGATGCGGACGCGCTGCGGGAGCACATGGTCGTGAAGGACGCGCACAACCTCGAGGAGTATCTCGAGCGATTCACGATCACGCTGTCGGTGATGCAGCGCGCCGAGGCGATCGAGCGGATCGCGTACGAGCTCGCCGCCGACGTGGCCCGGGATGGCGTTCGCTATCTCGAGGCGCGCTACGCGCCCGTGCTCAACATTCGGGAGGGGCTCTCGCTCGACGAAGCCATCGAGGCCGCCGCGCGCGGGCTGGCCCGCGCCGAGCGAGACCACGACGTCGTGGCGCGAATCATCGTGTGCGGTCTGCGCCACCTCGAGCCGGCCATGTCGCTCACGTTGGCCAGGCTGGCCGTCGCGCACCGCGACCGCGGAGTCGTCGGCTTCGATCTCGCCGGCGGGGAGCGCGGCCATCCGGCGAGCGCGCACGCCGAGGCGTTCGCGTATGCCCGGCAGCACGACCTCGCGGTCACCGTGCATGCCGGCGAAGGCGATGGGGCCGACTCGGTACGGCAGGCCGTGCACCTGTGCGGAGCGAATCGGCTGGGGCACGCCACCCGACTCATCGAGGACGAATCGCTCACCCGCTACGTGAACGACCGGCGGATCGCCCTCGAGGTCTGCCTGACGAGCAACGTCCAGACGCACGCCACCGAGTCCTTCGACACGCACCCGGTGCGCCAGTACTTCGATCGCGGGATGAACGTCGTCCTCAATACCGACAATCGGCTGATGAGCGGCACCACGCTGACCGACGAGTACCTCATCGCCGCGCGGTACCATTCCTTCACCTTCGAGGAGCTGTCGGCGATCGCGCTCAACGGCTTCGCCTCCGCGTTCATTCCGTGGAAGGAGCGCATGAGATTGCTGCAGCGGGCGGCGGAAGACATCGAGCGGCTGCGCCGGGGTGCGCGATGACCGCCACGCTGGACATCACGAGCGCCGCGTCCGTCATCGGCGAGCAGCTCGGGGGCTGTCGACCTCGCATTGCGATCATACTCGGCTCCGGCCTCGGGCAGCTGGCGGATCGCATCGAGCGGGCGACGAACATTCCCTACGCCGACATTCCGGGATTTCCCGTGTCGACGGTGGCGGGCCACGCCGGCCGTCTCGTGGCGGGCTCCATCGAATCGTGCGACGTGATCGCGCTCTCCGGTCGCTTCCACCTGTACGAGGGGCATTCGGCGGCGACGGCTGGCTTGCCCGTCCGCGTTGCCCACGCGCTTGGCGCGCGCGTGCTGTTCGTGTCCAACGCGGCGGGCGGCGTTCGGTCGACACTTCGGCCCGGCGACCTCATGATCATCGAGGACCACATCAACCTCATGTGGCGAAATCCGCTCATCGGGCCGGTGGTCGACGGCGACGAGCGCTTCCCGGACATGTCAGAACCCTACGACCACGGGCTGCGCTCGATCCTGCGCGAGGTTGCACTCGACATCGGCATTCCGGTGACGGAGGGCGTCTACGCCGGGCTGCTCGGCCCCTCCTATGAGACCCCAGCGGAAGTGCGTATGCTGCGCTGGATGGGCGCCGACGCGGTTGGAATGTCGACGGTGCCCGAAGTCCTGACCGCGCGCGCCATCGGCATGCGCGTGGCGGGCGTCAGCTGCATAACGAACCACGCCGCCGGGATGACGAATCAGCCGCTCTCACACCACGAGGTGCTCGAAGTCGGCCTGCGGGTACAGGAGTCGTTCGAGCGGCTGGTGCGGGGCTTTGTAGGGAAAGCGCGCGGGACGCGTTAGTCAGGGTCCTCAGGGTCCTCGGGGTCCTCAGCGGGCGAGGACCCCGAGGACCCCGAGGACCTCGAGCATCAGCTGCGAGGCATCGCCGGCGGCGGCGGAAGCGACTGCACGCGGCGGCGGAACTCCTGATAGTTGGGCGTGTCGGTGGCCAGCGTCTCGAGGATCGCCTCGTCGATCTGCTTGATCAGCGCCTCGGTTTCCTGAATGCGCTCCTCTTCGAGCGGGTGCGTGGAGAACCAGCTGTCGACCGCCGAGGATTGGCGGTTGCGCTCCGCCAGCAGCACGCGGAACATCGCCGGAATACCACGGGGGTCGATTCCCGCGCGCGACACGTAGGTAATCGCGTTGCGGTCCGCTTCGCGCTCATCGTCGCGGCTGAACTTCGCGAACACGGCGGTACCGGCCACGTCGATGAGGGCGCCGGTCGCCTGGTTCTCGCAGACTCGCGTGAGGATGCAGGCGAGCGTCACGCCGATCTGAGCCTGCTGCATCTTCTCCATCTGCTGCACCGAGTGCCGCTCGATCACGTGCCCGATCTCGTGCCCGAGCACCCCGGCCAGCATCGAGAGGTTCTGGGCGCGCTCGATGAGTCCGCGGTTGACGTAGATGAAGCCGCCAGGCACCGCGAACGCGTTCACATCGCGGCTGTCCACGACGTAGAAGCGCCACTCGAGGTTCCGCTCGTCCGACAGCCGGGCGATCGAGTCGCCGAGGACGTTGACATAGCGGTTGATCTCCGGATCGGAGACGATGGGAAGCTGGGCGTTGATCTGTTGCGAGTACGTCTGTCCCATCTCAACTTCCTGCTGCGTCGAGACGCCGCACGCGGCCAGCACCGCCACGGCTCCGACCACCAAGATGTTTCGTTTCATAGATTTGGCTCTCCAGGTGTGCCCGCGTACGGCGGCTGGCGGGGCAAATCCCATTCCAGATACGCGTTCCCCGCGGACATGAAGCTGCTTTCCCTTGCGCGTGATCTGCAGCGGCGTAAAGCGCGCGAGCGCCAGAGCTTGTTCGTCGCCGAGGGTGTGCGCGCCGTCGAAGAGCTGCTGGCGTCTCCCCTGACCGTCGTGGGCGCGCTAGTCACCGCCGATGCGTCCGCCAGCGACCGCTTCGGCAAGGTCCGGTCGGCCATCGAGGAACGCCGAATCGAGGTGGCCGAGGTGTCCGACCGCGACTTCCTTTCTGCATCTGACACCGATGCCCCGCAGGGGGTCCTTGCCGTGGCCGAGATTCCCGACCGGTCGCTGGCATCGATCGCGCTGAGCGATCGCGCTCGCGTGCTCGTGCTCGACGCCATCCAGGATCCGGGCAACGTGGGGACGATACTGCGCACGGCGGCGGCGTTCGGGATCGCCGCCAGCATCGCCATGCCGGGAACGGTTGACCTATGGAACGCGAAAGTCGTCCGTAGCGCAATGGGCGCGCTCTTCCACCATCACGCTCTGCATGCCAGCTGGAGCCAGCTGGATGAGTTCCTGGCGCAGGCGGGCGTGACGCTGTGGGGGGCTGATGCCGCGGGCGCGCGGCTCGGCGATCGTGGCGCACCTCCGAGGTTGGCGATCGCCGTCGGCAACGAAGGGAGCGGGCCCACGAGCGACGCGCGGTCTCGCGCGACGCACATGGTGTCGATTCCCACCGCGCCGAACGTCGAGTCGCTCAACGTCGCCGTCGCCACCGGCATTCTTCTTCACCACCTCCGCCCGTGACCGAGACAACCGCCCGTATTTTCGCGTTCGTGTTAGGCGCCGTCGTCGGCTCCTTCTTGAACGTGTGCGTTTCGCGATGGCCGCAGGACCAGTCCGTCATCTCACCGCCCTCGCGCTGTCCCGGGTGCGGGCGCCCCATTCGATGGCACGAGAACGTTCCCATCCTCGGATGGCTCCGACTCCGTGGGCGATGCGCCGGCTGTCGTGAGCCCATCTCGGCGATGTATCCGCTCGTCGAGCTCGTCGTTGGGCTCATTTGGCTGGCGGCGGTGTTGCACTATGGGCCCACGTTCACCGCACTTCGCGTCGCGATCGTCGCCACGGTCCTCCTCGGGATCGCGCTCACCGACGCCATGCATTACGTGATTCCCGACGGATTCACGGTCTTCGGGTTCATCTGGGGGGTCGCGGCGGCGTTCATCGGCGCGGCGCTGAATGAAACTCTCCCCTTCGCGGGGCTGTATGATTCATTGATTGGCGCGTGCGTTGGCGCCGGCGCCATCGCGATCGCCGGGTGGCTGGGCGAGGTGGCGCTCAAGAAGGAAGCGATGGGATTCGGTGACGTCACCCTGATGGCCGTGGTCGGTGCGGCGCTCGGTCCGCAGCGCTCGCTGCTCACCGTATTCCTCGGCGCCGCGCTCGGCGCTGTATCTTTCCTGCTGCTCGTGTACCCGATCGCGTGGCTCCAGAGCAGACGCAAGCGGGAGGCGGTCGATCTTCCGCTCGTTCCCTTCGGCGTGTTCCTTGCGCCCGCCGCGATGATCGCATTGTTCTTCGGACAGGCGATGATCGATTGGTATCGTCAGGACATCATGGGTCTGTGAGGCAGGATGCTGGGTGACATTCTTCGTTCGTCCGATGCCACGCTCGAGCGCTTCGCGCGGGATCTCACCGCCGACGCGCGCGCGGGCCGGCTCGAGCCCGTGCGATGTCGCGACGATGAGATCGCCCGCGTGATCGACATCCTGCTGCGCCACGGCAAGAACAATCCCGCGCTCGTGGGCCCGGCCGGCGTCGGGAAGACCGCGATCGCGGAAGGGCTCGCGCAACGCGTCGCGGCGGGGGACGTCCCGTTGGTCCTCCGGAGCTCCCGCGTGCTCGCCGTCGATCACGTTGGAATGATGGCCGGGACGATGTATCGCGGGCAGTTCGAGGAGCGCATTCGCGCGCTCATTGCCGAGGCGAGCGCCGATCCCGACGTCATCCTCTTCATCGATGAGCTGCACAACCTCATCGGCCAGGGGACCGCGCTGGGCACGGCGATGGATGCGGCGAACATGCTGAAGCCGGCGCTGGTGCGCGGGGAGTTCCGCGTCATCGGAGCGACCACGGACGACGAGTACGAGCGGTGGGTGCGCGGCGACCCCGCGCTCGAACGACGCTTCCAGAAGGTCGCCGTTCGCGAGCTGAGCGCGGAGCAGACGCTGGAGATCCTGCGCGCGCGCCTGGAGCGGCTCGAGCGTCACCACAATGCGGCTATTGCCGAGGATGCGCTGCTCGCGGCGGTGAGGCTCACGGATCTGTTCGTGACCGATCGGGCGCGGCCCGATCGCGCGATCGACGCGCTGGATGAAGCATGCGCCCATGCGCAGGCGACCGCGACGTATTCCCCCGAGACGGCCCGCCTCATTCTCGAGCGACGCAAGCTGGTGCGCGAGGTCGAGCACGAAAAGGCGGCACGCAGTGCACGAGCCGAGTCGCGCCGGGCGGAGGCAGAGACGACCGCGCACGAGACCGCGTTCGGCGACAACGGGGAGCTCGCCGACCCGCTCGACCAGCTCGCGCGCGATGGGATGGCGGCACTGGAGCGGTTCGGGGCGGAGCTCGAAGCAGCATTCTCGGGGGCGCGCGTTCCGACGGCGGCGCCGGCGGACGCCACGCGCACGACCGCGCAGGCGGACGCCAGCCCACCCCCCGCCGCGGCTCCGCGCGAGACGCCCGCGGCGTCGCGGCTGGCTGAGCTGGAAACGGAGCTGCAGCGCCGGTTCATGGAAGAGGGAATCGTCGTACGCGGCCATGATGTGGCCCGCGTGGTCTCGGTCGCTACCGGACGGAGCGTGCAATGGACGGAGTCGTGAGGCGGACGGCAGCAACCGCGGTCGTGAGCACGGCCCTTCTCGTCGCCGCCTGCGGCGGACAGGACCGACGCGTCGAAGGCCCGTACGCGAAAGTGGCGGGTGATGCGATTCCCCGCATCGAGGACGTGACCGGCCTCAAGTTCAAGAGCGACCCGAAAATCGAGGCGCGCTCGCGCGACGACGTGCGGGCCTTCCTCGAGAAGCGCTTCCGCGAGGACCTGCCTGACGAGGAGATCGCCGGCACCCGCGCGGCCTATCGGCTGCTCGGCCTCATCCCCGACACGCTCGATTTGCGGGCCTTCATGCTCGATCTGCTCACCGAGCAGGTGGTCGGCTACTACGACCCCGAGACGAAGGTCCTGTACGTGGTCGAGGAGGCGCCGCCCGAGCAGGCGAGCATCATCATCGCGCACGAGCTCGTGCACGCGCTGCAGGACCAGTATATGAGCCTCGACTCGCTCCAGCTGCTTCGCGGTGACAATGACCGGCAGATCGCCGCCCACGCGGTCATCGAGGGCCAGGCGACGATCGTGCAGATCCAGTCGATGCTCGGTGGCGCCGACCTCGCGACGGCACTTCCCGGCGGCTGGGACCGCGTTCGCGACATGATCCGCGAATCCTCCAGCCAGATGCCGGTGTTTGCGACGGCGCCGCGCATCATTCAGGAGACGCTGATCTTCCCGTATCTCAGCGGCGCGGAGTTCATGCGCACCTTTCAACAGCTGAGACCGGGGGAGGCTCCGTATGGTGACCTGCCGCGCTCGACGGAGCAGATCCTTCACGCCCGCGCCTACTTCAACGAGCGCGACGCGGCGACCCGCGTGACACTCCCGGCTCCGCGCATCGGCCGCGATCGATACCAGAACAACCTCGGCGAATTCGAGACGCGCATCTTCCTGTACGAGCACGTGCGCGAGCAGTCCGCCGCCGTGCGCGGCGCAGCGGGATGGGACGGCGACCGCTACATGGTCGTCGAGACGCCTCGCGGCGAAGCGCTGGTGTGGGTGACGGTATGGGATACGCCGGTCGAGGCGGCCGAGTTCACCGAGGTGCTCGACCGTGCGATCGGCCGCCGCTTCGATGGCGAGCACATGCGCGAGGTCGCCGGCGGAAAGCGCTACGCGGTGAATGACCGCGAGGTCTCATGGTGGGGCGGGGATGTGTCCGGGCGCGCCGTGGTGATCTACACCGATGCGCCGACCGGGACGGGGGAGCTCGTCGTGCCCGGCAGGGTTCAGCTGCGCTGAACTTAGGGGTCAGGAGTCAGGAGTCAGAGATCAGGGGGTGTCAGGGTGGAGGTTCGAGGAGAACGGCGCGCGCCAATCCTGAAACCTCGTCCCTGACCCCCCCTGATCCCTGACTCCTGACTCCTGACCCCTGGTCAAAAGAACCGTGTCACAATGTAGATCAGCAATCCGGCCAGGCCACCGACCAACGTTCCATTGATGCGGATGTACTGAAGGTCTCGGCCAATCGCGAGCTCGATGCGGCGTGACGTCGCGTCGGGGTCCCAGTTGCTCACCGTCTGCGAGATCAAGTTCGAGACTTCGGATTGGTATCGCTCCACCACGTGCAAGGCCACGTCGGCGATCCAGCGGTCGACCTTCTCCAGTAGCGCGGGATCGGCGAGCAGTGCCTGGCCGAACGCCGTTAGGCCTCGCTCCACCGGTCCCGCCTCGTCGCCGACCTCGGGATCGGCCCGCTCCGTCGCATAGCGCTCGAGCGACTCCTGCATGTCGCTCCACAAGGACGACGAGAAGCGGCGCACCACCTCGGCGTTCAGCAGCTCCAGCTTCAGCGCCTCGGCGCGCTCGATCACGGCCGGGTCGTGTTGGAGCTTGTCGATGAACTCGCGCAACCCGGCGTCGAACCGCGCCCGCATCTGATGCTCGGGGTTGTCGCGAATCTCGGTCAGCGTGTGCTCGATGGCGGCGACGATGCGGGCGTGGATCTTGTCATCGACCGCCTCCGGAATCCACCACGGGCTCTCGCGCGCAATGCGCTGCCGAATGATCTCCTCGTTGCGCTCGACGGCACGCGACAAGAGCGAGATCAGCTCGTCGAAGATCTCCTGGTGGCGATTCGAGATCGTAAGGAGGGAAAGCCCTTTCCCGATGATGGGAGCCACCCGCGTATCCCGCACCTTGCGGTCGATCGCGGTCCCGATGAGGTGCTGCACATCCTCGTCTCGCAGCATCCGTGAGCCGGTGGCCAGCCCGCGCGCCGCCGCTCGCGCAATGCGGCGGCTGTTGTCCGCCTCGGCCAGCCACTGGGCCAGATGCTCGCCGACGCGCCACTCACTGAGGCGAAAGGCAATGACTTCGCGGGAGACGAAATTTCGCTGTACGAAGTTGCCGAGACTGCGGCCGACCTGATCCTTCCGCGCCGCGACGATGGCGGTGTGCGGGATGGGAATCCCGAGCGGATGACGGAACAGTGCCGTGACCGCGAACCAGTCCGCGAGACCGCCGATCATCGCCGCTTCCGCGGTCGCGCGCACGAAGCCCAGCCAGGGAAACTGCGGCTCGAACAGGCGTGCCACGATGAAGATCGCGGTCGCGAGGAGCAACATCCCCGTCGCGAGCCGCTTCATGTGCTTCAGTTGAGCCTGCTTGAGCGCCTCGTCCTCCGGGCGCATCGGCGGCGGCTCGCGAAGCGAGAATCCCGAAACGGGCGCTAGCGTCATGCGCTCGCAGCCCTAGGAGTCGCTATCGTGTCGCCGGCGTTGCCGACTCCACATCGGCGACCGGTCCATCGGCGAGCGCGGGACGCTTGGCCGTTTCCGGCTGCACGTCGGCCGGTGGCTTGTCCGCCGCGATCGCGGTCGGCGCGAGAAGTGCGAGACGCAGCACCTCATCCATGGCCTGCACGAACGTGAACGCCATGTTCGTGCGCACCTCGTCAGGCACATCACGGAGATCCTTCTCATTCGATTTCGGGAGGATCACCTCACGCAGGCCGGCCCGATAGGCGGCGAGGACCTTCTCCTTCACCCCACCGATCTCGAGCACCTTGCCGCGCAGCGTCACCTCGCCGGTCATCGCCACGTCCCGCCGAACGGGACGATCGCTCAACACGCTCGCGATGGCGAGCGTGATCGAGATACCGGCGCTCGGACCATCCTTCGGGATCGCGCCGGCGGGAAAGTGGATGTGGAGATCGAAATCCTTGAACGCCTTGTCCTCGATGTGCAGCTGATCGGCGCGCGAGCGCACGTACGAGTAGCCGGCGTCCACCGATTCGCGCATCACTTCGCCGAGCTGGCCCGTCACGATCAGCCGTCCGGAGCCTGGCATCTTGAGCGCTTCGATTACCATGAGGTCGCCGCCGGTGGAGGTCCAGGCGAGCCCGGTCACCGCGCCGATCTCCGGCTCCTTCTCCGCTTCCTCCACCGGATAGCGCGGAACACCCAGGATCTCCTCGACCAGGGCATTGTCCACCACCCACGCGCCTTCCTCGCCGTCCGCCTTCTTGCGCGCACGCTTGCGCATGACGGCCGCGACGTTGCGCGAGAAGCCGCGCAAGCCTGCCTCACGAGAGTAGCGACTCGAGACGAAGGTGAGCACCTCATCGGTGAACTGCAGGTCCTTGTCGGTGATGCCGTGCTCCTCGAACAGCTTCGGGAGCAGATACCGCCAGGCGATCTCCACCTTCTCCTCGATCGTATAGCCGGCGATGCGAATGACCTCCATGCGGTCGCGCAGCGGCGCCGGAATGTCGAAGAGGTTGTTCGCCGTGCAGATGAACAGAATCGCCGACAGGTCGAACGGAAGGTTCACGTAGTGATCGACGAAGTCGTGGTTCTGCGACGGGTCGAGCACCTCGAGCATGGCCGCCGTCGGGTCACCCGAGGGCCCACCCGCCGACATCTTGTCGATCTCGTCGATCATGATGACCGGGTCCTTCACGCCCACGCGGCGCAGCGCCTGAATCACCATGCCCGGCATCGCGCCGACGTACGTGCGGCGGTGACCGCGGATCTCGGCCTCGTCACGCACGCCACCGACCGAGATGCGGGAGAACTGTCGTCCGATGGACTTCGCGATCGCCTCGCCCAGCGACGTCTTTCCCGTTCCTGGAGGGCCGACGAAGCAGAGAATCGGCCCGTGCGGATCGCCCCCGCGCAGCTTGCGCACGGCGAGATACTCGATGATCCGCTCCTTCGCCTCGTTCAGCCCGTAGTGCCGGTTGTCGAGTGCTTCCTGCACCTTCGGAAGCGTGATCTCCTCGTCGCCTGAGCGCTTGTGCCAGGGCAGGGCGAGCAGCCAGTCGAGATAATTCCTGATGACCTGATACTCGCTCGACGCGGGCGAGAGCATGCGCAGGCGCTCCGTCTCGCGACGGGCCTCCTGCGCGGCTTTGTCCGGCATCTTCGCGTCCTCGATCTTCTTGAGGAGGTCGAGCGCTTCCTTCTCCCCGGGATCCGCTTCGCCCAGCTCGGCCTGGATCGCCCGCAGCTGCTGTCTGAGGTAGAACTCGCGCTGGTGCTGCTCGATCTTCACCTCGGTCTGGCGCTTGATGTCCTCCATGACGCGTGCGCGCGCCACCTCGCGCTCCAGACGCGACAGCACGAACTTGATGCGCTCGCCGACGTCCAGCCGCTGCAGCACCTCGTCCTTGTCGGCGATGCGGAAGTTCATGTTCGTCGCGGCGAGATCGGCGAACCGTCCCGGATCCGACATGTTCATCTTCAGGATCGCCGGCACTTCATCCGGGATACGGTCGATCAGCTCGGCGAGCGTCTCCGCGGCCGAGACGAGCCGCGTCATGAGCTCCTCGCCCTGCACGGGCTCCGGCGGCGTCTCCTTTGCCGGCTTGACGACCGCGACGGGGAAGGGTTCGTGCGCGTCGATTCCCTCGATCGTGATGCGACGCAGTCCCTGCAGCGTGATCTGAATGGTTTCGCCGGGCAGGTTGATGCGCTCGTGTACGCGCGCGGCGACGCCAACGCGCCCGACGAACTGCTCGGTGTTGATCGGCTCATCGTGATCGCCGCTGGCGACGACCAAGGCGACGATGAGCCCGTTGTCCTCGTGAGAGCGCAGGATGGCGAGATTTTCCGGCGCGCCCATCTGCACCGCGATGGTGCCGAGGGGATACACGATGGTCGAGCGCAACGCCATGAGCGGGAGCGTCGGCGGCAGCTCTGACCGAAGAATGTCTTCTTTGCGCGAAGCTTTAGCCATCGGTGGCTGGAAAGGGTTTACAAAAGTAACGCCTCACGCGCGCAGATGGTGGTAGGGCAGAGCCCACCAGGGCGAACGGTCACCGTAGCGCCGGCTTGGGCCGGGGTCTTGGCCCTTGGGCCGTGCCGGCAATAGCTTTCCTTCGATGTTTGACGAACTCTCTGAAAAACTCGACGCCGTCTTCGCGCGGCTGCGCGGCCGAGGCGTTCTTACCGAAAGCGACATCAAGGAGGGGCTGCGGGAGGTGCGCCGCGTCCTCCTCGAGGCCGACGTCAACTTCCAGCTCACGCGCGAGTTCCTCGAGCGAGTCGAGAAAAAGGCCGTCGGAGTCGCTGCGCTCAAGACGGTCTCCCCAGGCCAACAGCTCGTCAAGATCGTGCACGACGAGCTGGCGGCTATGCTCGGCGAACGACGAGAGGGGCTGCGCCTCAGCACCGTGCCGCCGACGATCGTCCTCATGGTCGGCCTGCAGGGATCCGGCAAGACGACGACCGCGGCCAAGCTGGCGCGTCGCCTCAAGAACGAAGGGCGCGCCGTACGGCTGATCGCCGCCGACGTCTACCGCCCGGCAGCCATCGACCAGCTCGAGACCCTCGGCAAGCAGCTCGAGATTCCAGTGTACGCGGAACGCGACAGCCAGGATGTCGTTCGCATCGCGCGTCACGGAATCGAGGAAGCTCGTCGCGCGCGCGACCGCGTCGTGATCGTCGATACCGCCGGCCGCCTCCAGATCGATGAGGAGATGATGGCCGAGCTCGAGCGGCTGAAGGACACCGTTCATCCCGATGAGATCCTGCTGGTCGCCGATGGCATGACCGGGCAGGACGCGGTGAAGATCGCGAAGGGCTTCGACGACCGGCTCGGCGTCACCGGTGTGGTCCTGACGAAGATGGATGGCGATGCGCGCGGTGGCGCGGCCCTTTCGATCTACGGCGTGACGAAGAAGCCGATCAAGTACGTCGGCGTCGGTGAGAAGCTCGATGCGCTGGACGAGTTTCATCCGGAGCGCATGGCGGGGCGCATTCTTCAGATGGGCGACATCGTGTCGCTCGTCGAGAAGGCGCAAGGCGCGTTCGACGCCGACGAGGCGAAGCGGCTCGAGAAGAAAGTGCGGAAGGAGGGGATGGACCTCCAGGATTTCCTGACGGCGATGAAGCAGATCCAGAAGATGGGCCCGCTCGAGGGCATCCTCGGCCTCCTGCCGGGCGTCAACATGAAGGCGCTGAAGCAGGCGAAGGTGGACCCGAAGCGGATGCGCCATCTCGAGGCGATCGTGCTGTCGATGACGCCGGAAGAGCGTCGCCAGCCAGGCATCATCAACGGCTCCCGCCGCGCACGGATCGCGAAGGGCGCGGGGCGGCCGATCAGCGAGGTGAACAAGCTGCTCGACCAGTTCCGGGACATGCAGAAGATGATGAAGAAAATGGCGAAAGGGGGCCCCCGGATTCCGCCGAGCATGTTCGGGGCGAGGTAGGGGTCAGGAGTCAGGAGTCAGGGGTCAGGGATGGAAAGGGGCCGCCGCGCTTCGCGCGTGCGGCCCTCATCAGATGAGCGCGGCAGCGAAGCTGCCGCGCCTTACCGCCCCTGACCCCTGACCCCTGACTCCTGACCCCTATTAGATTCCGAGACCCCAGGTGCGCCCCGGACCGTCCGGGCGTCGCGAGGAGCCTGGAGCAGCGCAACACGGCCTTCCTAACGAGGTCCCATGGCAGTGAAAATCCGTCTCCGGCGCGTCGGCCGGAAGAAGAGTCCGTTGTACCGTATCGTCGTCGCCGAGAGCACGAGCCCGCGCGATGGCAAGTTCATCGAGATCATTGGGCAGTATGCGCCTCGTTTGTCGGCCGATGCGCTGAAGATCGACAGCGCCCGAGCCAATCACTGGCTCGAGCACGGCGCGCAGCCCTCGGATACCGTGCGCTCGCTCCTTCGGCGGGCCGGGATCCTCAAGCAGCGCCACGAGGCTCGCCTCGCGCGCAAGCTGCAGTCGAAGGCCGTCCCGGTCGCCGAGTAGCGCGACTCACGCGCCTCACCGCGCCGTGGCCACGCGCGACGACCTGGTTGTCGTCGGCCGAGTTCGTCGGCCGCATGGCGTGCGCGGCGAAGTGCTGATCGAGCCTCTGACGGACGAGCCGGATGCGGTCTACGCATCCGGCCGTCGCGTTTTTGGAGGGACGAGCGAGAGCCCCATGGACGAAGCGCCGACACTCACCGTGATCGAGACCCGGCCGTTCAAGGACGGGCTTCTCGTCCGCTTCGAGGAGATTGGCGATCGCACCGCCGCCGAGCTGTGGAATGGACGGCTTCTCTTCGTGCCCGAGGACGAGCTGACCCCGCTCGGGGAGGGTGAAGTCTACCAGCACGAGCTCAAGGGAATGACCGTCGAGCTCTCGTCAGGCGAGGTCGTGGGAACCGTCGCCGACGTCTTCGAGGTTCCGCAGGGATTGCTGCTCGACGTCGCGCGCGAGCGGGGAACGGTGCTCGTCCCCTTTTCCGGCGAGATCGTGGTCGACGTCGACCGTGCGCGACGGGTCGTACGGATCGATCCCCCCGCGGGGTTGCTCGAGTAATGCTGCGCATCACCGTCGTGACGATCTTCCCCGAGTTCTTTCAGGCGCCGCTCTCGTTGAGCATCCCGGCCAGGGCAGCGCAAGCGGGCTCGGTCGAGTACCGCGTGGTCGATCTCCGCGAGTTTACGCACGACCGCCACCGTACGGTGGACGACTACCCGTACGGCGGCGGCCCGGGCATGGTCATGAAGCCCGAGCCCTTCTTCGAGGCCGTCGAGTCCCTCGGCGCGGGCGCCCCGATCGTGCTCGTCTCCGCGCGCGGGACGCCATTTACCCAGGACGCTGCGCGTCGATACGCCGAAGGGCCCGAGCTGACCATCTTGTGCGGCCATTACAAGGACGTCGATCAGCGCGTCGCCGACCATCTGGCGACGGAAGAGGTGTCGTTAGGCCCGTTCGTGCTGAGCGGCGGCGAGCCGGCCGCCCTCGCCATTGTCGACGCAACGGTTCGGTTGCTTCCCGGCGCCATGTCCGACCACGAGAGCGCCTACACCGATTCCCACTGGGAGGACGGGTTGAGCGCGCCGAGCTATACGCGCCCGCCGGTGTTTCGCGGGCTCGCGGTCCCCGAGGTGCTGTTGTCGGGCGATCACGCGCGCATCGCGGCCTGGAGGCGTGCCGAGGCGGCGCGTCTCACCCAGCAGAGGCGGAGCGAGCCTCGACCATGAAGTCGATCGACCCTGCGACCGGCGACGTCCTGGCGACGTTCGAGGCGCACACCGCCGAGCAGGTCGACGCGAGCGTAGCACGAGCGCAGAACGCGTGGCGGAGTTGGCGCGCGACGCCCTTCGCCGTGCGCGGCAGGATCATGATCGCGGCGGCGGAGCTCCTCGAGGCCGAGGGTGCCGAGCTTGGTCGGCTCATGACGCGGGAGATGGGGAAGCCGATTCGCGCCGCGATGGAAGAGGCCGCGAAATGCGCGACGGCGTGCCGATACTACGCCCTCAACGCCGAGCGGCACCTCTCACGGCGCGATGTCCGAACCGAGAGCGGGGAGAGCTTCGTTCTCTTTCAGCCGCTCGGTATCGTGCTCGCCGTGATGCCGTGGA
>JAICOJ010000173.1 GCA_025930755.1 Gemmatimonadaceae bacterium
AACGCGTCCGGAGTCCTGGGTGTCGCCGACCTTCGTCCGGACGCGCAGCTCGTCGGTGTACCCGGTGCGCGTGACGAACTGTGGAACGATTGTCTGGCGCGCGCTGTCGGCGCCGCGAATCGCCGTCACCAGAAGGAGGGCGCGCCCGTTGGGCGAGATGCTGATCGTGGTGATGCGCTCCCCACGCTTCAACCAGAACGGCTTGGTGCGCAGCGAATCCCGACGCTCACGCTCCGCCTTCTCCAGGCTGTCGCGCCGGAGCTGATCGCGGATGACGTCGAAGAGCGCGCTCTGCTCGCGCTGCAGCGCGCCGCGCATTCCGCGCGGCGTCGAGTCACGCGGTGGCGTTCCGGTGCGGATGTCGGTGAGCTGACGCACGATGCCGTCCGCGAGGTCGATGGCGAACGCGTTGTCGTTGCGCAGGAAGAACACACGCTGCCCGGTGGCATCGAAACGCGGGGAGGATTCACGGTCGCGCGTGTCGGTGAGGCGGCGCGCCGTGGAGCGACGCATGTCGATGACGTAGAGATCGCCATCGTGCTCCACCGCGCGCAGCAGCCGATCGCGCGAGAGGTCGCCGTTGGCGACGAGAGGCCCCAGGGAATCCATCTGCGCGGGGGTGAGCCGCTCCGGCTTGGCGCCCGCGGCCGCACGGACGCGAAATGGCTTGAGATCCTCGCGCCACGACGTACCCGGCTCGAGCCAGCGGAAGTAGATCCACCGCCCATCCGGCGACCACCGAACATCCTGCGGCGGTCGCCCGACGAGCTCCGGACCACGCATGATGTTTCGGATGGAAAACTCGAACGAGCCCGACGCGGGAGCGTCCTGGGCGGCGAGCGGCGCGAGCCCTGAAAGGACGAGGGCGAGCGTGACGAGGAGGCGCATGATCAGTGAGGTAAAGAGAAGATCAAGATGCGAGGGGAGGCAGGGAAGTGGCAATGACAGTCAAGAACGAGGAACGAACTGGAACGAGGAACGAGGAACGAGGAAGTGGCGCGGACGCTCTGGCGCGCCAAATTCGACCGGCCACTTCCTCGTTCCTCGTTCCTCGTTCCAGTTCGTTCCAGTTCGTTGACTCTCACCTCTCCGAGAGGCATATTCAGAAGGCTTTCGGCGGCGTCGACACACGGACTGCCGGGGCCCTACACACTGCTTGCTCCTGCCTGAGGTCGCCTGACGACCTGCCTCCGGACATAGAGCGCCCCCTCCATGGGAGGTCGCACATGACGGAGTGCTTCCAGGAAATCCAGCGTACCATCCAGTCGTACGACGTGCGTGAGATGCAATTGTGCGTCGCGCGCATGGCCGAGTCGGCACGCCAGCGCCAGGTGCCGATCGAGGCCCTGATTGTCGACCTCAAGAATGCGGTGAGCGCGCTGCCGGTCAGCTCCTTGCGAGAGCGCGCGCGATCCGAGCTCCGTGATGCGGTCGTTCGCATCGCCATCCGCGCGTACTACGAGGGAGCGGAATCGGTCACCGCCGAGCTCGCCGAGCGGTAGGTTTACACGAAGGGAGGGGTTATGCAGCACGTCATTCGATACGAGGGCGGCTACGAGCGGAATTTCGGCACGCTGCGCTCGCACGGAAGCGAGTACGAGGGCGACGATGGCGACCGCCACGTGGCGAAGCCATGGCCCAAGGGCGCCGACGGCGTCTGCTTCAGCTTCATGGAGCAGCCGGGCAAACGCTTCGTCGCCGTTCGCGTGCAGTACGGGGACGAAAACGTCGTCCTCCGCCATCCCGTGCGCCTCGACCCGGAGCGTCACCTCGGCGGCAAGCGGTTCTCCGCGCTGCCGGTCACGATCGACGACGGTCCGGCGGGTGCGCTCTTCGGCGACATCCTGCAATCGAACCGCGAGCAGGAGCAGGAGCTTCGCGCGATTCGGGCGCGCGTGCGGAAGGCGATCGACCACGGGTAGTCGAGGCGTCGAGGTCGTCGAGGTGGTCGAACGAACGACTCGATCACCTACCTCGGCCCCCGGCGACCTCGACAACCTTTGCCGTTAGGGCGCATAATCGGGGCTTGGACCCTAATCCTCGCTCTCATGCGCCTCTCGTCGCTTGCTCTCGCGCTGTGCACCAGCGCCGCTCCGCTTCTCGCCCAACAGTCCGGACGCGCTCTCACCGCCGCCGACTACGCGCGCGCGGAGCGCTACCTCTCGCGCAATACCGTTCCGCTCGTTACCGGTGGTGCCGTGCGCGCCACGTGGCTGCCTGACGGGCGCTTCTGGTATCGCCGAACCACCGAGAGCGGGCGACAATTCGTCGTCGTCGATCCAGCCCGGCGTACCCGCTCTGTCACGACCGACTCCGCCGCCCTCATGCCGGCGCGTCCCGAGGCGCCGCGGAACGCCCATCTCTCCCCTGATGGGAAGCGCGCTGCGTTCATTCGTGACTGGAATCTCTGGGTGCGCGACCTGACGACCGGTCAGGAACGGCAGCTCACGACGGATGGCGTGAAGGACTTCGGGTACGCGACCGACAACGCCGGCTGGATTCGCAGCGATCGCGCGATCCTGCTCTGGTCTCCGGACTCCAGGCGCATCGCGACCTTCCAGCAGGACGACCGGCGCGTTGGCGAGATGTATCTCGTCAGCACCGCCGTCGGCCATCCGCGTCTCGACGCGTGGAAGTATCCGCTGCCGGGGGACAGCATCGTGTCGATGATCCATCGCGTCATCATCGACGTCGAGGCGGGCAAGCTCGTCGAGCTCCAGATGCCACCGGACTTTCACCGGTCGACCGTCTGCGACCACATCGTGTGCGAAGGTGCTCGGCTCGCGGATGCGCAGTGGAGCCCGGACGGGTCGCGCCTCGCCTTCGTGTCGTCCTCACGCGATCACAAGGTCGCGCAGCTCCGTGTCGCCGATGCGACCACGGGTGCGGTGCGCGACGTCCTCGAGGAGCGCGTCGCGACCTATTTCGAGTCGGGGAGCGACCACGAGAACTGGTACGTCTCCTGGTCGACGAACGAGGTGCTCTGGTTCTCCGAGCGCGACGACTGGGGACATCTCTACCTGTACGACCTGGCGAACGGACGACTGAAAAACCGTATCACCTCCGGGGACGGGAACGTGTCCGAGGTGCTGCGCGTCGACGAGAAGGCGCGCACGGTGCTGTTCGTCGGCATGGGACGCGAGCGCGGTCGCGATCCCTACTTCCGGCATCTCTATCGCGTGGGATTCGACGGAAGAAACGTTCGACTGCTCACTCCCGAAGACGGCGATCACGACGTGACGCTTTCGCCCTCCGGCGCGCACTTCGTGGACACCTGGTCACGGCCCGATGTGCCGCAAACATCGGTGCTGCGCGACATGAACGGCCGCGTCGTGGTCGAGCTCGAGCAGACGGACATCGCGCGGCTCGTGGCGACGGGCTGGACGCCGCCGCTTCCATTCACGGTGAAGGCGCGCGACGGGAAGACCGACCTGTACGGTCTCATGTATCGGCCGAGCAGCTTCGATTCGACGCGGCGGTACCCGATCATCGTGCATCACTACCCCGGCCCGCAGGGCGGTAGCGTCGGCAGTCGCAGCTTCCTTCCTTCCCGCGGCGACACGCGGTCGCTGGCCGAGCTCGGCTTCATCGTCATTCAGCTCGACGGGATGGGACTGCCCGGACGGACGAAGTCCTTTCACGACGCGTATTACGGCAACATGGGGGACAACGGGCTTCCCGATCAGGTGACCGGCGTGCGGCAGCTGGCGCAGCGTCATCGCTGGATCGACATCGATCGGGTCGGAATCTACGGCCACTCCGGTGGGGGGTACTCGTCGGCCGACGCCATCCTGCGCTATCCCGATTTCTTCAAGGTCGCCGTGTCGCAGGCAGGCAACCACGACAACCGCATCTACGAGGACGATTGGGGCGAGAAGTGGCAGGGGCTCCTCGAGCGTCGGCCAGACGGGACGACGAACTACGACAACCAGGCCAACCAGCTCCTGGCGCAGAACCTCAAGGGCAAGCTCCTGATCGCGTGGGGCACGATGGATGACAACGTGCCACCGAACAACTCCCTGGTGCTGGTCAACGAGCTCATCCGGCACAACAAGGATTTCGATGTGATCCCATTCCCGAACCGCCGCCACGGCTTCGGGAACGAGCCGTACATGATGCGGCGGCGCTGGGACTACTTCGTGAGGCACTTGTTAGGCGCTGAGCCCCCGACCGCATTCGAGTTCACGGGGGTGCAGGCCCCGTAACGACGACTGCCTCTGTGGTTGTGCAGCTCGACGGTCACCGTATACGCCGGGGCTCGAATTCCACGAACTTCCCCGCCACCGAATCCACGACCACCCGCACCCACCCGATGTCCGGGGACCCGAACGTCTCGAGACGGGTGAAGTTCTCGAGCGGTGCGCTCGTGCCCGTGCGCACCAGCGGGTGATCCACGGTGTATTCGTGCGTATCGCCGTGAATGGCGAGCACCTGACCGCCGAATGCGGCGGTCTGCTCCGCCACTCGCTTCACGAAGGGCTGGAACGCGGTGCTGTCCCGCCGGTGAAAGCGCGGATTGGCGTGGAGGGCGATGACGACGCCCGACAGTGAATCCCTGTTCGCGATCGCGAACGCGGAGTCGATCCAGGCGATCGCGGCCGCCGTGCGCCTGACGACGGCGCTGTCGTCAGCGGCACTGCGACCCTCGAAGCGACGCATTCCATTGAGCGAGCCCACGATGTGCGTCGTCACGAACAGGAATCCTCCGCGCCGCCAGCGCACGTTTTCGACGAACTCCCTCCACGCGGGATCCGCGCTCTGCGACTCGACCGCCATCGCCGCACCGGCGATGCTCCTCGTGGGATCCCTGAAGAAGGTCTCCCGGATGCGCTGCAGCCGCTCGAGCGGCTGGAACGAGCGCCGGTGACAATCGGTCCACTCGTTGTCGCCGGGTGTGTAGATCACCGGGTGACGGATCGTGTTCAGCTGCTGAAGCATCCCGTCCAGCCTGTCGTTCGAGCAGCTCCCGGAGAGGATGTCGCCGACGTGAAGAAGCCACTCGACGTCGGTGCGATTCACGTCGTCGATGAGACGCGCGAAGGCGACTCGCTCGAGGCCGCGGTAGGGCCCGTCACCGAAGACCGCAAACGCGAACGTGTTGGGCGGCAACGGTCGCGGCTGGGCGGGCGCGCAGGCGAGGGCGAGGAGGGCGACGAGGACGGGGCGTTTCATTGACGCTTTCGGTACGCCGTGCGCGCGTCTCAGGTTTCCCGGGATTCTGGATGCTCCTCGTATGCCTTCTCCCATCGCCCATTCCGCTTGGCCACCTCGATCGCGCGGAGCCCCGAGGGCCGCATCCGGCCCTCGGCCAGGAACGCCTCGGCCTTCGCGCGGTTGACCTTCGACCAGTTGCTCGTGGACGTGCGGGGAGTAAACCGCTGCAGGTAGCAGACGTCGTCCAGTGACCTCGCCTGACCGTCGATCCAGCCGTAACAGAGCGCGGAGTCGACCGCTTCCTGATACGAGACGGACGGAATACCCGAGCCCTTCTTGGAGAGCTTGATCCAGACACCCCGCGTCTCATGGTTGCGCTCGAGCCAGGCCTCCCACTCCTTCTGGGACTTGAACGCGCGCGTGGGGAGCTCCTTCGCCTCTTTCATCGGGCGCCGGCTCGTGTCGCTGCCCGCGCGAAGAGCGCCGCGGGGAGTCCCACGCCAAGGGTGTGAATCAGAATTCCGTTCACGAATGCCGGGAGCGAGAACGCTCCCTGACCTGCGGCCGACAGGGGAATCACGACGTAGCTCATGACGAAATACACCACGATGCCATACAGCATCCCGAGCGCGATAGCATGTTGCGTCAGCACCGCTGCGCGGCGGCTGGCGAGGAAATACACGCCCACGATCGAGAACGCAATGAAGTAGTGAAGCGCCCCTCCTGGCGGCGCGGTCGCGAGGCTGGGGTCCTTCATTGGCCGGCTGCGTTTCTGCCGCGGCGTTCCATGGGGGACCCGCGCAGCCCACGTCTCGTCATCGATGCCTCATGGTAAGCACCGCCGCGAGGAACGATCCGTGCGGGCTTCATCGTTGGGTTCTCAGGCCCTGGCAAGGTGCCGGAACCGGAGGAGGATTTTGGTTTTTTTTACCGCAGAGGACGCGGAGGAGGCCGAGGGACATCAAAAGCACGAGCTTTTGCAAAGGCCCTAGGCGGGGAATTTACAAAGCG
>JAICOJ010000103.1 GCA_025930755.1 Gemmatimonadaceae bacterium
CACGACGAACTCGTACGTGAAGGTCTCCCCCGGCTTGATCGGCGGCTGCGTGATGAAGGGCACGCCGTCCATGGCGTTAGGCATCTCGATGCCGTGGAAGTGCACCGACGTCGACTCCGGCAGCTCGTTCTTCACGATCATGCGGATCCGGTCGCCTTCCGTGACGCGAATCTGTGGACCCGGGACGACGCCGTTGAACGTCCACGCCTCGACCTTCTTGCCGACTTCGACCTCCCACTGCACGGCCTTGCAGGTAATGTCGAAGACCTTCACGCCGTTCACGATCCGCGGTGCGAGGAGCTGATTGCCCTTGCCCTCGGTCTTGGCGGGAAAGGCCTTGATGCCCTTCTCGTGCATTGCATCCATCTGATCGGCACGTGCGCGCGGATCGACCGCCGCCGCTGCCGGTGTGGCCGGATGCGGTGCAGTGGAGCCACCACTATGGTCGCTGTCGCTGGCCGTCGCGGTCCGTTGCGCGGCGCCGTCTTTGCAGCTTGCCAGCGCCGAAACCGCCACCGGCGCCGCGATAGCCGTCATCACGCCCTTGCGAAGGAAATCCCGCCGGGTGCGGACAGCGTCGGAAGTCGTAGTCACCTTTGTATTTGACATGACGGATGCTCTCGAATTGGTCAGGGGCGATTCGCTACAGCCCCAAGCTAGAGAGAGCGGCTGCGTGCATCTGTCGGGAAACGGGGCACTCAACGCGGCGGATGCGCGACATCTCCGTAAGGGTTTCCCTCACATCGCCACTGGGCAACTCAGGAGCGCGCAATGCCGAATGAATCGCTGACCCTGCTGTCCGATGTCGTCTCGGAATCGACGGATCGTCGCGCGTTTCTCGCTCGAGCTTCGCGGCTCGGCCTGGTACTTCCGGCCGCGGGGGCGCTCGCGGGCTGCAGCGATGACGCTGAGGATCGTACGAGGCCCGACACCTCCGCCGCGCAACAGCGGTCGCCCAGCACGCTGCAGAATCCGAACAGCCGTCTCGATACGGCGCACGACGTTCGCGGCCACACGACGTCCACGGCCGAGGGGGCCGCGACCGGCGTTCAGCCGATCGCGTACCGTCGCTGGGATCCCACCGTGCCGCCCCCTTCGTCAGATCGCACGCATCGTCTCGCGTGGAGCGCGACGGAGGTCCCCCTCCACATCACGCCCGACGTCGTGGTCGCGGCGTGGACATTCGAGAGCGACATCCCGGGCCCTACGGTGCGATGCCGCGTTGGCGACACGGTCGAGTTCACGCTGACGAATCGTGGGAAGCTGCCGCACTCGATGGACTTTCACGCGGCGCAGATCGACCCCAAGGCCGCGTTTCGGTCCGTCGTCCCCGGCGAGTCGGTTTCCTTCACCTTTCAACCGAAGTACGCGGGCGCGTTCAAGTACCACTGCGGCTCGGCCCCCGTGCTCATGCACATTGGCAGCGGCATGTATGGCGCGATCATCGTCGACCCGGCGACGCCGCTCCCGCCGGCGAAGGAATTCGTGCTCGTACAGTCCGAGTACTATCTCAGTCCCGCGGGCGGCGGAATTCAGGCGTTCGACTACGACAAGATGCTGGCGACGATGCCCGACTACGTGGCATTCAATGGGCGGCCGTCACAGTACGTGGCCGAGCCGATTCGGGTGAAGGTGGGGGATCGCGTGCGGATGTACGTGATCAGTGCGGGGCCGACACATCCGTGTGCCTTCCATGTCGTCGGCGAGCAGTTCGATCGGGTCTATCTGGGTGCTCCCCCGGAGGTGCCTATCCGGGGGGTGCAGACTTTCGCCGTTCCCGCCGGTGGCGGGATGGTCTTCGAGCTCGTCTGCGACATCGCCGGGGAATTCCCGTTCGTCAATCACGGCTTCGGCCACGGGCAGAAGGGCGCGATCGGCTTTCTCGTCGTGGAGTAAGCGGAACTCCGAGGGCGCTGGAAAAGCGCTGAGGGCGCTGGAAAAGCGCTTTCAACCCCCAGCGCTCCTCCAGGGCCCCCAGCGCTTTTCCAGCGCCCCTCTCGTCACTGGACCGTGACTCGCCCCGTCATTCCAAGAAGCGCGTGCGGGTCGCACTGGTAGTAATACTGACCGGGTTGCCAGGTGACTTTCACGTCATAGGTCTGATGTGGGAGCTGCAGCAGCGGGCCCGCCGCCGGGAGACCCGCTTTTCCGGGGTTGGAATCGGGAAGGAAGTGCGCGTTATGCACTCCGCTGATCAGCGTGAATCGAATCACGTCGCCCCGTTTGGCCTCGAAGTTGGCCGGCTCGAACTTGTTCACGCCGGCGGCGTCGGTTTCCATCTCGACGAGGATGATCTTGCCACCGGCATCGGGGCTCACGGGTCCGCTGGCCGACGTCGCGCTCCCCGCCGGTTGAGATGTGGCCGTCTCATCGGCTGGAGCGCGGTCCCCGCCGCAAGCCGTCACCATCACCATGCCAGCCGCGGCGAGCGCGCACCACCATTGCCTTTTCATATTTTCACACTCTCCATTTCGTGAGTTGGTTGCCTACGTTTGAGTTTCCGAGTGCAGGTGCAGGAACCGCAGAAGGCCGCAATAAGACAGAGCTCCTCCGCGCCTCCAGTTTTCCCCCTCGTCCACATAACCGCACTTCCTTCCACTCGCGGCTAATCACCCTGGCGTAGCGGTATCTGCGGCCATTGGACGAGGGCGCGAAGTCACGACCTCGGCGACTGTCCGGCCCTCCTGCGGCGCCTGCGGTTACACGGTCGGGCGCGCCAACACTCGACACTCGAGACGCCGCTTCTTAGAAGTCTTTCCGGACGAACGATCTGCCTCCGAGCCAGAGGGGCACGGCGACCCATAGCGACAGGGCGGCCGTCGCGAGGATCAGGCCCTGCACGCTTCCGAAAGCGTTCTTGAGAACGGCCCCGGTGTACCCCATGAGCGCCGAGATGTCGAGCTGAAGCAGGAGCAGCACGCGCGCGAGGTCCACCGGGTTCGCGAGCATCGCGGCGAGTATGGGCCGCTCGAGCGGCGCATCGGCGAAGATCGACACCAGCAGCAGCACTGCCCCATCGTACAGCACGGCGAACGCCATCCACACCGCCATGGCGATGGCGAGCCCGCGCACCTTGTCCTCGCATCGGACGGCGATGCAGAAGGCCAGTGCGACGAACACCGCGGTGAGCGCGAGCGCGACCGCGAGGAGCGTCCCGAGCGCGCCGGTGAGCGATGCCGTCCACGCGCCGTGCCAGGCGGCGGGGACCGCGACTCCCACGATCATGCCCAGACTCACCGGAATCGTTAGGCCGAGGTAGAGCCCGAGGAAGATGTGGGGCCGGCGGAGCGGTTGGGCGAGGAGCAGCTCGATGAAGTCCCGTCGCGCGTACAGGTGCATGGTTCCGAACGTGACGGCGACGAGTGGGACGATCAGGAGTACGACGTTGACGAGGCCGAGGACGGCCCGCTGGTCAGCGCCATTGAATCGGAGGAGGGCGTCGGTAACGAGCGCGACACTGAGCACGTAGGCGAGCAGCCAGCGGCTTCGCGCCAGGTCGCTCAGCTCGAACTTCACCACTTTGATCGCGGTCGTGAGTGCGGTCATCGCGTTGGGCGGCTAGGCCGCTTCCATGGAGGTCATGATGCTGGCGACGGCGCGCTCCAGCGTGAATTCGCGAGTGTGGAGCTTGAGATCGTGCAGGGCGCCGACGAACTGTACTCGTCCCTCGAGCAGGAACGCCACGTCATCGGCGAGCTCCTCGAGCTCGCTCATGATGTGCGACGTGAGGATGAACGTTTTCCCGGCCGCGCGGCTCCGCGCGATCTTGCTCTTGAGGACGCCGCTGGCGACGGGATCGAGACCCGCCGTCGGCTCGTCGAGGATCAGGAGCTCCGGGTCGAACAGAAAGGCGAGAACGGCGTTGACCTTTTGCCGGGTTCCGCCGGAGAGCGTGCGCAACGGCTTGTCCAGCTCCCGTGCGAGCCCGAACTGGTCGATGAGCTCGCGATCGAGCGTGCTCGTCGTCGGGGCGCGCAGATCGGTCATGAGCGCGATCAGCTCGTTGCCCGTGAGGTGATCGGGGAAGCGCGGACTCTGGGGCATGTAGCCGATGCGGCTTCGATAGGCGGGATCGCCGTTCACCCGCACGCCGTCGAACAGGAGCTCTCCCCGGTCGGGGCGGGTGAGCCCCAGGATCATCTTGAGCAGCGTCGTCTTCCCCGCCGCGTTCGGCCCGACGATCGCCGTCACTCGGCCGCGCCGAATCCCGAGGTCGATGGAGCGAAGAACCTCGGAGCGTCCGAACCGTTTGCCCAGGTCGCGAATGGCGATCATGACGCGCTCCGGGGCAGGTGGCTCATGGCCGGCCGGTCATCGATGAGTGCCGCCGGTGTGAGGGAAGGGAGCACTCGCTCCGCGGCATCGAGCACGTCGACGAAGAACCCACGCAGGAGGATGATGGCCGGAGGGTGGTGCTCGACGATGACCGAGAACAGCCGCACCGGGTGGTGGGGCACGTCGCCACGGCCGTCGCGATCGAGGTCGTAGCCGCGGTACGAGTCGAAGTAGTTTCCCGTCAGCGCAGCTCCACCGGCGCCATTCGTCGCCAGGTCGAAGGTATTCCCGACGAAGTTGTTGTGCTCCACGCGTCCGTCGTAGGTGCTGCCGAGGAGGCGTATCGCCCAGCCGTTGCTCACGAAATCGTTGTCGGCGATGACGGCACGGACGGCGCCGTCGGCGACGATACCAACTGTGTTGCGGTCGAAGCGATTTCCTTCGATCGACGAGTCGTAGATCTCCTTCAGGAGAAGGCCGTACGAGGCGCTGCCCCAGTTGTCCTCGAAGCGATTGCCCGTCATCGTGACCCGCTTCGTGTACATGACGGCCACGCCGCCCATGTTGCGCCGAAACCGGTTCTGCGCGTAGACGCAGTCGTCGGAGTACATGAAGTGGAGGCCGTAGCGAAGGTTCTGCTCGCTCACGTTCTGGCGCACCGTCGTACGGTGGACGAACTCGAAATAGATCCCATCGCGGTGGCCGCTGATGTGATTCCCCGAGATGTCGGCGTCGCTCGTGCTCCACAGGTGAATGCCGTTCCCCGAGGTGGCCTCGGTGCGCGGCGTGGCGCGAATGATGTTGCCGGCGACGCGGCAGCCGGAAACGCCGGCGAGATAGATGCCGAAGAAGGCGTCGTCGATCCGATTGTTCTCGATGACGCAGCGGCTCGCCTTCGCGACGCGAATGGCCGCGTGATCCTCGAGGAAGCTCGTACCAACGTTGCGGAGCTCGAGCCCGCGCACGGTGACGTCATCGGCCGTGATGGTCAGGATCGCGCGCTGGCGTTCGCCATCGAGCACGGCGCCGGCAAGGCCCACGATCGTCACCGGCTTGTTGACGACGACGGTGGGCTCGCGATAGACGCCGGGCTCGATGGTGATCTCCCCCCCGGGGCGCACCAGTGCGATCGCGGCCGCGACGCTGCGAACTTCACCCGTTGGAGAGACGGTGACGTGCCGTAGACCCTCGCTGCCTGCCGAAGAGGAGCCGCGCGCGCGCGGCGATGCTTCGACCGCCGCGGGCGCCTCGTGATGCGCGTGCTGGTCATGCGCCGAGGGCACGCTGCCCTGGCCGGCGCAGGCGACGGCGAGTGCGGCGGCGGCCGCCGTGACCGGATGACCCGCACGGCGTCGTCCCGCTCGGACTGCGATTACGGCCGCCACGATTCCCAGCCCGAGCGCCACGGCGGCCAGCCAGCCACCTAACGCCGGCCACGACGTCGCCGTGAAGTTGAGCAATTGCTTGGTGCCAATGATCGGCGGCTGATAGCTCATCCCCGGAATGGTGATGATCGCCGTCTCGACGTCGAGATTGTGCCCGTAGTCGTACGCCCACCGGTAGAAGTCGGCGAGCCCGGCGATGCTCAAGAGGGCGAACGCGGCGAGCCACGCGTACAGCGCACGCCGCCGGCCGAGCGCCGCCACGACGAGCCCGGCGGCCGAGAGGGCCCCGACCAGCCAGGGCATGAAGCGCAGCTCGGGGATGGCGTCGGGCTCGATCGCCCGCATCCCGATGTAATGGTTGAGGTTGTTGATCTTGGTGAGATCGAACTCCGTCAAGCCAACAATGGTGTTGACCCGGATGTACATCCCGAGCCCCTCGGGATACTGGGGCGCGGTGAGGTAGATGCTCCACAGCGGAAAGACAAAGACGCTGAGCAGGAGCACCGCCGCCGCGGCGACCAGTATCCGAGAGGTTCGTGGCAGGCCCACGGGCCTATCGCTCCACGGGCCGAGCCGTCGGCAGCTCGCGAGCGCGTGCCGCCTGCGTCGCGGCGCGAGGACTCACGTTCGCCACGAGCGGAACGCGTGAGCCTGCCGGTGAGACGCGAACGTATCCCTGCATCTCCTGGTGCAGCGCCGAGCAGAAGTCGGTGCAGTAGAACGGATAGACTCCGGGATTGCGCGGAACCCACTTCAGCGTGCGGGTTTCGCCCGGACCGAGGATCAGCTCGGCGTTATTGGCTCCGAGCACGGCGAATCCGTGCAGGATGTCCCAGTCCTGCTCGATGTTGGTGACGTGGAAGAGCACCGTATCGCCGACTTGCACACCCTCGATGTTGTCCGGCGTGAAGTGGCTGCGGATCGCGACCATCTTCACGTGCACCGTCTTGCCGGTGCGTGAGATCCCCGCCTCGGTCTCGGCCTTCGAGACGTGCGGGTGCGTGCTCTCGGAGAGGCGGTGGAACTTGAGCGACTTGTCCTTGATCAGCGAGGCGGGCAGCGCCTGTGCGTAGTGCGGCTCGCCCGTCGTCGGGAAATCGAGAAGCATCTTCATCTTCTCGCCACTGATGTCGATCAGCTGCGCGGACTGCGCGAGCTCCGGGCCGGTGGGAAGGAACCGATCCTTGGTGATCTTGTTCATTGCCAGCACGTACTTGCCCCACGGCTGCTTCGAGTCGCCGCCCGGGATCATGAGGTGCCCGATCGAGTAGTAGACCGGCATCCGGTCGACGACCTCCCACGTTCCGAGCTTCCACTTCACGACCTCGGACGAGATGAACATCGACGTGTACGCGAAGCCGCGACCATCGAACTCGGTATGCAGGGGCCCGAGGCCGGGGTTCTGTACTTCGCCGGCCATCGTCGCGTCGTATTTCAGGATCGGGATGCCATCGATCTCCCCGTCGAACGCCTTCTGCTCGATGGCGCGCGCCATCTTCGTGAACGAGTGCACGGGGATCACGGTGGCGAGCTTTCCGCCGCCGACGATGTACTCACCCGTCGGGTCGACATCGACCCCGTGCGGCGACTTGGGTGTCGGGAGCAGGTAGAGTGCGCCGGGGCAGTCGCGCGGATCGATCATCCTGACGCTCGTGTTCCGCGTCGAGGTCGCGATGCGCGAGAGCGGATCGACGTAATTGTGCCGGTAATTCGCCGGTGCCTGCTGCGCCTTGCCGCTGTTCACGCACTGCTCCATCGCGCGATAGTTGATCGCCGCGATGAAGTCCTTGTCGTTCTTCGAGGCGTTCAGCTCGAGCTTGGTATACGCCTGCTCGGAGTTGTACGTCGTAAAGAAGAACCAGCCGTCGGACGGTCCCTTGCCGGCGTGACCGAGGTCGTAGTTGTAGCCGGGCATGAGGACCTGGAACGCAATGTCCATCTTGCCGGGCTCGTCCGCCTTGATGAACGACACCGTGCCGCGGAAGTTCTTCTGATATGTCTCGATCGGCACGTCGGTGTTAGGCACCGGTACGCTGAAGCGCGTCGCGCTCACGACGAACCGCCCGTCGGGCGTGGTGAAGGGCGAGGCGTGCCCGCCCGCGGCATTCGGAATCTCGAGGATCTCGCTCGTCTCGAACGTCGTCAGATCGATGCGAGCGATGCGCGGGGTGTTGTTGCCATTAATGAAAAGCCATCGGCCGTCAGGGACGCCGTTGGTTTGCGACAGCTCGGGATGGTGCGTGTCGTCCCAGGGAACGAAGCCATGGGACGTCTCGAACATCGGCTTCGACTCCTCGTTGTAGCCGTAGCCGGTTTCGGGATTCTGCGAGAAGACGCCGATCACCTTGAGGAGGCGTCCGGAGGGGAGGCCGTAGACGCCGACCTGGCCGTTGAACCCGCCGGAAAGAAAGGCGTAGTACTCGTCGTATTGCCCGGGCGGGACGTAGACCTTTCCCGCCACATCGCCAGCCGAGAGCACCTGGCGACCGGTCGGTCGGCACGCGTACGCGAACCCGGCCAAAAGGACCGCGATGCCCGCGGTGAGCACAACCGTCCTGACATTGGCTTTCATGGATACCTCACGAGAGAGTCGACAATGGAGTGCCGACAGTATCGTGGGCCTTGGCGGCGACAGCAGTCGGGAGGGCGCCGGGATCTCCTCAGGGAAACCCGGACAGCGGGGTAGTCGGGGGGGACTGGAACGACGAACGAGGACGAGGAAAGAGGAACGAGGAACGAGGAAGCGGCCATTCGAGTTCGGCGCGCCAGAGCGTCCACGCCACTTCCTCGTTCCTCGTTCCTCGTTCCAGTCCCCCCCGCGACTGCCTCTCAGATCACCGGCATCACCAGCACCGAGCACCGCGCCGCCCTGACGAGCGCCGTCGGCACCGTGCCGATCACCGGACCGCGGAACGTGCTGAACCCGCGGCTTCCCGTCGCGATCAGCTCGATGCCCTCCTGCTCGGCGAAGGCGAGGAGCTCCTTCGCCGGGTCGCCACGCAGCACGACGGTGCGGGCGTCGATGTGCCGCGGGATGCCCAACGACGATCGGAGGTCCTTCAGCGACGTTTCGATGTCGGGCTCGTACGTCGGCTGAGCGTCACCGGCGAAGGGCACGTACGTCCGTGGCGCGACGTACGCCAGGTAGACGGGTCCGGTTCCCCCGACGATGCGCAGCGCTTCGCGTGCGGCGGCGATGCTGGACGGGCTGAAGTCGATGGCGACCAGCGTGCGGCACGGAATCGTGCGGCGATTGCTGTCGACAGCCAGCACCGGACAGGTGGCGCGACGGGCGACCTGCAGCACGGTCTCACGGCCCAGCCACCGATCCGTTCGCGAGTGGACGTGAAGCCCCATCACGATCAGTCGGCGGTGCGCCTGGTCCGCCAGGTCGACGATGGTGTCGGCGGGCTGGCCGTACGCGATGGCGATCGGCCAGCTGTCGGCGGCGGCGTTCGTCGTGCGAGCGCGCTGGCGCGCCAGGCGCAGATGGAGCTCTCGCTGCTGAATCGTGGCGAGCGCATCATCCCCACCAAAGCGCTCGAGCTCCTCGACGGCAACGAGCTCATGCGCCTCGCCATCGCGATTCGCCAGGGATCGTCCGACGACGATCGCCGCGTCGGCAGCCGGCTGGCCGTCGGTAGCGATCAGCAGGCCGAGGCGCGTGCGGCGTGTCGGCGTCTCGCGTTCAGTGGGCAGCGTCCCGCGGGCCGGGATCTCCAATGTTCCACGCATACGAGCTCTCCAGGCGAAAGTCGAGGCAGCACGCTCGATCAGTTGGCTGCCACTCGCATGAGATGGTATGCGCTCGTGAAACCGCTCAGAATCAGCGAAACACGAGATTCGTGTCGGTCATTTCCCGACCGTCAGGCAGGCGAATCGCTGTCCAGGGGAATGGAAAAGCCGAAGACGCTCCCCGAGCCGAGCTCACTCTCGACCCACATTCGGCCGCCGTGCGCCTCGACGATGCCCTTCGCGATCGCGAGGCCGAGGCCGGCGCCCCCCCGGCGCGCACCGCGTGCCTGCCAGAAGCGGTCGAAGAGATGCGGAAGATTCTCCGACGGGATGCCCGACCCCGTGTCGCGCACGGACACCCGAATCTCGCCGTTCGACGCTTCGGCGTGAATGCGAATCTCCCCGCCCGCCGCGGTGTGCTTCACCGCATTCGACACGAGGTTCTCGAGCACCTGGACGATGCGCCTCGAATCCACGTTCGCGCGCGGAAGGTAATCCGGCAGCTCCTCACGCAGCGTGAGTGATTTCTCGGCGATCAGCGGCTCGAGCATCACGGTTGCCTCGCTGATCACCCGCACGAGATCGTGTGGGCTCCGCTCGAGCGCGAGCCGGCCCGCCTCCACGCGCGCGACATCCAGCAGGTCCTCGATGAGACGGTTCATCCAGGCGGTCGAGCTCTCGATCGTCCTGACGAGACTGCGCGCGGCGTCGTCAGGCGGGAGCTTGTGCGACAGCGATGCCGCGCACATGTCGATCACGCTGAGCGGGTTGCGCAGGTCGTGCGACACCACCGCCAGCACCTCGTCGCGGGTACGCAGCGCCACCTCCGCGGCCGCCCGCGCTGAACGCTCGGCGTCGAGCAGGCGAGCCCGTTCCTGCTCGGCGGCCCGACGCTCGGTAATGTCGCGAAGGACCGCGGTGAACACCCGCCGGTTGCCGAGATCGAACTTCGAGATCGAGGCTTCGGCGGGAAAGATCTGACCGTTTTTTCGCCGCCCGCGCACTTCGCTCCGCTCGCCCATGCGGCGAGCCGACTCCCCCGTTCGAGCAAACTGCCGGATGTGCTCGCGATGGATCTCGTGCACGTCGGGCGGAAGCAGCAGGTCGAGTGGTTTCCCGATGACCTCCGCCGCGGTGTACCCGAAGATCCGCTCCGCGCCCTGATTGAAGAGGGTGATGATCTGCTCATCGTCCACCGAGACGATGGCGTCGGCGGCAATGTCGACGATCGACGCAAAGCGAAACTCCGAGGTGCGCAACGCCTCCATTGCCGCGCGGTGCTCGGTGAGGTCGCGCCCGTCGGGAAAGCCGCCAACTGGAGTGTGCATTCCAGAAACATGTGCGGTAGGCGATGGGCGTCAATCGTCAGGGATTGTCTTACGGATCTCCGCACATCGGCTGACTGACCCTCCGTCGCCGCGTCGATACCGTGAACACAGGTCTTTTCCGGAGCGTGCCATGACCACCGATACGACGGAGCTGATTCAGTCGGAAACCACTTCCGACCCATCGACGCGGGTTTATCCCTGGGTTCTCACCGGCCCGATTCTCGTGGCGACCGACGGGGGCGAGACGAGCGGCGCACCGCTGCGCGTCGCCGAGGCGATCGCCAGGGATCACGGCCTCTCGGTGCACGTGATCTCCGTGCTCGAGCCGCTTGCAAGCATGTACGCCCCGGTGGACGGTCTGATGCTCACCCTTCCGCCGGCGATCGATGATGTGACGCGGACCGAGATGCGATGGAGGGAGGTGCACGACCGGGTCCGGAAAACGCTTCGGACCGCCGACTCGTGGAAGGTTCAGGTGAAGGTTGGGCAGGTCGCGGCGTCGGTCGTCGAGGTCGCGGCCGAGATCGATGCGTCGCTCATCGTGCTCGGTCTCGGAAAGCATCGGCCGATCGATCGCCTGCTCGGCGACGAGGTCGCTGCCCAGGTGGCGCGACGTGCCTCCTGTCCGATCCTGGCCGTTCCGTCGGATGCGACCGCCCCGCTGCGCCGGGCAGTGGTCGGGATGGATTTCTCCCGCGCCAGTCTGCGGGCCGCCCGAGCGGCCGTCACCCTGACGACCCCTCCCGGTCACGTCTGGCTGGCGCATGTGAAGGCGCCGCTCGAGCTCCCGACCGAGGCGTTCGAAGGCGGAATGATGGTCTACAAACAGGGCGTCCTCGCGGCGTTCAAGAAGATCGAGGAGCGGCTCGAGAGCGTCGACCTGCTCGAGGTGAGACCGGTCATTCTGGAAGGAAAGACCGCCGAGGAGCTGCTCGCGTTCGCCGCGAGTCATCGCGCGGACCTGATGGTGACGGGTGCGCACGGGCGGACGCTCGTCGAGCGGATGCTGATCGGGAGCGTGACGACGAAGCTGCTGCGCGCGGCGCGCTGTGCGGTGCTCGTCATTCCCCCGTACCATGGCGAGCCGCGGTGACCAGGAGATTACCTGTCGTGAGGAGCATGCCATGAAAACATCGACGCGTAGAGTAGCCAGAATGGTCGGCGGGAGCGCCGGCGCCATCGCGCTTCTCGGAGTCGGGTACCTCGCGAAGAACTGGTACGGCTACGGGAAAGTGTCCACGAAGGGCGTACCGGATTCGCTGCTCGATCGGTTCATGCCGACGTACGAAGTGCGCGAGTACCACGAGATTCGCGTCGCGGCGCGACTGGACGTCGCGTACGACGCCGTGCGAGCGATGGACGTCAACCGCTCACCGCTCGTCAAAGGAATCTTCCGTGCGCGGCAGATGGCGCTCGGGGGAGACGACTCGGCGTCACCTCCTCGGCCGTTGCTCGAGGAGACCCAGGCGCTCGGCTGGCGCGTGCTCGCGGAGGAGCCGGGGCGCGAGATCGTCCTCGGTGCCGTGACGCAGCCCTGGGTGGCCAACGTGAAGTTCGACGGGCTCGAGGCCGGCGAGTTCGCGGCGTTCGATCGCCCGGGCTACGTCAAGATCGCGTTTACTCTGGCGGCCGACCCGATCGATGCCGGGACCTCGCTGGTGAGGACGGAAACGCGGGTCGCGACGACCGACCGATACGCGCGGGATCGGTTCCGCCGGTACTGGACGCTCGTATCCCCCGGCGTTCGGCTCATTCGCTTCGAGGGGATGCGGCTCGTTAGGGCGGAGGCCGAACGCCGGGCGCGTGCCACACGCGACACCGCCATGGCGGAGGAGGGCCTATGAGAACCGCAATCGCCATCGCGATGGTGCTGCACGGTGCGGCCCATCTCGTCGGCTTCGCCGAGTCGTGGCAGATAGCCGCGACGGACAGCGCGCCGTTCAAGACCACCGTGCTCAGCGGCCGTCTGAATCTCGGCCTGGTGGGAATTCGCCTTGGGGGGGTGCTGTGGCTGCTCGCCGCGCTGGCGTTCGGTCTGGTTGCCGCGGGCGCCATGATGAACACGGAGTGGTGGGTGTCCATGGCGATGCCGACGGCCGTCTCCTCGCTCGTGCTCAGCGTGATCTGGTGGCCCGAGTC
>JAICOJ010000218.1 GCA_025930755.1 Gemmatimonadaceae bacterium
GAAGTAGATCGTTACCGAGCCACGCGCGGCGCCCACACGGCCGAGCAGCGTCGTGAAGCCGACGAACGCCAGCGCCGTGCCGAAGACGCCTAACGCCGCCACCGCGAGCAGGCTCGACCAGGCAAACGTCGACGCCGGGATGCTCGCGAGGCCTAACGGCAAGCTCGCCACGAGCGCGACGAGACCGGCGCGGAATATCACCGGCAGCGATCCATTCCGCACCTGGAGCGGGGCCGCCATGTTACCGGCGAAGCCGTAGCACAGCGTCGCCAGCAGCACGAGCACCACGCCGAGCACGCTCGCGTGCGCGCCCACGACCGCGGGCCAGCTGATGACGACCACACCCACGAATCCCACCAGCAGCCCGAGCTGCTGCCGCAGGCCGGATCGCTTGCCGAAGGCCAGCGCTCCGACGACGGCGACGAACAGCGGCGCCGCGGCGTTCAGCATCCCGGCCAGCGACGAGTCGATCGACTGCTGCGCGATCGAGAACAGGAGGAATGGCAGCGCCAGCCACACGATCCCCAGCAGCGCGATCGCTCTCCACTCGCTGCGCGGAACGGGACGCCGCGCGGCCGGGATCAACGCCAGCACGGCGACGCCGAACGCCAATCGCAGCAGCGCCACCAGCGGCGGCTTGAAGTGCTCGACGCCGAACGCGATCAGCAGATACGACGATCCCCAGATCAGCGCGACCGCGACCAGCCACGCCCAGTCCTGAAAGGCGAACGCGTCCTCCTGCGACCGCGGCGGTTGCGTCATGCTCCGATCGCTACCGGTGCGCGTGCAGGGGCCTGATAACGACCCGCATCGAGCCGAGCGGAGATGGAGAGCCGGTTCCAGGCATTGATCGTGGCGATGGCCAAGGTGAGGTCGCACAGCTCCTTCGCGCTGAACTGTGAACGGACTTCCTCGTAGACCTGTTCCGACACGTGGCCCACGGTGAGCAGCGTGACCGCTTCCGTCCACTTCAGCGCGGCGCGCTCGCGGTCGGTGTAGTACGGCGACTCCTCCCACGCATCGAGGCCGTACAGCTTCTGCTCCCCTTCCCCGATGGAGCGCAGATCCTTCCAGTGCATGTCGATGCAGTAGGCGCAGCCATTGATCTGCGACGCGCGCAGCCGAACGAGGTGGAGCAGCGGCTCCTCGATCGCCGAGTCGGTGGCGAGGTATTGGTCGAGCGCATCCATGGCGTCGTAGATGCCGCTCGCGTGCTTGCCGTAGTTCAGCTCCGCTCTCATGGTCGTTCTCCCGCCGAGGTCGTCGAGGTGTCGAGGTGACGCCCGTACGCTACCGGTGAGGTGGCCTAGCGCGTAGAGCCATTTTCGATATTTTCGGTGGACCACTGTGGAGATCAAAGGCGCTGGTCCAGTGCCCCCGATTCACATGCCCAAACGCCCGAGCTCGCTGCCCCTCGCCCTTCCCCCGCGCTCCTCCAGCGCCCCCGCATCGCAATGGCTCTCCTCGGCGCTCCGCACCGAGATTCTCGAGGGGCGATTGCGACCCGGCGCGCGACTGCCGGCGACGCGCGATCTCGCGCGACAGTATGGGCTGTCGCGCGGGACGATCGTCACCGCGTTCGAGCAGTTGAAATCCGAGGGCTACGTCGAAGGCAGCGTCGGCTCGGGCACCTACGTCAACGAGACGCTGCCTGACGAGCTCCTTCAGGTCTCGCGGAAGGCGGCGCCGAGTGCGCCAGCCCAGCGCGCGCCCCGGCGCCGACTCTCCGACTTCGCCAGGCGCGCCGAGTTCTTCCCCGGATTCCCGAAGGGAACCGCGCGACCGTTTCGCACCGCCGAGCCGGCGCTCGATCTCTTTCCCACGACACTGTGGGCGCAGCTGGCCGCGCGGCGCTTCCGCAAGGCGACGGCGACGATGCTGCTCCAGTGCGACGCGACGGGATATCGTCCCTTTCGTGAGGCAGTCGCCGACTATCTCGCCAGCTCGCGCGGCGTCAGGTGTACGCCCGACCAGGTCATCATCGTCTCGGGACTGCAGGAGTCGCTCGATCTCGCCGCGCGCGTCTTCGTGAATCCGGGCGACCGCATCGGCATGGAGACGCCCGGGTACATCGGCACGACCTATGGGTTCCAGGCGCACGGCGCGAAGCTCGTCGGCATACGCGTCGACGACGAGGGAATGGAAGTGCCGCAGGCGCGCCTCGGCGACCTGCGTCTCGTCTACGTCACCCCGGGTCATCAGTTCCCACTCGGCGTCAACATGAGCCTGCCACGACGACTGGCGCTGCTCGAGTGGGCGCGCACGACCGGCGCGCTTATCATCGAGGATGACTACGACAGCGAGTATCGCTACTCGGGACGTCCGCTGCCCGCGCTCCAGGGACTCGACCGACACGGGCTGGTGCTCTTCATCGGAAGCTTCAGCAAGGTGATGTTCCCTTCGCTGCGTCTGGGCTACATCGTCGTGCCAGCGGATCTGGTCGAGCATTTCGCGGCGGTGAAGTCGGTGACGACGCGACATGCCCCCGTGCTCGAGCAGGCGGTGCTCTGCGATTTCATCAGTGAAGGGCACTTCGGCCGTCACGTTCGACGGATGCGTGAAGTGTACGCCGAGCGCTTGTCGGTGCTGATTGACGCTGCGCGCGAGGATCTCGCGGGGTTGATCGAGATCTCCGACGTCGAGGCCGGCCTGCAGACTGTCGGATGGCTGACGGGTGACGTCGACGATCGAACCGCGGCGAACGCCGCCGCGCAGCGCGGGATCGAGGTGATTCCCCTGAGCCGGTACTCGCATGGCCGCCGGATGCGTCCGGGGCTGCATCTCGGCTTCGCGGCGGTGGATGGGCGCGAGATCAGGCGTGGCGTTCGGGAGCTGGCCGGGGTGCTGAACGAGCTGTCGAAGTAGCAGTGTGCAAGTCGGGCCGCGGCAGACGTCTCATCTCATGGTGCCTCGGAGGGCGCCTTCACGTCTGACTCACCACAAGGTCATGCTCACACCGTCGATCAGAACGCTCGCATTTGTTGCCGTCGCTACGCTCCTGGCATGCGACCAGACCGAGACCTCACAAACCGACGCGAGCCCCGGGCGTCCGGGCTCGCGGACGGAGGAAGAGGCGCGTCGCCGGGAGGGCATGGCGATGGAGGAGAAGGACCTGTCGGCGCCCGCGCCCGCGGCGCCGCCGACCGCGAGTGTCGGGGCCGTGGCGGGTCGCGGGGGCTTCGCGACCGATGCGGCCGCCAACCAGCAAGCGCCCGGTCGAGATCCCTCTCAGGTGCGCGTCACCGACTCGGCCGCCGTCCCCTCGATGCTGATCCGCACCGGCAACGCGACGATCGAGGTCGATTCGCTCGAGATCGCGATGCAGCAGATCCGCGATCTCGCGCAGCGGTTAGGCGGCTTCGTCGCGAACGTTCAGCTCTCGAGCGGTCGCGATCAGATTCGCTCGGCGAGCCTGGAGATGAAGATTCCCGCCGCGCGCTGGGAGGACGCCGTCTCGGGCCTCGAGCCGATCGGCAAGGTCGAGGCGCTCAACGAGTTCAGCGAGGATGTGGGCGAGGAGTACGTCGACGTCACCGCCCGCATGCAGAACGCGAAGCGCCTCGAGGGCCGCCTGATCGAGCTGCTCGGCAATCGCACGGGACGACTGTCGGACGTGCTCGCCGTCGAGCGCGAGCTGGCACGGGTGCGGGAGGAGATCGAGCGCTACGAGGGACGTCTGCGTTATCTCAGGACGCGCGCCGCGATGAGCTCGATGATGGTGACGGTGCACGAGGCGTTCCCCGTCGTCAGTGCGCGCGGTGAAACGGGCGTGCTTGGCGACGCGTTCAAGCAGGCGTGGCGGAACTTCGTGCGGTTCATCGCGGGGATCATTTCGCTGACCGGTATTCTGATTCCGCTAGCGGTGCTCGGCGTGCTGGCGTGGTTCGGGTGGCGTCGGTGGGGACCACGGCGGCCGCCACGGTCTGGTGCGCCGGAGCAAACGACATAACTGAACGGCGAGTTGCGAACTGCGAAACGGCGAGCTGCGAACTGCGAGCTGCGAACTGCGAA
>JAICOJ010000079.1 GCA_025930755.1 Gemmatimonadaceae bacterium
GGTGCGTGCCGCGTTCATCCCCTGGCTCACCGATGTCGTCACGCAGCGGCTGTTCGGCGATGCCGGAAGCGTCGTGCACGCGACCCCGGGCGCGCCGGTCGCGAGGCCGACTGGGGCGGATCTGCTCGAGCTCCCCGGCGGGCGCCGGGTCGCGCTCGCGACGGACACGGTGGTCGCGCCCGATCGCGCCGGCGTCGCGTTCTTTCTGCGCGGCGGGCGGCGCGTCGGCGCGCTGGTGGTGAATCCGGAGCCTGACGAGTCCGACCTCGCGCGCCTTGACGGCGCAACGCTCGCCTCGCGCATTCGCGCGCGTGAGATCGTGCTTCCGGACAGTGGGGCATGGGCCGCGTCGCTCTTTTCGTCCTCACCGCGACGCTCGCTGCTGGTGCCCGTGCTCGTGCTCGCCCTCGCGGTCCTCGTGCTCGAATCGGCAGTGGCGGGCGCCGGCCAGCGGAGAGCCTCGTAGCGTGGCGCTGCCGCGCATCCTCGACGCGCTCGAATCCCTTCCGGCGTACGCCCGCGTCAGGAACACGTTTCCGCCCCCCGGCCGGCGCCTCACGATCGCGGGACTTCCGGGCTCGAGCGACGCCGCGCTGGCCGCCACTCTGGTGCGCGGAGAAGGGGAGCGCCGATTCTTCGTCGTCGTCGCCGAAACCCTCCCCGATGCGGAGCGATGGCTCGCTGACCTCGCGTCGCTCGCCGAGGACGCGGAGGGCGTGGCGCTCTACCCGCCGCGAGAAGGGTTTGGGGAGGTCGAGCCGCACCTCGAGGTGGCGGGCGAGCGCGTCGAGACCCTCGAACAGGTCGCTCGCGGGCGCGTGCGCCTGCTCGTGACGACGGCCCGCGCCGTGCTCGAGCGCACGCGGCTGCCGAGCGCGCTTCGCACCGGACGCCTCGAGATTCGACACGGCGAGCAACGTCGGCTCGAGGCGCTGACATCACACCTCGAGACGATCGGCTTCGAGCGCGTCTCGCTCGTCGATGATGTCGCGCAGTTCTCGGTGCGCGGTGGCATTGTCGACATCTACGGGTTCGGCATGGCGAGCCCGGTGCGGCTCGAGTTCTGGGGCGATGAGATCACGTCACTCCGGCAATTCGATATCCTCACCCAGCGGTCCACGCGCGACGTCGAGCACGTCATCATTCTCCCGGTCGACACGCCGGCATCGGCCGACGCCGCCGACGATGCGACGCCTCGGGGATCGCTGACCGAGCTGCTTCCGCCCGACTCGGTGATGATTCTCCCCGGCGGGACGCATCTCGAGCCGGAGATGCGCCGCACCTGGGAGGAGGCGAAGCATCACATCGAGCTCGCACGGCGCCGTGGCGAAGACGCGCCACCACGCGATGAGCTCTTTCGCCCGCCCGACGACGCGCTGCGCGCCATGGCGGAATTCTCCACGCTCACGCTTCGCGAACGGGATGACGATTCCGCGGCCCCCGCGGATGTCACCTTCCCGCTGCGCCGGCCGGAGACGATCGATCGCGACATCAAGCGCCTGCGCGCGATCCTCAGCGACGGCATGCCGACGCTGATCCTCTGCGACAACGTCGGGCAAGCGGAGCGGCTGGATGAGTTGTTAGGAGAGGGCGGTCGTCGCCCAGTCTCGGCCGATCTCGCCGTGGCCGTTCTCGGTGGCGGCTTCGTCATCCCCACGGAAGTCGGTTCGCAGCTCGCAGCTCGCAGCTCGCAGCTCGCGGTTCGCAGCTCGCAGCTCGCAGGTCTGCGCGTCCTCACCGATCACGAGATATTCCGCCGGGAGCGGCGCCTGCGTCGCGCCCGCCGGTACGCGAGCGGGGCGCCGCTGGAGACGATGACCGCCCTCAAGGCGGGCGACTTCGTCGTCCATCTCGAGCACGGGATCGGGATCTATCGCGGCATCGATACGATTTTCGCTGGGCAGAGCACGCTCGAGGTCGCGGTGATCGAATACGAGGGCGGCGACCGGCTCAACGTGCCTCTCTACCGGATCGATCAGATCGAGCGCTATCGCTCGGCGACCGACGGTGATGAGGCAACGCCTCCCCGGCTGCACAAGCTTGGCGGGCGACGCTGGGCCGCGCAGCGCGACAAGACGCGCGCCGCGCTCGAGGAAATGACGATGGAGCTCCTCGATCTCTACGCGCGTCGCAAGATGGCGACGAAGATGGCCGCGCTTCCGGACACGGCGTGGCAGCGCCAGCTGGAGTCGTCATTTCTCTTCGAGGACACGCCGGATCAGCGCCGCGCGACCGAGGAAGTGAAGAGCGACATGGAAGCACCACGCCCCATGGATCGGCTGCTCGTCGGGGACGTCGGGTACGGGAAGACCGAGGTCGCGGTGCGCGCCGCATTCAAGACGGTCCAGTCGGGCAAACAGGTCGCCGTCCTCGTTCCGACGACGATCCTCGCCGAGCAGCACGGGCGGACTTTCAGCGAGCGGCTGGCGGATTTTCCGATTCGGGTCGAGACGCTGTCACGGTTCCAGACCCCCAAGGAGCAGTCCGGTCTCCTCACGGACCTCGTCGCGAAGAAGATCGACATCATTATCGGAACCCACCGGCTGCTCAGCGACGATGTCGGCTTCGGCGATCTCGGACTCATCGTGGTCGACGAGGAGCATCGCTTCGGGGTGAAGCACAAGGAGAAGCTGAAGCAGCTTCGGCTGGCCACCGACGTCCTCACGCTGACCGCGACGCCCATTCCGCGCACGCTGCACCTGTCGCTCGCGGGCCTGCGCGACATGACGCTGATTCAGACCCCGCCCCGCGACCGCTCCCCGGTCCTCACGTTCGTCGAGCCGTGGGACGAGGCGCTCATCGAAGAGGGAATCGCCCGCGAGGTGGATCGCGGGGGACAGGTGTTCTTCGTGCACAATCGCATCGATACCATCGAGGCGATCGCCGATCACGTTCGCCGGCTCGCCCCGCGGGCGCGCGTTGCCGTGGGCCACGGGCAGATGCGCGAGCGCGACCTCGAAGAGGTGATGCGAAAGTTCGTCGGAGGAGAGGTCGACGTACTGGTCTCGACGATGATCGTGGAATCGGGACTCGACGTTCCCAACGCGAACACGATGTTCGTCAATCGCGCCGACCACTTCGGCCTCGCGCAGCTCTACCAGCTGCGCGGACGCGTCGGTCGATCACACCGTCGCGCCTACTGCTACCTGCTCGTCCCCGACGCGGTCGACGAGGACGCCGAGCGACGGCTGCAGGTGCTGGAGCATCACACCGAGCTGGGCTCCGGCTATCGCGTCGCACTCAAGGACCTCGAGCTTCGCGGCGCCGGCAACCTGCTCGGGCCCGAGCAATCCGGCTTCGTGCAGGCGGTGGGATTCGATCTCTACCTCAAAATGCTCGATGAGACCGTCAAGCGCCTCATGCGCGGTGAGGGGGCGCCGCGGCTGGTTCCGGCTGACGTCTCCATGGACACGCCGACCTATCTGCCCGACGACTACGTCCCCCTCCAGGAGGCGAAGCTCGATGTCTATCGCCGCCTGACGACGCTCACGGAGCCCGCTGATATCGACGCACTGCGGGAGGAGCTCCGTGACCGGTTTGGGCCGCTCCCGCCGCCGGCGCAGGCCTTCCTCGCTGCCGCCAAGCTGCGAATTCTCGGCGGGCGTCTGGGAGTCGAGGGCATCCTGGTGCGCGGTGAGGAGGCCCGTATTACCTTTCGTGAGGATGCGGTGCCGCGCCTCAAGGGGCTCACCGCGGCCTTTCACGACGTCCAGTTCCAGGCGGAAGTGCGGCGCGCGCACCCGCTGTCGCTGAAGCTCACGCGACAGGGCGGCGCCTCCCTTCTCGATGGGCTCGTCCGCGCCCTCGGCAGTCTCCTCGCGGATCGGGACCGTTCGCGCAGTCCCGAGTCGTCCCCACATCTCCGGAGTTCGATCCGCCAATGAATCGTTCGCTGATCGCTGTCGTCGCGGCTGGCTTGACGCTTGCCGCGTGTGAAGGCTTCAAGGAAGCGCTCACCGCCCACGTCGACGTCGCCGCCCGCGCCGAAGACCAGGAGCTCTCCGTCGAGCGCCTGGCCGAGATGATCGGAAACACCGACTTCCCCATCTCCACCGAGTTCGCGCGCACCGTGTCCGGCCTGTGGGTCGACTACCAGCTGCTCGCGCACGCGGCGGCCGCCGGCGATTCACTCAAGGACACGACGCGGCTCGACAAGGTCCTCTGGCCGATGATCGCCGAGGCTCGCGTCAACGCCTTCCACGACAAGATGGTCGCCGAGGGGCCGAAGTATGACTCGACGGCGAACGAGTCGCGGTATGTCCAGGGCGAGGTGCTCGCCGCGCGCCACATTCTCTTCCGCACCATGCCGGACATGTCGCCGGCGCAGAAGGACTCGGTGCGCCGCCGCGCCGAGGCCACGCGCGCTCGCGTGACCGCCGCGAACTTCGCGCAGATCGCCAGCCAGACGAACGACGATCCTACGGCGAAGCAGCAGGGTGGGAACCTCGGGCTGTTCCCGCGCGGGCAGATGGTGAAGGAGTTCGAGCAGGCGGTGCTCGGCCTCCAGCCCGGGCAGATCTCGCCACTCGTCGAGACGCAGTTCGGCTATCACATCATCCGCCGCTCGCCCTATGCTGAAGTGCGCGGCGAGATCGGCGTCGCCATGCAGCGTCGGGCCACACAGGTTGCCGACAGCGCGTTCGTCGCTGGGCTCGAGGCCGGTGCCAATGTCCAGGTCAAGGAGGACGCACCCGCCGTCGCCCGCGCCGTCGTGGCGGACCTCGATGGTCATCGCGAGGACAAGACCGTGTTGGCGACGACCAAGATCGGCAACTTCACCGCCGAGAAGTTCGCGCGGTGGGTGCGCATCTTCCCGCAGCAGCAGCAGGTGCAGCAGGTCATCGCGCAGGCGCCCGATTCGATCGTGCGGCAATTCGTGAAGAACATGGTGCGCAACGAGCTCATCCTGCACGCCGCCGACAGCGCCAAGGTCGCCATGGATCCGCAGCAGCTCGCGCAGCTTCGCGGCACCTTCGCGCAGGTCGTCGGCAACGCGTGGACGCAGCTCGGCGTTGCCCCGACCCAGCTGTCGGACAGCGCGACGACGGAGCAGGAGCGGGAGCGTGTCGCCGCAGCGCGCATTGAGGCGTACGTGGACCGTCTGCTCGCGAACCAGGCCCAGTTCGTTCCGGTACCCACCGAAGTATCGGAGCTGCTCCGCGACACGTACGACTGGAAGATCGCCAATGCCGGCGTCGAGCGCGCCATCGAGCGTGCGCGCCGCATTCGCGCGACCCGCGATTCCACGCGTGCCGCGTCGCGTCCGCAGTCGCAGGTGCCGATGGGCACGCCGCCGCAGGGTGGGCAGCAGCCGTCCGGCGGTCAGGCCCCGGCGCCCACGCCGCAGCCATGACGGAAACCCCCGCCCGCCTGACGGGGTACCAGGCTTCATGAGACGATTCATCATCCTCGCGGCGCTCGCCCTTCTGGGCTCGAGCGCCGCGAGAGCGCAGGACGCCGAAGTCGTTCCCGTCGATCGCGTCGTCGCCGTCGTCGGGACCGAGGTCATTCTCTGGAGCGATGTGCTCGAGGAGATCAACGTCATGCGCGCGCAGGGGCGCGAGCTCCCCAATGATTCCACGGCGCAGATGGCGCTCGCGCGGCAGATCATCGAGCGCCTGATCGAGACGGAGCTCCTCGTCCAGCGCGCACGGCAGGACAGCGTGCAGGTGGAGGACGCCGAGCTCACCGCCACGGTGGACCAGCGCATGCGCCAGGTGCGCGGCCAGTTCCAGACCGAGGAACAGTTCCGCGATCTGCTGCGGCGCTCCGGCTTCGGCTCCACCGAGGAATACCGGCGATGGCTCATGGACGAGCAGCGGCGCAGCGCGCTTCAGGAGCGCCTGCTGCAGAAGCTCCGGCAGGAGGGCAAGCTGCCGCCCGCACCGGTCAGCGAAGACGAAGTGCAGAAATTCTTCGACGAGAACAAGGGTCAGGTGCCGAGACTCCCGGCGACGGTCACCTTCCGCCAGATCGTCGTGCCGGTGAAGCCATCGGAAAAGGCGCGCGAAGCCGCGCGCATCAAGGCGGAATCGCTGCTGGTCGAGATCCGGCGTGGCGGCGACTTCGAGCAGATCGCCAAGCGCGAGTCGATGGATCCTGCCTCACGCGAGACGGGGGGAGATCTGGGCTGGCGGCGCCGCGGCGGGGGCAGCGAAGGGCTCGTCCCCGAGTTCGAATACGTGATCTTCCGCATGGGCCCGGGACAGGTGAGCCCGGTGTTCGAGACATCGTTCGGCTTCCACATCGCGAAGGTCGATCGCGTACAGCCGGCCGAGGTGAAGGCGCGGCACATTCTCATTCGTCCCGCGCTCGATTCGGTGGATGTCGCCGCCGCGCGCCTGCGTGCCGACTCGGTCGCCGCGGCGTGGCGGGCCGGTGCATCGTTCGACTCCCTGGTCGCGAAGTACCACGACCCGATCGAGGAGCGCAGCATTCCGAATCCGTTCCCTCGCACGCAGCTCCCCGAGCCGTACCAGAAGGGGATCGAGGGCAAGCAGGCGAACGACATTGTCGATCCCTTCGAGATCGACGATGCCGCGCGCGAAGTGCCGAAGTTCGTGGTGCTGCAGCTCACGAGTGTCGAGCCCGAGCGCGAGCCGTCGCTGGCCGAGTTTCGTCAGCAGATCCGGGAGCAGCTCTCGCAGCAGAAGGCAGTCCGCCGCCTGTTCGACAGCCTTCGGGAAGCGACGTTCGTCACCGTTCGCATCTAGCGTGCGGGTCGACCTCGCGCTCAAGCGGCTCCTCCTGGTGAAGAGCCGCAGCGAGGGGAAGGAAGCGTGCGACGTCGGTGCCGTGCAGGTGAACGGCAAGCCGGCGAAGGCCTCGCAGGAGGTTCGCGTGGGCGACCGGATTCGGGTCGATTATGCGCACCGGACGCTCGAGGTGGAGCTCCTCGGCGACATCGGGAAGAACGTGAGCCGTGCCGACGCCAGGGCCCTCTATCGTGTCCTGCGCGACGAGAAGGGCTCGTGAGGCGTCCGCGGCTGGCCATCACGCTCGGCGACCCGCGGGGGATTGGTCCCGAGATCGTCGCGAAGGCGCTCAGGACCTCCGAGGTGCGTGCGGCGTGCGATCCCGTCATCGTCGGCCCCGATGACGCGGGCGTCGACGTCGACGAGTCGGTGGGAACGTGGAGGCCCGGGAGCGATGAAGGGTCCGCCGGGCAATTCGCTGGTCGGGCGATCGAGCGTGCGGTCGAGCTCGCCCTTGATGGGAAGGTAGACGGAGTCGTCACCGCTCCCATCGACAAGCACGCGCTGCTCGTGGCCGGCTATGCGGACCCGGGCCACACGGAGATGCTCGCGCGCCTTACGGGCTCGTGCACGGCGATGATGCTGGCCTCCGACCGGCTTCGCGTCGTGTTGGCGACGACCCACCTGGCGCTCCGCGACGTTCCCGATGCACTCTCGCGCACGGCGCTCCTCGACGCGGCGCGCCTCACGAACGACGCGCTTCGAGCCTGGTTCGGCATCGCGTCGCCACGCATCGCGCTCTGCGCGCTCAACCCGCATGCGGGCGATCGCGGGCGATTCGGGGATGAGGACGACACGCTGCTGGCGCCCGTCGCTCGTGAGGCGGGGCTCTACGGCCCGTTTCCGGCGGACACCGTCTTCGTCCGCGCCCTGCGCGGCGAATTCGACGCCGTGATCGCCCCGTACCACGATGTGGGAATGACCGCGATCAAGGTGGCGTCGTTCGGCGAAGCGGTGAACGTGACCCTGGGCCTCCCGTTCCCGCGGACCTCACCCGATCACGGCACCGCGATGGACATCGCGGGGCAGGGGATCGCATCGCCGGCGAGTATGGTACGGGCGATTGCCATGTGTGCGCGACTGGCAGGGGCGCTGGAGGAGCGCTGAGGCCACTGGAGAAGCGCTGGTGTTTTCAGCGCTGTTCCAGCGCCTAAGCTACCTCAATCCTCTTCACCGCTATCTGCTCCGCCCGCCGCCCTTCCACGGAGCGCACGGTGAACGTCGCGCCGCCGGTCGTCACGCGGTCCCCGACGCGCGGCACGCGGCCGAGCGTGCCGAAGACATACCCACCGATCGTGGCGAACTCGTTCTCCGGAACGGCAAGGCCTAACCGCTCGTTCAGCTCCCCGATGTTGAGATCGCCGGCCACCAGCACTTCGCCTCCGCGCGCGTGCGCCGGCTCCTCGCGCTCGTCATGCTCGTCCAGAATCTCGCCGACGATCTCCTCCAGCAGGTCTTCCATCGTCACGACGCCCGCCGTTCCGCCATACTCGTCGAGGACGATCGCCATGTGCTCCTTGAGGCGCTTGAAGTCCGACAACACCTCCTCGACCTCACGCGTGCCTGGAATGAAGTGGGCGGAGCGCAAGATCTGGCGAAGCGAGAATGGCTGTTCGGCACCCTCGCGACCCAGGCCCGGCAGCAGATCCTTGGCGAGCACGATCCCGATGATGTTGTCGATCGAGCCGTCGTACACCGGAAAGCGCGACAGCCCGCTCTCGTTCACGAGACCGATGACGTCGCCGAAGGACGCGTCGATCGAGAGCGCCACGATCTCGGTGCGAGGCGTCATCACCTCGCGCGCATTCTTCTCCGAGAACTCGAACACGCCTTCGAGCAGCTCTGCGTCCTCCGGCTCGATCGCGCCTCCCGCCTCCGCCCGCTCGACGAGCTGCCGGAGCTCCCCGGGGAAGTGCATCGCCTCTTCCGCGACCGTCGTCTGACCCACGCGCCGCGTGACCGGCTGCGACGAGCGATTCAACAACAACGTGAAGGGATAGATCAGCCACGCGAACACGAGCAGCGGCGCGGCGAGGACCGTCGCCACGCGCTCGGGCTGCGCGAGCGCGACGATGCGCGGGATGAACTGGCCGAACATGATGTGCAGGTACGCGACGATCAGGACGACGACCACGACCACGGCGATCGCCGTCACCGATCGGTCCGCGGCCATCGGCAGATCGGCGATCCCGTCGGCGAGGATCCAGCCGAGTCCCAGACTCGCCAGCGTGATGCCGGCCTGACTGGCCGCCAGGAGGCGTGTCCGATCGGCGAGCGCGCGTAGCGCCCACCGCGCACTGTTCGATCCCCCCCGCGCGCGAGCCTCGAGCCGCGGTCGGCGCGCGCGCACCAGCGCCGACTCGGCCGCGACGAAGAACGCATTGAGTGCCACCAGCAGGACGGCCGCGAGCAGGCGGAGAATCACGGTGACAAAGGTGATCGAGGTCGTCGAGGTTGTCGAGGTGATCGCGGTGATCGCGGTGATCGAAACGACCTCCCCTCGATCACCTCGACATCCTCGACGACCTCGATCACCTTTTTACCCTTGACTCACCACCATCACGGAGCTCACCCGCACGTCCATGGCGACGCCGGCGATCAGATGCGCCGCCTGCGGATCGCGCTCGCCATCACGGCCACCTTTCTGCTGGCCGAGGTGGCGGGCGGGATCGTCTCGAACTCGCTGGCGCTGCTCGCTGACGCCGGGCACATGCTCACCGACGTCGCCGCCCTCGCGCTGTCTCTCTTCGTGGCGTGGTTCAGCCGGCAGCCCCACGACCAGCGCCGCACGTACGGATACCTGCGATGGGAGATCCTCGCCGCATTTCTCAACGGCGCGACGCTGCTCCTCATCTCGGCGTGGATCTCGGTGGAGGCGGTGATGCGGCTGCGCCAGCCCGAGGCCGTCGAAAGCGGGATCATGCTCGCCATCGCCATCGTCGGAATCATCGCCAACATCGCCGCGGCGCTCGTGCTGCATCCCGCGAGTGATGCAAGCCTCAATCTGCGCGGCGCGTATCTGCACGTTGTCGGCGATCTGCTCGGCTCGGTGGCGACGGTCGTGGCCGCGCTGCTCGTGCGGTTCACCGGCTGGGTCGTCGCAGACCCGATCGCGTCGATTCTCATGACGCTGCTGATCGTGCGCGGCGCGTGGCGGCTCGTGCGCGAGTCGGTCGACGTGCTGCTCGAGTCGACACCGACGCATATCGCGGTCGGCTCGGTTCGAAGGCAGCTCGAGGCCATCCCCGGCATTGAATCCGTCCATGACCTCCACGTCTGGACGGTGACGTCGGGCGTCGTCGCCATGAGCGTACACGCCATCGTGCGTGAGCCCGAGCGGCATCAGCACGTATTAGAGCACGTTCATGATGCGATGCTTCTCTTTGGCATCCAGCACGTTACGGTGCAGCTGGAGCGGCGCGAGATGTACGAGCGGGAGATGCACCTGCACCCCTGATCGCCCGATCCGCTGTCATCGCGACCGGGCACACTGCCCGCGCGCGACGATGGTGACTGCACGCGGCGCTGGTGCGTCCTTGAGGGACTCTCGCTCCCTCGCGCATGCACGAGTTTCGAATCGAGAAAGACCGTTGTGCCGTGCGCCTGTCGCTCGTGAGCGGCGAGACGATCACGGGGGCGATGTTCGTGCAGCACGTCGGGGAAGGTGATCCGCGGCGCGAGAGCGCGCGGGACGTGCTCAACTCCTCGGACCGGTTCTTTCCCGTCGAAACCGCCGAAGGCGAGACGCTCCTCGTCGCCAAGGACTGCGTGGTGGACGTCCTCGCCGAGCTCCCTAACGATGACGATGAGCTTCGGCGAGCCAGTGCGCGGTCGGCGCTGCTCGAGGTCGTGCTCTCCGGTGGGATCGTGCGCTCCGGCATCGTCTTGCTCGAAATGCCCGCCGGGCAGCCACGCTTGCTCGACTATCTCAATCGTCTGTCCGATCGGTTTCTGGTGCTGTACGCCGCCGAAGGGACACGACTGGTCAATCGCGCGCTCATCGAGCGCGTTCTTCCTCGAGACTGATGGCCCAACTCGACCGTTTTCTCGCTGTGCTGGTGACGAACCACGGAACGGCGCTGCACCTCGGAACCGACGACGTCGCCAAGCTCGAGATCGGCGGCGTCCCGCGGCCCGTCACCAAGCAGGCGTTCACGTCGGCGCAGCTGCTGGCATTGCTTCGCGAGATCGCGACCCCCGAGGCCGCGGACCTGCTCGACCGCGGACGAGGCGCGACGTTCGCCTATGCCTGCGCCGACGGTACGTTCGCCGTGACGGCGACATTGGCGGGCGGACGTCTGACCGCGACCCTCGTGCCCGAGGGGAATGGCGCGGCGGCGCCGGTATCGATGCACGCTGCCACCGGGACGCACTCGAACGGCGGAGCGCGGCCACTGACGATGGAGACCGGCGCGATCGTCAATGACACCGCGACCGAAGCGGCGCGCGTCGAGATCGACGCGCTGCTTCGCCAGCTCGTCGAGAAGAGCGGATCCGATCTGCATCTCCGTGTCGGGGAGCCGCCGATCATTCGCATGCACGGCGAGATGACCCGGATCGAGGGCGTTCAGCCCCTCACCAACGATCGGCTCGAGTCGATGCTCCTCGCGATCATGCCCGATCGCAATCGACGCGAGTACACCGAGCTCAATGACACGGACTTCGCGTACGAGATCACGGGTCTCGCGCGCTTCCGCTGCAACGCGCTTCGCGATCGCAAAGGCGCCGGGGCGGTGGCCCGAGTGATTCCCGCCACGGTGGTCACGACCGACCAGCTCGGCCTCTCGACCGAGGTGCAGCAGCTGTGCTTTCTGACGAAGGGCCTCGTGCTCGTGACCGGCCCGACGGGCTCGGGAAAGTCCACGACGCTCTGCGCCCTCATCGATCTGATCAATCGGATGCGCACCGATCACGTCATCACGATCGAGGACCCGATCGAGTTCGTGCACCCCAACAAGAGCTGCCTCATCACGCAGCGGCAGGTCGGGGTGCACACTTCATCGTTCAAACACGCGCTGCGGGCGGCGCTCCGCGAAGACCCGGACATCGTGCTCGTCGGCGAGCTGCGCGATCTGGAGACGATGTCCATCGCCATCGAGACGGCGGAAACCGGCCACCTCGTCTTCGGCACGCTGCACACGACGACCGCGTCGAGCACGATCGACCGGATCATCGACCAGTTCCCGCCCGACCGTCAGGAGCAGATCCGCGTTATGCTCTCGGAGTCGCTGAAGGGCGTGATCTCACAGACGTTATGCAAGAAGATCGGCGGCGGCCGCGTGGCCGCTCGGGAGATCCTGTTGTCGATTCCCGCCGTCTCGAACCTCATCCGGGAGGGCAAGACGTTCCAGATCCCCTCGATCATGCAGACGTCGCGGCGCCTGGGCATGGTGACGCTCAACGACGCGCTGATCGAGCTGGTGGACAAGAAGCAGGTCGAGCCTCGTGAGGCATACCTCAAGGCGGTGGAGAAGATCGTGTTCGCGAACATGCTGAAGCAGCGCGGGCACGACGTCTCCTGGCTCGAGATGCTCGATCCATCTGCATCCCCGCCTCCGAAAGCAGACCCACAGAAGGCGGGGGCGAGGCCGGTGGCGGCGAAGCGCTGATCCGGGTGGGAACGGCGAAGAGGACAGAATTCTGGATTCCGAATTCTGTCCTCTTTGTCGTTCACGAGGGACCGGCCTCCACGACCAACTCGGACTTGACCCCGCGAACCCCCGCAATCTCCCACGCATCGTCCGTCGCGTACCGGACCTCTTCGTAGCTGGGCAGACTTCCTCGCAGCGTCACCACGCCGTCCGCCACCTCCACGGCGATGCGCTGAGAATCCACCCAGGTGTCGTAGAACAGCGCCTCCTCGACCTCGGTCCTCAGCTCGTCGTCGTTGCGGCGAATTGCCTCGAGTCGATGCGCATAGGGCCCACGCCCGTACCGGTTGGGCCCGTAGATGCGGCTCTGAAGCTGGGCCTGGGTGACGTAGAAGCTGCGCGAGTGCCGGAGGACGCCTTGTCCGCCGTAGAGATGCGGGATTCGGGGAGCGGTGGGATCGGCGTCGGGAGGGGTGCCGTCGATCGTCTTCGTCGTCTCGAACATCCCTGGCTCGTCGCGCCAGGAGCCGGCCGGACTGTCGTTCAGAAGCTGAGCCGGATCGTCGGGGGAAGGGCCTTGCGGGTGGTCACCGCGCTGCGCTCCGCGCGGTCGATCGTACTCCTCACGTGCTGCGTACCCATATCCACCGAGCACCTCACCCCCTCGCATGTAGTCGTGACCATACCCACGGCCGAGGGGGTACTCCGTTCGCCCAGCTTCGTCACGCTGTTCCATGGCGCACCTCCAGCGAATGAGACACGCGCACGAACGCCGCACCGTCCGTGCCATTCACCTGTCGCGCTTGTAGGCGGGACAGGAGCCCCGATATCTTTATCGGTCTATGCAGATTCGCAACATCGCCATCATTGCGCACGTCGATCACGGCAAGACCACCCTCGTCGACAAAATGCTGCGCCAGGCGGGCGCCTTTCGCGAGAACCAGGTGGTGCAGGAACGCGTGATGGATTCCAACCCCCTGGAGCGCGAGCGGGGCATCACGATCCTCGCCAAGAATACCTCCGTGAGATGGGGGGGCGTCAAGATCAATATCGTCGACACGCCCGGCCACGCCGACTTCGGCGGGGAGGTCGAGCGCATCCTTCGCATGGTCGACGGCGTGTTGCTCGTCGTCGACGCCTTCGATGGCCCGATGCCGCAGACGCGGTTCGTGCTCCGCAAGGCGCTCGGCCTCGGCCGGCGTCCGATCGTCGTGATCAACAAGATCGACCGTCCGGGCGCCGATCCTGCACGTGTGCACGACGAAGTGCTCGATCTCCTCATTGAGCTCGAGGCCGATGAGGCGCAGCTGGATGCCCCAGTGGTCTACGCCTCGGCGCGCGATGGGACGGCGACGCTCGATCTCGACAAGCCGCTCACCGATCTCACGCCACTCTTTCAGTCGATCATCGACCACGTTCCCCCACCGTCGAGCGACGCGGCCGGGCCCTTTCAGATGCTCGTCTCGACGATCGACTATTCGCCCTATCTGGGACGTCTCGGCATTGGCCGGATCGAGCGTGGCACGGTTCGCGTCGGCGATCAGGTATCGCTGCTGCCGCTCGAGCCCTCGCGTCCGGCGGAACAGGCGCGCGTGACACGGCTGTTCGGATTCGAGGGCCTCGAGCGAGTGGAGCTCCAATCGGCCGACGCGGGCGAGATCGTCTGCCTCGCCGGGCTCGAAGGCGTCGAGATCGGCCTGACCGTGACGGACGTGGAGCATCCCGATCGGCTCGAGGGGATCGCCGTCGAGGAGCCGACGATCTCCGTCGATGTCATCGTCAACAACTCGCCCTTCGCCGGGAAGGAGGGCAAGTTCGTCACCTCCCGCCAGGTGCGAGAGCGGCTCTATCGGGAGCTGGAGCGGAACGTGGCGCTGCGCGTGGAGGACACGGACTCCACCGACACCTGGAAGGTGTCTGGCCGCGGGGAGCTGCATCTGTCCATCCTGATGGAGACGATGCGCCGTGAAGGGTACGAGTTTCAGGTTTCTCGGCCCCGTGTGATCACGCGCGAGGGTCCGCGCGGCGAGCTGCTCGAGCCGTACGAGGAGCTGGCGATCGATGTGCCCGAGCAGTATCTCGGCGCCGTCATGGAGAAGCTCGGGCCCCGGCGCGCCGAGATGATCGAGATGAAGAACCCGGGCGAGGCGATGGTGCGATTGTTGTATCGCATCCCGGCCCGCGGCCTCTTCGGCTACCGCTCCGAGTTTCTGACCGATACCCGGGGAACCGGAATTCTGCACCATCGCTTTCTGGATTACGGGCCGTGGGCCGGTCCGCTTGCCGGGCGGAAGCGAGGCACGTACGTGTCGATGGAGAACGGGGTGGCGGTGGCCTTCGCACTGTTCAACCTCTCCGAGCGCTCGACGATGTTCGTGTCGCCGGGGACGCCGGTGTACGAGGGGATGATCATCGGCGAGAACTCGCGGCCGGGCGACCTGGACGTCAATCCGACGAAGGAAAAGAAACTGACGAACATGCGCACCACCGCGAGCGACGAGAACATTCAGCTCGAGCCGCCGCGGGAGTTGACTTTGGAAGGCGCTCTGGAGTACATCGAGGACGACGAGCTCATCGAGATCACCCCGCAGTCCATTCGCCTGCGGAAGCGCATGCTGAAGGCGAACGATCGGAAGAAGTTGAGTCGCGAAGCGAAGCGCGAGCGGGAGCGTGCGTCGCTCTAGGCATCGGAACCATTCTCCAAGGAGATCGCGGTTATGTCAGGCGAGTTCGAGTCGTTGACGGCGGCGCGGGCACCAGGGCGCAGCGACGACGACCTGGACGAGGAGCCACTCGACGAGGACGACGATCTCGACGAGGAGGATGATGACGAGCTGGATGATGATGAGTTCGACGACGAGTTCGATCTCGATGAGGACGAGGATGACGACGACCTCGACGACGATGAGCTCGACGACGACGACGATGACGAGGAGGATGATGACCTCGATCTCGACGACGATCTCATCGAGCTTGACGACGAGTACGACGATGAGGAGGAGCACCGGCCGAAGCCGGGGCATCCGCCGAGGTACGACGATTAGGAGGCGCTGAAGGCGCTAGAGGCGCTGAAGGCGCTGAAGGTTACTGCGGAGCCCTTGGAGGAGTGATGATTCGCAAGACGGCAATGGCGATGGTCGCGTTCGCAGTGGTTGCGCTGAGCGCCTGCGAGCGGCGTGATGGCGGGAGCGATACGACGGTGAGGGTGCGCACGGGGACCGACACGGTGCGTGACACGGTGCGTGATACCGTTCGCGATACCGTGCGTGACACGGTGCGCGATACGACGAGGCGGTAGCACCAGCGCCTTCAGCGCTTTCAGCGCCTCCAGCGCCTCCGCTTCTCGACCTTGAACTCGCCGCGAACTCGACTATAATCAGGATTCCCCGGACACACGGGGAGCTCGACGCTGTTTGACAATCGAGTGTGAGATCGTGCGATGGCTCTCGATGAACCGCCGCGCTCGTGCGTGGTGGGGAGAGAACGATTCACGAGATTATTGATTCCGGATGCGACGTCAGACACGTCGTGTCTGATGCCGCGTTTGGAGAGCTAATTGGACTTTCTACTTTTGGAGAGTTTGATCCTGGCTCAGGACGAACGCTGGCGGCGTGCTTAACACATGCAAGTCGAGGGCAGGGAGCAATCCCTGACCGGCGAACGGGTGCGTAACACGTGAGCGACCTACCCTGGTGTGGGGGATAGCCGGCCCAACGGCCGGGTAATACCGCATACGCTCTTTGGGGGGCATCCCCTGGAGAACAAAGCCTTCGGGCGCATTGGGAGGGGCTCGCGGCCTATCAGCTAGTTGGCGAGGTAATGGCTCACCAAGGCGACGACGGGTAGCTGGTCTGAGAGGATGGCCAGCCACATTGGGACTGAGAGACGGCCCAGACTCCTACGGGAGGCAGCAGTGGGGAATCTTGCGCAATGGGCGAAAGCCTGACGCAGCAACGCCGCGTGGAGGATGAAGGCCCTTGGGTTGTAAACTCCTGTCGGCTGGGAAGAACTCGTTCGCGGTTAATA
>JAICOJ010000184.1 GCA_025930755.1 Gemmatimonadaceae bacterium
AGCGGAGGTGTTTGTCGTGGGACATTGAGTGACTCGAGACAGGGAAACGCGGGTGCCCGCGGGGCAGGCATGTTGCTCCGGTCTGAAGCCGGGGCGGGGGGGCGCCTATACGTAATGATTGACCCCCGACCCGGTCAAGCGTAACGATTGTCAGCACCGCTCGTGAACAATTTCACAAGGGCGAAACTGCAACGGCGAACTGCGAACTGCGAACTGCGAACCCAAAAGCTACTTCGTTACCTCGACAGGTTTGGCCGCACTAATCACGTGATCGATGATGCCGTATGACCGCGCTTCGTCCGACGACATGAAGCGATCGCGATCGACGTCGCGCTCGATCTGCTCGACGGGCCGCCCCGTGTGTTTCGAGAAGAGCTCGTTCATCTTCGACCGAAGATACAGGATCTCGCGCGCCTGAATCTCGATGTCCGCCGCCGTGCCCTGCGTTCCCCCTGACGGCTGGTGAATCATGATGCGGGCATGCGGCAGGGCCGAACGCTTCCCGGGGGTCCCGGCGGCCAGCAGGAACGCGCCCATGCTCGCCGCCATGCCCATGCAAATCGTGCGAATCGGCGCGGTGAGGAACTGCATGGTGTCGTAGATCGCCATGCCCGCCGAGACGCTGCCGCCCGGCGAGTTGATGTACACGTGAATGTCGCGCTCCGGATTGTCCGCCTGCAGGAACAGGAGCTGGGCAATCACAATGTTCGCCACATCGTCGTTGATCGGCGTACCGAGAAAGACGATGCGGTCCATCAGGAGCCGCGAGAAGATGTCGTAGGTGCGCTCGCCGCGACTCGAGCGCTCGATTACGTAGGGCGGATAGATCGTGGCCATTGGCACAGGGTTCTCATGGTCTGTCATCGTTGCCTTTTCACTCGACGATGTTCTGCTCCATCAACCATCCGAAGACCTTGTCTTCGGTGATGCTTCGCTCGAGCTCGCGAATACGTCCGGCCTTCTGCAGTGACGCATAGACCTTTCCCGGCTCGGTGTTGTTCTTCTCGGCCACCTGCGCGACGCGGGCGTCGATGTCGCTCTCGCTGGCCTTGAGGTTCTGCTTCTCGGCGATCGTCTCAATGACCAGATCGCGCCGAACCTGACGCTCGGCCACGGCGCGGAACTCGCCCCGGAACCGGTCGCGCTCCTCCTCCGGAACCTGATAGGCCTCGATGTACGCGTCGACCATTTGGTCGACCCAGCTGCGCGGAATGTCGAAGGGGTTGGCGGAGATGATGTCGTCCACGAGACGCTGGCGAACCTCGGCATCGGCGTCGCGATCGGCGTGACGATCGAGATCCTCACGCACCGTCTTGTTCAGCGCGTCGATCGAATCGAAGTCACCCACCTCGCGCGCGAACGCATCATCCAGGTCGGGCAGTTGTTTCCGCTTGACGTCCACCAGCTTCACACGCACGGCTTTGGTCTTGCCGCGCTGCGTCTCATCCGGGAAATCGTCGGGCCACTTCACCGGTCGCTCGAGCGTTTGACCGGGCGTCGCCTCCATGATCACCTCTTCCACGCCGGGAATCGCCTGTCCGGCACCGAGCACGACCTGATACTGCTTGGGCTCGGGCATCTCACCGGCTTCATCGGCCGTTGCGAGCTCGACGGAGACGAGGTCGCCGGGCATGGGCTTCTCATCCACGGGTGTCCACGCCGCGCGCTGGTCGCGGAGGTGCTCGACCTGCTCGTGGACCTGGTCCTCGGTGACCGCGCGGCGGTTCCGCTGCACGCGGAACCCGGAGGTGCGCGCCAGCACGATCTCGGGACGCACCTCGACGTGCAGCTCGAACGTGAGCGGCTGGCCCTCATCGAAGTGCACGTGCTCCACGCGCGGCTGCCCCGCGGGCTGGATCTTCTCGCGCTCGAGGATCTCCTTGTAGGCCTCGTTGAGCAGGCTGTTGAGTGCCTCCTCGCGGATGGCTGGCCCGAACCGCTTCCGAACGATGGCCGCGGGAGCCTTGCCCGGCCGGAAGCCGGGGAGCCGCAGCTTCGTCGCATACCGTCGTGCCGCCTTGTCCTCGGCGTCGGCGACCGTCTCCGCGGGAACGCGCACTTCGAGGTGCCGCGCGCCGCCTTCCGACTTCTTCGTCGTGATCTCCAGTTCCATGCCCACAAGATAATGCGGGTACGAAGAAATGGTGCCTCTCCCGCCAGGGACTTATCGAGGGGCCGACCCTCGACTATCCTGACGGGGAGCGATCACGAGGGGGGACCGCATGACACGTTCGCCACTGCGACTTCGCTGCATTCTCGCCGTAGCATCCTTCGCGGTAGCGGCTTGCGCGGGAAGGGCACGCCATCCGGACCTCGAGCCGGGAGAGCGGCGAGCCTTTCGAGCGTCGTCGATGCATACCGAGTTGTTCGTCGTCGGCACCTTCGAGGGAGTCGTGGAGGTGTGGCGGGATTCCCTCGAGGTGACCGTGACCTCGGGGCGCATCGACACCCGCGGACAGCCCGAGGACGACGTGCTGTTGCGTGTCGCACTCGCTCGTGGCGATACCGCTGGTCGCTTCACCGTTGGGGACGCGAGCGAGGCCACGCCCCTCTCGACGATCCGTAGGGATGCCGCGGGAGCTGTCGTCGGCGCGCTGCGCTTCGCCATGAAGCGGTCGTCGAGGCCGCTCGACGACCAGTGGCTCGCGTTCACGTTCGAGATGCCACGTGGCGAGCGCGCACCAGATGGACGCCCGCTGCTGCACACGTCGTTCGCCCATTCTCAGCGAGACTTGTTTCGCCCGCCGGCGAGAGTCGGCGAGGCGCAGCCGTAGTCCGATGGGGCGTCGATGCGAAAGCCGGGACTCGAACCCGGACGGGTTTCCCCACAGGATCCTAAGTCCTGCGCGTCTACCAGTTCCGCCACTTTCGCTTGGCTCCAAAGTAAAGCTGGGGGGCGGCGGTTCCTAGCCGGGCTCGTGGGTTGACCCGCAAGGATGACGGACTTCAGAATACAGAATTCACAATCCTGAAACGACAACGGGGGGCCATGACCTGGCCCCCCGTCGGCTTATCTGAATTCTGAATTACGTATTCTGAACTCCGTCATCTTTGCCGTTCCAGCGATCAATCCCCGCCCACCCGGAGATTGACCACTCGCCCCTGCGGCTCGCTGCCATCACGACGTCCGCCAATGTTGTACACGTACAATGACACGATCTCCCCGTCGCGCACGCGGGAGATCGCGCGCTCCAGGTCGGCCACCGTCTTCACCGCGCGGCGCGGCGCGGGGCGCAGCACCTCGGCGATGACATCGGTCCGGGCGAAGAGCTGCTGGTTCGCCGGGCCGTCGAGGTCCACCTCGCGGACGAGCAGGCCGCGCGCGTCGCTGTCCAGATTTGCCTGACGAGCGAGCTCCACCGGGATCGGCTCCACCGAGATGCCGAGCTTCACGTTCGACACCGAGGCGTTCTCGACGGCGTCGCTCGTGCCGCGGGAGGCGACCTGCGTTTCCGCCGGCGCTTCCGTGAGCGTCACCGTGACGGTCTTGCGCTCGCCGAACCGCATGACTTCCACGGTCACCTTCTGGCCGGGCTCGAAGCCGCGCACGATCCGCTGCAACGACGCCACGCGCTCGACGGGCTGGCTGTTGATCGCGACGATGACGTCACCAACCTCGATCCCGGCACGCTCGGCGGGGCTGGGCTCGCCGGTGAATCCGTCGACGCGCGCACCGCGAATCTCGCGGAGGCCCGCGGCCTCGGCGTCTTCGGGCGTCACCTCGTTGATCGCGATGCCGAGCACGGCACGGCGCACGCGCCCATGCGCGATGAGGTCCTCCATCACGCTCTTGGCCAGCGTGATGGGAATCGCGAATCCGTACCCGGCGTAGAACCCGGTCTGGCTCGCGATCGCGGAGTTGATGCCGATGACTTCGCCGCGAATGTTCACGAGCGGCCCACCGGAGTTTCCGGGATTGATCGCCGCATCGGTCTGGATGTAGTCGACGATCGCGTAGCTGCTTTCGTAGAGCCCGCGAAGCTCGCCGCTGCGGCCCTTCGCGCTCACGATGCCGGCGGTGACCGTGAAGTCGAGCCCGAGCGGGTTGCCGATCGCGAGCACCCATTCGCCGACGCGCGTATTGAGGTCGTTGCCGAAGGTGACCGAGGGGAACTTGTCGCCTTCGATCTTCAGGACGGCGACGTCCGTCGACGGATCACGTCCCACCACCCGCGCCTTGAACACGCGCTTGTCCATCAGCGTCACGTTGACTCGATCGGCGTCGGCCACGACGTGATTGTTCGTCAGCACGTAGCCGTCGGGCGACACGATGAACCCGGAGCCCGAGCCGCGCGATGGCTGCTGCTGCTGGCGGCGCGGATCGAACTGGTCGAAGAAATCCTCGAGTCCGGGAGGAACCTGGCCACGCTGCCGAGGGTTGGCCCGCGCCGTCGCCCGCCGTTCGGTCTGAATGGAGACGACCGCGGGGGTGACGTGATCGGCGATCGAGGTGAAGGCCTGACTCGCATCCGCGAGCGGCTTGACCTCCTGGGCGCTTGGCTTCGGCGCCGTCGCCTGCTGCTGGGCGTAGCCGAACGGGGTGAGGTTGACGCCCGCGGCCACGATCAGGCCGCCGAAGAAAGCGCCTGCCGCGACGAGGCCGAGGCGAGCGCGCGCGAGTGTACGAGACATGATTGGTGTCCGCCAGATGATGAGTGCAACCTGTGATACACGGCCGTTGGCGCGCAAGTTTCGCGCTTTCACGACCAACGCCCGGCGTGTGTCTCAGGTTCGACACACGCCGGGCGGCCGGGAGTTGTCAGTAATCTGCGAGCTTACTTCTTGTTTTCGTCGACGATCTCGTAGTCTGCCTCGACGACGTCGTCCTGCTTGCCGGCGGCTGCTCCGGCTGGCTGACCTTCGGCGCCGCCAGCGCCCCCAGCGCCCCCAGCGCCTTCAGCGCTTCCAGCGCCTCCAGCGCCTCCAGCGCCTCCAGCGCCTGCCTGAGCATACAACGACTGCCCAGCCTCGTTGTACGACTTCGTGAGCTCCTCCTGCGCGGCGCGGATCTCCGTCATGTCGTCGGCACGAAGGGCCTTGCGCGCCCGCTCGATCGCCTCCTTGAGCCGCGTCTTGTGCTCCTCGGAGAGGCGCTCCTCCCACTCCTTCGAGCTCTTCTCCACCTCGTACGACATGGTGTCGAGGCGATTCCGCGTGTCGATCTCCTCGCGCTTCTTCCGATCCTCGTCCGCGTGCTTCTCGGCGTCCTTCACCATGCGGTCGATCTCGGTGTCCGACAGGCCACTCGAGGCCTCGATGCGGATCTTCTGCTCCTTCCCGGTGGTCTTGTCCTTGGCGGTCACGTGCAGAATGCCGTTGGCATCGATGTCGAAGGTGACCTCCACCTGCGGCATGCCGCGCGGAGCGGGCGGAATTCCGGTGAGCTGGAACTTGCCGATCGTGCGGTTGTCACGCGCGAGCTCGCGCTCGCCCTGGAGGACGTGGATCTCGACCGTGGTCTGATTGTCGTCCGCCGTCGAGAACGTCTCGGCCTTCTTCGTCGGGATCGTCGTGTTGCGCGGGATGAGCGTCGTCATCACGCCACCGAGCGTCTCGATCCCGAGGGAGAGCGGTGTCACGTCGAGCAGCAGCACGTCCTTCTGCTCACCGGTGAGCACGGCGCCCTGAATCGCGGCGCCGACCGCCACGACCTCGTCCGGGTTGACGCCCTTGTGGGGCTCCTTGCCGAACAGCGCCTTGACCGTGTCCTGAACCTTCGGGATGCGGGTCGATCCGCCGACCAGGATCACCTCGTCGACGTCGTCCGGCGACATGCCGGCGTCCTTTAGCGCCTTCTTGCAGGGGC
>JAICOJ010000237.1 GCA_025930755.1 Gemmatimonadaceae bacterium
CATGCACGGTCTGGGGCACGGCATTGGTCTCGACGTGCACGACCCCGAGCAGGCGTACTACCAGGGCGGTCGCATCACCGTCGGCAGCGCGTTCACGATCGAGCCGGGCGTCTACGTTCGCTCGAAGCTGCTCTCGATCATCCCCGACACGCCGAGGAACCGCGCAATGATCGCGAAGATCCGGCCGGCGGTCGAGCGGTACGCGAACATCGGGGTGAGGATAGAGGACGACTACATCATCACCGCCAACGGCGTGGAGTGGATCTCGAAGGCTCCGCGCGAGATCGGCGAAGTAGAGGCCTTGATGGCGCAGAGGTGGGCTGGCGTTCCTGCTCGCAATGCGGAGTTGGTGAGGCGGTACGAGAGAACGGGATCTCAATAACGGCAACAGATGACAGAGTACAGAATTCAGAATACAGAATTCCAAGAACGACCACGGGGAGCCACTCAATGGCTCCCCGTTGGTTTTCTCTGAATTCCGAATTCTGTAATCTTTGCCGTGGGATCTATCCCTTGCTCTTCAACCCCTCGAGCGTCTTCACGTCCGCCTCCAGCTGAGTCTTGAGCTGGCTCAGCAGCTCCTTCACCGCGCCCGCCCTCGTCTCGAGCTCGAGGGCGTCGTCGATCTCGTCGATCAGCTCCTTTCTCGTCTCCACCGCCTGATCGATGTACACCTCATCGAAGTCCGACCCTGCGCGCTGGCGCATCAGCGCCATTGCGTCGGCGTGGCCCTCGATCGGATCCATGTCGGGCAGCACCGGCGCGACGGCCAGTCGCTGGGCGGTGGCGATCACCGCGCGACGCGATGCCGCATTTTGCGTCACTGCCCGTGACGCAAATTGCCGCACCTGTTCGCTATCGGTGCGATCCATGGCGAGCTGGTCGGCTTCCAGCATCGCGTCGTAGGTCGTGTCGAGCAGCGCGATGATGTTCTCATCGGTGAGCAGCGCGGCCACCGACCGCGCCGTCGTCGCCGGCGCCGTGTCCACGATCCCGGCGGACGTGTCGGCCAGCGTCCCGCGGTCCTCTTCCGTGCGATCGCATGCGGTCACCGTGAGTGCCGCCGCGAGCACGAGCGTCATCGTCAGCCCATTCGATTGCATGCGCGTCATCGTTCGCTCCTGTTGAATGCCGCGTGAGGCAAGAAGCGTGCAGAGGCGCTGGCGCTGTTCAGTTCCCAACGGTTCCTCTCAGAATCCCCGACCGAATCCTCGCCGCCTTCGCACTCGCGCCCGCCACCGCCTCCATCCGCATCTCCACCCTCGCCGCCATCCGCACCCGGGTTTGCAGCGTGAGATCCTGCTCGCCGCGCCTCACCTTGATCTCGAGCGGGGCCCCCTCGCGCGTGGCGAACTGCTGCCGGAAGCGTTGGCCGAAGCTCTGATCCTCGATCGGAATGTTTCCGATCGAGATCAGCACGTCGCCCTCGCGAACGCCCGCTTCACCCGCGGCGCTCGCGGGGTCGACCGCACCCACGACGATGGCACCCGCCTCATTCGGGGCCGTGCTTATCCCCAGTCGGGGCTCCCGAATCGTGTCGTTCACCAGGCGCATCCCGCCCAACGCCAACGTCGTCTCCCACGGAAATGGCTCCCGGCCATCGATGTACCGCTCGGCGAAATCGGCGAACGACTTGCCGCCCGCCACCTGGCTGACGACGCGCCACCAGTCGGCGTTCGTGAATCCTTTGCCCCGCTTGTACGACTCCGCGTAGACCTGCGCCATGACGTCGTCCAGGGAGCGGCGGTTGTCGGTCGCGTCGCGAATCATGATGTCGAGCAGGAAGCCCGCGAGTGATCCCTTCGGGTAATAGATGTATCCCGTCCCGTCGGTCGGGTGCACCCACGTCGAGAGCGACGCGTCCTCCAGCGCCACCGGACGCAGCTCCGTCACCTCGGTGATCTTTCCGGCGGTGACGGCAAAGAATCCCGCTGAATCGATGAGCCCGCCGCGCACCATCGAGAGGTCGGCGTAGTAGTCGGTGATCCCTTCGCTCACCCAGAGCAACGGCGTCGGCGCCTCATCATCGTAGCGGTACGGCCACAGCTCGGAGGGACGCATCCGCTTGACGTTCCAGGCGTGGAAGACCTCGTGCGCGTAGAGCGAAGCCAGGAACGGATTGCCGATCGCGAACGGCGTCACGATGTCGATGTGCGAGTTCTGATGCTCGAGCCCGCTGGCGCCGCCGTACGAGGAGTCGGCGATCTGCATGACGGTATAGGTCCGGAACGGCGTTTCCTTGAACACCGCGACCTGGGGCGGGATCATTCGCTTGAGCCAGTCCCACGCCATCGTCCGGGCGTCTCCACTGACGCTGCCCATCGGGTACGTGGCGAGTCGCACCCAGGTGTCGGAGATCCGGGTGCTGTCCATGTCGAACCGTCCGACGAAGAAGGGCATGTCGACCAGGTCGTGGTAGTTAGGCGCGGTGTACGTCTTCGCCTGTGCGGCCGGCGTCATTCCCGTCGCCACGAGCCAGCTCGATGGGGCCTCGACACGCACAGTCGCCGTGAAGTTGAACCCGCGCCCCTCGGGATAGAGGAAGACCGTCGTCCCGTTGAACATCGCGAAGTCCGGGCGGGCCCACGCCATGGCGTTGTCGAGCGTATCGGCCAGCACGTCGAACGTGACCGACACCCGCCGCCCGTTCGCGCCATGAATCCTCCAGCTGTCGTGATCGCTCTTGTCCCAGTCCAGCGCCGCCGTCCCCGCCGTGGCCGCGAAGTTCGAGACGAACCGGGCGAAGTTGGAGATCTCGTAGGCCCCCGGGGTCCATGCCGGCATCGAGAGAATGACCGGGGTATTCCCCGTCGTCGCGAAGCGCATGGCGACGCGGATGGTCCGCGCCGCCCCGAGCTGGGAGTCGACGGTAACGGTGTACTGGATGTCCGAGATCGGGGCCGAGACGGGCTGCTGCGCCTGGAGGGGGACGAGTGGGATTAGAAGGGCGGAGGCCGCGAAGGCGTAGGATCGCATGTGTCGGGCTAATTGGGGGGAGGTGCTGCTCTAAGGAAAGTCTAGCGGGGGCGCATTGCCTCGGGAACGGGGCTCGGAGCGCAACGAGCCCTAACAGCGGCAGCACCGGGACACACCGAGCCCGCAGGGAACTCACGGAGACAGGCGCCTTTTACAACGGCCTCTATGTGTCTTCGTGAAATGTCTCGGCGTGTCTCGGTGCTACCGCTATTACGGTTCGTTGCGTCGCGAACCTGAGAGGACTGGCGCAGTTCCTGCCAATTATGCCCCTGCGCCACAGTGGCGCGACGCTTTCAG
>JAICOJ010000256.1 GCA_025930755.1 Gemmatimonadaceae bacterium
AAGCGACTTCCTGGCCGTCATGTCGCACGAGCTGCGCACGCCGCTGAATGCGATCATCGGCTACGCCGAGCTGCTCCTCATGGGCGTGCCGACGGCGATCCCGCCGCAGACGCACGGGCACGTGCAGCGGATCCGCACGGCCTCGCGTCACTTGCTCGAGATCGTCGAGGAGATTCTCACCTTCTCGCGGATGGAAGCGGGGCGCGAGGCCGTCGTGCGCGCACCGGCCGATGCGGTCGCGCTCGTACGCGATACGATCGTGCTCATCGAGCCCATGGCGCGGGAGAAGGGGCTCGACTTCGTCACACGCGTGCCGAACCACGCCATCGCGATGGAGACCGACGCGGGCAAGGTGCGCCAGATTCTGCTCAACCTGCTCTCGAATGCGGTGAAATTCACCGAGCGCGGGCATGTCGCCCTGACCCTCTCCGAGCGCGACGGCGCCATTGTCGTGGTGGTGGAGGATACCGGCATCGGGATCTCGAAGGACAACGCCGACCGCGTGTTCGAGCCGTTCTGGCAGGTTCAGCAGTCAGCGACTCGTCAGGCAGGGGGCACGGGGCTTGGACTCAGCGTCGCTCGCCGGCTGGCGCGACTCCTCGGCGGCGACCTCGCACTGGAGAGTACTCCCGGGCAGGGGAGCCGGTTCACGGTGACGTTGCCGCTCCGTGCGCCGGTGACGGAGGGCGCTCGTCCCCCGAGGGAAGACGCTCGAATCCATGACAGAGCGGCGCGGAGGGCGAGTTAGCGGGCCGCATCTGAATTTCGGGTGCAGCCGCAACGCGCCGGTGTAACCGCAGAAGACCGCAACGGGACGGGGCGCTCCCTACGACCGACACATCAGGCCCTCGTCCTGATCGCCGCCGAGAAACGCAACGCTTTTGCAGTACTGCGGTCATCGGACGAGGGGGAAGACCATACGCGACAGCGGGAGTCTGTCCGGCTGCGGCTTCTGCGGTTTCATGGACCTCTACTCCATGACTCAGACGCGGTCCACTAGCTCCCCCCTTCTCTCTGCGGCCCGGAGTACGCGCATGCGTGCGGATGTGCCGACCACGGGCACCGCGCGACTCGGCCACCAGTTCCATCGTCCCGCGAGCTGGAGCAGCGCCGGACCGATCGCCATGCGAACGACGGTTGCGTCGATCAGCACCGCGGTCGCGAGGGCGAAGCCCAACATTTGAATGAGCAGGACGTCGCCGAGCGTGAACGCCCCGAACACGACGATCATGACTGCCGCCGCACTGGTGATGACGCCCCCAGTCCGCGACACGCCTTCCACGATTGCCTCGGCGTCGCTCGCGCCGGCCCGGCGGGCCTCCATGATGCGGGACACGAGGAAGAGCTCGTAGTCCATGCTGAGGCCGAAGACAATGCAGAAGACCAGCACCGGGATCATGGGAAACGTGCCGCCCGGCGGCGCCTCGTGACCGAGGAGCTGGAGTCCCACGCCATCGCCGAACACCAGGACCATCGCACCGAACGCCGCCCCCACCGAGAGCAGGTTGAGCAGCACTGCTTTCAGCGGAATCAGGATCGAGCGCAACGCGAGCGTCAGCACGATCAGGGTCGCGGCGACGACGACCAGCGCCAGCAGGGGAAACCGACCGGTGAGGGCGGCGCGATAGTCGGCGTTGAAGGCCGGAATGCCACCCACGAGCATCCGCGCGCCCCGAGCTCCGGTGAGGTCAGCAGCGCCTCGCGCGCGCAGCCGCTGGGCGAGATCGACGAGCCCGTTAGGCGACGCGCTGTTCGTGGGCACCACCTCGAGGACCGTCGCGCGTCCATCGTGCGAAACGAAGGTGGCCTTCACCGCCTCCGGCAGCAGCGAGGCCAGCATTGGCCCCGGCAACGCGCCTGGCGCAAGCGTCGGGAGCGAACGTACCCGCGCGACCTCCGGCTCACGGAGCAGCGCGGCCGTCATGCGCGATGTCGCTCGCCACCCGGCATGATCCAGCACCGACATCCCCGATGGCAGGTCGAGCACGATGCGGAGGCTTTGGACCACGTTGCCGCGTTCCATGGACTGCAGATCACGAACGGCGCGCGCAGATTCCATCTCGCGAGGCAGCCAGTCGCCGCGGGGAAGCCGCGTGTCGAGTCGCGTGGCCTGCCACGCCAGCGCGATGATCGGGAGCACGCCGACCACGAGCACGATGCGCGGCCACCGTACCGCGATGCGTGCCCACCCGGCCCATCGCGACTCGCGACGCGGCGCTCGCACCCGCCGCACGCGGCCGAGCTCCAGGCGCGCTC
>JAICOJ010000214.1 GCA_025930755.1 Gemmatimonadaceae bacterium
CGCTGGAGGATTCTGTCCCCTCTAGCGCCCTCAGCGCCCTCAGCGCCTCCAGCGCCCTCAGCGCCTCCAGCGCCTCCAGCGCCTCCAGCGCCTCCAGCGCCTCCAGCGCCTCCAGCGCTTGAATCTTCCCCCACCCGTTTTGCGTAGTGCATGGTGCGCCATTCCTACGCATGACTCGGAGAAAGTCCTCATGAAAGTACTCTGGACGCTTCTGAAGGTCGTGATCGCACTTCTGGTCGTGGTTCCCGTCTCGATCATAGTGCTCGCGACCGCCCTCGGGGTCCTCGGCGCGCTGGTCGGCCTCGCCGTGCTGGCGCTCAAGCTCGTCGTATTCGGATTGATCGGCTGGACCGCGTTCCGGCTCATCTCGCATCTCGTGTGCGGATCGCCGCGCGCTCGAAGCAAGGGCCGGATGGCCGAGCTGCCCCAGTCGCCCGTCGACCCGCACTACGAAGCAGCCATGCGGGAGCTGGATCGCGAGCTGGGGCACCCAGCGCGCTGATCGTCGAGACGCTCCCAACAGACACGAATCCCAAAGCGGCCACCCGATGCGGTGGCCGCTTTCTTCATATGACGGAGGAGCTTCGCTGGCGGGCCGCCGCGATCGAGCGCGAGATCGCCGTCGATCTACGCCGGCGCTTTCGAGATGTGTGCGAAGCCCGCGTCGAGACCGACCACCGTCGCGCACGTCGTCATTGGGCGGTGGCGATGGTGAAGTGAAGGTCTCTCACTCCCACGGCCCCGCTCTCGACGACCGTCAGCCCCGACGCGCTCAGCAGCTCGACCACCTTGTCGAGAGAAAGGTGACCGCGCCGGTGCAGGTGACTGATGATGCCCTTGCGGTGTCGGCCCGGCGCTCCAAAGTCCACGGCGAGCACGCGTCCACCGGGCTTGAGAACGCGGCGAATCTCCCGCGCGCTCTCCTCACGTGTTGGCCGAGGAAGGTGATGCAGCATGAGCGTGCTGAGCACGACGTCGAGCTGGCGATCGGGGAAGGGGAGCGCCTCGACGACCGCGGTGCGGAAGGTGACGTCGACGCCCTCCTTCTTCGCCTTGCGATTGGCGCGGGCGATCATCTCCGGCGATGCATCGATGCCGTGGACCAGGCCGCGCGGCCCGACGCGTCGCTTCGCGGCGATGGCGAGGGTTCCCGTCCCGCAGCCGACGTCGAGCACGGACTCCCCGGGCTGAAGGCGGGCGAGCTCGACGAGTCGCTCGCGAAACGAGCGCTCCCGGCCGAAGGTGAGCAGCCACACCATGAGGTCGTAGAAGCGGGCGGACGAGCGCATCACCTGCCCTTTGGTGGCGGGCGCGGCATCGTCGCGGAGGGTGGTCGTCATTCGTTGCCTCGCGGGGTCATCGTATCGTAGTGTAGTCACGACCAGAAACGTCCGCATCCATCGTGAAGCTCGCTGCCCTCGTTCACACCTCCAACGTCGTCGCGGCGGCCTCGGGACGGCTGGAGAAGACCTCGAAGCTCGCCGCTTTCCTTAAAGAGCTGACCGCCGACGAAGTTCCGATCGCGGTCGGCTTCTTCATCGGCTGGCCGCGGCAGGGAAAGATCGGCGTCGGGTGGGCGACCGTGGCCGACGCGAGCGCCGGCGAGCCTGCGATGGCGCCGACGCTGGAGCTGATCGATGTCGATCGCACATTCGACGCACTACAGACCGTGAAAGGGAAGGGCTCGGCCGCCGAGCGGGCGCGGCTGGTTCGAGCGCTGTTCGCGCGCGCGACGCCTGACGAGCAGCGCTTTCTCTCGGCGCTCGTGATCGGCGAGGTGCGACAGGGCGCGCTGGAGGGCGTGATGCTGGACGCGGTCGCGAAAGCCGCGAGCGTTCCTGCCGATCGCCTCCGGCGCGCCGTGATGCTCGCGGGCGACCTGGGTGTCGTCGCGCGAGCGGTGTGCAGCGGAGGTGAAGCGGCGTTGACGGCGCTCGCCGGGTACAGGGTGGAGCTCTTTCGGCCCGTGCAGCCGATGCTCGCCGACTCGGCGGATGATGTTGCCGACGCGTTAGGTATGGCCGGCGAGGCGACGGTCGAATGGAAGGTGGACGGGGCCCGCATCCAGGTGCATCGCGACGGCGATCGCGTGGCGGTGTACACGCGCAACCTGAACGACGTGACGAGCCGCGTACCGGAGGTGGTGGAGGCGGTGCTCGGGTTCGGAGCGCGCGAGCTCATTCTCGACGGCGAGGTCATCGCGCTCGCGGCGGGTGGGAGGCCGCTGTCGTTTCAGGACACGATGCAGCGTTTTGGCCGGAAGCTCAACGTCGACACGCTGCGCTCCCAGCTGCCGTTGACGCCGTTCTTCTTCGACGTGTTGCTGCACGATGGCGCGGAGGTGCTCGACCGGCCGCTGTCCTCGCGCCTGGAGCTCCTCGAGGCCATCGTCCCGGCTGCCTATCGAGTACCACGGCTCGTTGGAACCTCGGTCGAGGGTGCGAAGCGCTTCCAGGCGGACACGCTGGAGCGCGGCCACGAGGGTGTGATGGTGAAATCCCTCGCGGCGCCGTACGCGGCCGGGCGGCGCGGCTCGGCCTGGATCAAGGTGAAGACGGCGAAGACGCTCGATCTCGTGGTGCTGGCGGTCGAGTGGGGATCGGGGCGGCGCGAGGGGTGGCTGAGTAACTTGCACCTGGGTGCGCGCGATCCAGCGACAGGCGGGTTCGTCATGCTCGGTAAGACGTTCAAGGGGATGACCGACGAGCTGCTCGAGTGGCAGACGAAAGAGCTGCTCGCTCGCGAGACGCATCGCGACGGTCACGTGGTATTCGTGCGGCCGGAGCTCGTCGTCGAGATCGCGTTCAACGAGGTGCAGCGGAGCACGCAATATCCGGGCGGGGTGGCGCTGAGATTCGCGCGGGTGAAGGGGTATCGCCCGGACAAGAAGGCGAGCGAGGCCGACACGATCGACGCGGTGCGGGCGTACGCTCCGTGAAGGTGCGTCAGCTCTGGGCCTCTCTGCGCGGGAGCCTCTGGTTCATTCCGGGAACCATCGTGGCCGCCGCGATCGTGCTGGCCATTGGGCTCATCGAGCTGTCGGCCCGCGTGGATGCGGCGACGTACGAGCGCATGCCTCGACTCTTTGGCGCTGGCGCGGACGGCGCGCGCGGAATGCTCTCGACCATCGCCGGCTCGGTGATCACCGTCGCTGGCGTCACCTTTTCGCTGACGATCGCTGCGCTCGTTCAGGCATCGTCGCAGTACACGCCGCGAGTTCTGCGAACGTTCATGGGCGACCGGCCCAGCCAGGTCGTGCTCGGCACGTTCGTCGGCATCTTTGCCTATTGCCTCGTCGTTCTGAGAACTATTCGCGGCGGCGACGAAGGCGCGTTCGTTCCGCCCTTTGCCGTGCTGGGTGGCTTCCTGCTGGCGCTGGTCGGCGTGGGAGTCCTGGTCTTTTTCATTCACCATACCGCCAGCGGGCTTCAGGCATCGACGATTCTTGCGCGTGTACGCCGGGCGACCGAAGCGGCGATCGATGACGTGTTCCCCGACGAGCTCGATGAGGCCGCCGATGACGATTCCGCCCATCGCCTGCACGCCGGGATGGCGACCGTCGGGTGGAAGACCGTTCCTGCGCTGAAGACAGGGTACGTTCAGAGCGTGAACCTCGCCGGTCTCACCCAATGCGCGCTCGCGAACGACTTCACGATTCGGGTGGAGCGCGCGGTCGGCACGTTCGCCATCGCCGGGCATCCCCTCGCCTCGATCGCTCGCGCCGAAACGTCATCGGAGCGCTCGCGCGAATCATCCGCCGAGGATGAGGTCGTGACGCTCGTCAATGCTGCGTTCGCGATCAACAGCCATCGCACGGTCGAGCAGGATCCGGCGTTCGGCATCGTGCAGATCGTCGATATCGCCCTCAAGGCGCTATCACCCGGGATCAACGACGTCACGACGGCGGTGACGTGCGTCGATCATCTCACCGCGCTGCTGGTTCGCCTCTCACGGCGCCGAATCACCCCGTCCGCGCCGCCAGCGGGTCCGGCTCCGGCTGTGATCGGGAACGATGCGACCTTCGCGGACCTGCTGAGGTTGGCGCTCGACGATGTCCGGCGGAACGCGGGTGGACATGTCCCGATTTTGGTGCGACTGATCGAAAGCGTTGAAATCACCGCCAGCCATACGCGCGCTCCGTCGCGCCGGCGTCTGCTTGCTCAGCAGCTCGATTTCCTGAGCGCGGCGATCGAAGCGACGGTCAGGGCACCCGAAGACCGCGCGTGGCTCATGGCGCGTACGGCGCA
>JAICOJ010000042.1 GCA_025930755.1 Gemmatimonadaceae bacterium
GACGCCATGGGCGCGACGCTGGCGTCGTGGGTGAGAGAGTAGGAGTCAGGGGTCAGGAGTCAGGGGTCAGGAGTCAGGAGTCAGGGATCAGGGAATGAAAGGCGCGGCAGCGAAGCTGCCGCGCTCATCTGATGAGGGCCGCCCGCGCGAAGCGCGGCGGCCCCTTTCCATCCCTGATCCCTGACTCCTGACTCCTGACCCCTGACTCCTGACCCCTGACTCCTACTCTCTCACCCACGACGCCAGCGTCGCGCCCATGGCGTCGATCGTTTCCTTCGCCTTGTTCAGGTCGCTGCCGTTGTAGATGAAGGCGAACGCCAGAACCTCACCGCTCTCCGCGGTCACGTATCCGCCGAGAGAGATCACGGTGTTGGTCGTCCCGGTCTTCGCGTGCAGGTTGCCCTGGGCGGGCGTGAGCCGCATGCGGTGCCGCAGCAGCTCCGACTCGCCGGCCACTGGCAGCGACGTGTGGAAGACATCGGACCAGGGCGCCCGGTGCGAGTAGTCGAGCAACTGGATCAGCGCACGTGGCGTGACGCGATCGAGCACCGACAATCCGCTGCCGTCGGCCGCATACACCGATCCTGGTGCCGCGCCGACCTTCTGCGTCATGAAGCGCTGAAGGAGCAGGTTGCCACTTTCCACCGTGCCCGGCCCACCGTTCGAGGAGCGCGCCGCATTCCGAAAAAGCAGCTCGGCGTAATGATTCACGCTCTCGCGATTCATCACGGAGAGCAGGCGCGCGAGCGGGGGTGAGGGGAGCGAGGCGACGACCGTCGCAGTGTCCGACGTTTCGCCGAGGCGCGTCTGGCCAGCGATGGTGATGCCCTGCAGCTCGAGCGCACGACGAAAGGCCCCCGCCGTGAACTTCGCCGGGTCCTCGACGACGATCTGGTAGCGGCGCGTGCCCGCGCGCGCGCCGATCCATCCGCGAACCTCGATGGTTCCGTCGTCGAGCGTGCGCACGATCACGCGGGCGGCGCGGCTGCCCGCGACGGTGCGCACCTTGTTCGAAAGTGGGAGCTCCGTTCCCGGGTCGAGGACGATGTGCGCCGGCTGCTTCGAGTTCGCACCCGGCTGCACGACGATCCAGAGCAGGTTCTCATTGAGCGACAGCGCCGAGACGCGCGCAGCGTAGCCGGCGTGCAAGTAGCGTCGCTGCCACCCGTCGGGGATGCGGCGCTGATCGAAGGCGCTCGCGTCGGCGATGAGGTCACCGGTCACGCGCTTGATGCCCTTCGACGCCACGAGCTGCGCCAGGAGCTCGACCGGCGCTGCCGGTCCCCCCTGAAGGAACCGGCTCGAGAGCGCCGGGTCTCCGTCGCCCCGCATGACGAGGTTGCCCTCCAGCGTGCCGTCCGGCAACACGACCCCGTCACGGAGGACATCGGTGCTGAACTGGTGATCGGGGCCGAACTGCTCGAGTGCCAGCGCCGCGGTGAACAGCTTCATGTTGGACGCCGGCGACAGCAACAGATCGGGGTTCACCGAGTAGAGCGTGTCCCCGCGCGTGAGCGACACGACCATGACGCCCCAGCGGCCGCTCCGGACGCGCGCGCTGAGCATCGTCCCGAGGTCGGAGGCGAGCGCCGGGGCACCCTTGGGAGTCGTGTGGCGAAGCGGCGGGGTCGCCGGCCGGCGCACGCGCCGCGTACGCCGGCGCGAACGCTGACGTCCGCGCTGCTGGGGCGGATCCGCGGATCGGACGGCCGGCGGAGACGCGGGCGCGGCGGGAGCCGCGACGCCATCGCCTTCCTGGGCAGGGAGGGCGATCGCCGTGCTCTCGAGCGCAAGAACGAGCAGCACCCAGCGGGAAGCCAGGATGCGATGACGTGCGGACCGAAGCAGGTTCATGGGGCTACCAAAGGCAACTCGCATTCCACGCCGGCCTTTCGGGGCCAACGCTTTGCGAATCAATGACATGGGGGAGGTGGCGGGGCGGCGCGGTGCCCCTTGAGATGTAACGAGTGAGGCGGGATCACGTCACCCGTGGGAGACGATTGCTGATTGCGGATTGCTGATTCCGATTTGTGATGCCGATCGATGCTTGCGCGAAGAGATCCCGAATCGTCGGGTGGGCACTCAGCAATCCGCAATCGCTCGTCGATCAGACCTTGAGAAACACCTTCCTCTTGTAGAGCACGCCGAGGATGACAAACCACAGGGCGACGAAACAGACCGCGTACAGCAACGACGCATTCATCGGCGAGAGCCAGCTGGCGAACGCCGAGTCGTAGATCGCGCTCTGTAGCGATACGCTCTGGCCGTCGCGCTCGACCTTGATGATCGATCCCATGAGGCGCGCCATCATCCCCGATCCGACAAACGCGAGAATCGGGTTCATGCCGAAGATCACGAACGGCTTCGTCCACCCGGTGATGCGCTGCACGTCAATCAACCAGATGCAGGTCGCGATGGTGACGCAGGCCATCCCGGCCGTGAACAGCACGTACGAGCTGGTCCAGAGGTTCTTGTTGATCGGGAACCACCAGTTCCAGATCAGGCCAGCCACCATCGCGAGCGCACCCACGGCGAACAGTGCGGCGATGCGGTCCATCAACGGTCGCGGCGACGCGATCCATCGCCCGGCAAACACGCCGAGCATCGCCGTGCCGATGGCGGGGAGCGTGGAAAGAATTCCCTCGGGGTCCCAGGTCTTCGACTGGCGCCAGAGATGGTTGCCCAGCACGGTGCGATCGAGCCATGCGGCGATCGACCCATCCGGCGTAGAGAGCGCCGCGGCGCCGAGGGCACCGGTCCCGGGAACGGGGATCAGCGTCATTACCGCCCAGTAGCCCAGTAGGAGCGCCGTCGCGATCACAACCTGGGTTCTCGTACTCGTGCGGAGCGTGAGAAGGCCGGCGGCGATGTAGGCGACCCCGATGCGCTGGAGCACTCCAGGGAAGCGCATCGTTGACGGATCGAAGCCGTACGTCGGGATGAAAGGAAATCCGGACAGCAACAGTCCGAGCAGGATGATGATCCCGCCTCGGCGCAGCACCTGTCGGAGGAGAGCGCCCTCGTCGTCGCCGCGCGCGCGACGGGCGGCGAGCGAGAGATGCGTGGTGATGCCGACGATGAAGAGGAAGAACGGGAAGATGAGGTCGGTGGGCGTCCAGCCATGCCAGGTTGCGTGGCGCAGGGGCGGATAGATCGCCCCCCACGTTCCCGGGTTGTTGACGAGGAGCATCCCGGCGATCGTGAGCCCGCGGAACACGTCGAGTGCCACGAGGCGCTCGCGCTGCGCGGGGGGAGGGGTCACCGAGGCGTCGTAGGCCACGGGGGCAGACGTTCCCGCACGCGGCGGCACCGCCGATCTCACGACTGACGCTCCTCCTCGGCGCGCACGACGTTCCACCGGGCGGTGTCGCAGACGAACTGCACGGCGCGGTGCGCGACGGTGCCCGTCGGCGATCCACTGAGGAAGTAGCCCCCGAGCCTAACGACGGCGCGGTCGTCGCCGGCGCGGCTGACGCCGCGGTAGGTCACGAGCAATGTCGGCATGTCTCCATAGATCTCGGCGACGGAGTCCAGACGCGTCAGAACGCGCTGCCGCAACGCCGGGTCGGCGGGAAACACGTACGTCGGACCATGACGCTGGAGCCGCCCCTCCGATCCCAAGGGAAGGGCGGAATCGGTTCCCGACGCGATGAGGAAACGTCGCGGCTTGGGAACGACGCTCCTGACATAGACGTCGATCGCTGGCGCCGCGAGCGCCGACGTGGGGTCAGCACAGGGGCCGAGGAACCGGGCGTTGTCGCGTGGCTCCTGCTTGCAGGCGGTGAGGAGGAGGGCGAGGGCGAGGAGCCGGTGACGCGTCATGCGTGTGAGTGTCGCCTGGGAGAGAGGGTTTGTCGAGGCAGGTCGGCCAGCGTCTTTGGCCACGCGCCGCAGGCACGTGGCACGAGGACACGCCGAGACATATCACAGAGACGCACAGAGGGCAGCAACGGCAAACGCTGCTGGAAAGGCTTTCGCCGTTGATTTCTCCGTGTATCTCCGTGCGGCTGCCTCAAAAGGCTCGAGGACTAATGCCGGGCCTCCTCCATCTTCGCCCATCGGAAGAACATCACCGTCGCCACGCCGATCAGAATGAAGGTGCCGGGGATCCACATGATGAGACCGCCGACGAGCTGGTCCTCGTGAGGAGAGAGCGCCACGATGCGCGGGGCAACCTCGTACGCCGGATACAACACCTCGTCGGCGTACGTGATCATGAGCCCGATCACGTTCATCGGGATCATGAGCAGCACGACGTACAGCAGCCGCATGGCGTGTGAGAGCGGGGGAAGCTCGGGGAGCGGGCTGAGCAGCGGCCACCACACCAGCGTCGCCGTCACCAGAAAGAACAGGTGCTGGACGATGTGCACGCCGTGATTGGCCATGGCGAGGTTGTAGAGCGGCGGCAGGTGCCACGCGACCATTGTGACGTTGAACAGCGCGTAAGCGAGGGCGGGGCGGGTGATCCCACGCGCGATGCGGCCGACCGCCGCCGATCGCAGCGCCGGACGAAGCATCCACCCGGGGGTGCCGATGAGGAGCAGGGGCACGACGACCATGGTGAGCAGGAGATGCTGCACCATGTGCGCGGAGAAGAGATAGGTGTCGCTCAGGTCGTGCAGCGGACCGTTGAGCGAGAGGAAGAGGAGGGCAAGGGCAAGGTAAAAGGGCGCGGGAGAGGCGCTGGAGAGGCGCTGGGAGAGCGCTGAAGGTTCGTCAGCGCCGGTCCAGCGCTGCCCAACCGCTTTTCCAGCGCTCCTTCTCCAGGCGTACGCCGCCGCCAATCCGGCTATCCCCGCAACCGTGCTCCAGTGAATGCTGAAGCGGGTGAGATCGAGCGGTGCGTCAGGGTGCAGCAGCAACGGGACCCCTGCGGCTCACGCCCGGACCGCGATCTGCCCAAAGAGGAAGAGCAGCGAGACGATCACGGCGACCCCGATCAAGAGCGGGAAGACGAACAGCGCACGGAAGAGCTTGGCGTCGTATTTCAGGTGCATGTAGAACGCGACGACGATGGCGAACTTCGCCGCGGACAGCACGAGCAGCACCGGCACGAACGCGCGCGAGGCGACGAAGCTCGGGATGTAGTAGATCCACACCTCGACGACGGTGACGACGAAGAGGATCAACGCCACCCACTTGTACGTCTTCCACGTCGGATGCTTGTGCTCGGCGGCGTGGGCGTCGCCGTGCGTGTCGTACGTCGTCTGCGAGTGCGGATGATCGGCAGCCATCGCGGCCTCGTTACTGGATGAGGTAGATGAGCGTGAAAATCGCGATCCAGACGACGTCCACGAAGTGCCAGTACAGCGCACACAGGTCCACGTTGATCGCATCAGCCGGCCGGAGCCCGCGGCGGAAATCAATGAACAGGAGCGTGATCAGCCAGATGACGCCCGCCGTCACGTGCGCGCCGTGAAACCCGGTGAGGATGAAGAACGACGATCCGAACAGGTTCGTCCGCGGCGTCAGACCTTCATGCACGAACGACGTGAACTCGAACGCCTGAAACCCGAGGAAGGTGGCTCCGGCCAGCGCCGTCGCGGCGAGCCAGATCTTGGAATACTTGCGGTCTCCCCGAACGACCGACGCGTGCGCGAGCACCATGAACAGCGACGACATGAGCAGCACGAACGTCGACGCGGACGTGACCGGAATGTCGAGGATGGCGGGGAAGGTCTGCCCCGTCGATGGGTTCGTCCACGCCTCGTGCGGAAACGGCCCGACGACCGACCGTCCCTTGTAGATGAGGTAGGTCGAGATGAGCGAGCCGAAGAACAGACACTCCGACCCGATGAACGCCCAGATGGCGATCTTCCGGTGGTCGAGGCCGGTGGTGGTGTAGTGGTGCGCGTGTCCGTGCTCGTGAGGAATGGCGGTCATTATTAATAGAAGGCGCGTGGGGCGCTGGAGGCGGTGGAGGCGCTGAGGGCTAAAGGGGACTGATCCCCAGCGCCTTCAGCGCCTCCAGCGCCTTCAGCGCCTAATGGTGTTCGGGCTCCAACGGACTCAACAGCCACGCGTACAGTGACACGACGAAGAACGCCACGCCGGCCAGCAGAACCGGTAGCCAGAGCGACTGGTAGTTCACGCTGTGCTTCAAAATGAGGCCCAGGAACATCACTGTTAGGCCGATCGAGGCCAGGAGCGGCTTGATCGTCGGCGTCGGCATCGCGATGCCGAGCTCCTTCGCCGACGGGTGCGCCACCTCGCTCGCCATGTGCGTGTCCGAGGGTCCCTTGAAGGAAGCATGCGTCTCCTTCCCGCCGACGCTGACGTCGGTGCGCTTCTCGCCCTCCGGCGTGTGCGGCACGTCGGCGGTGAGCTCCGGAGACTTGGCGTCCCACAGGGGATAGCGCGACGTGATCGTCGGGATCACGGCGTAGTTGTACTCCGGTGGCGGGGAGGGGAGCGTCCACTCGATCGTCGCAGCGCCCCAGGGATCACGGCCCGCGACCGCGCCGGAGCGCCGGCTCTTCACGAAGTTCCAGATGAATACGAGCGTGGCCACACCGAGGATCCGCGCGCCCCACGTTGACACGAGGTTCTCGATGTCCCAGCCTTGATTGGCCTGGTACTGATAAATGCGGCGCGGCATGCCGTTCAGCCCGGCGAAGTGCATCGGGAAGAACGCGAGGTTCATCCCGACGAACGTCAGCCAGAAATGGATCTTGCCGAGGCGCTCGTCCATCAGGCGGCCGGTGATCTTCGGGTAGAAGAAGTACGTTCCCGCGAAGATCCCCATCATCGAGCCGCCGAACAGCACGTAGTGGAAGTGTGCGACGATGAAGTACGTATCGGTCTGCTGCAGGTCGGCCGGCGGCGACGAGTGCATGATCCCGGAGATGCCGCCGATCGTGAACAGAGCGATCAACCCAATCGCGAAGAGCATCGGCGTCGTGAACCGCAACGATCCGCCGTGCATCGTCGCCAGCCAGTTGAAGATCTTCACGCCGGTCGGAATCGCGATCAGCATGGTCGTGACGCCGAACACCGAGTCGGCGATCGGTCCCATGCCGACGGCGAACATGTGGTGGGCCCAGACGCCGAATCCGAGGAAGCCGATGAGGATGCCGGAGTACACCATCACCGGGTAGCCGAACAGCGGCTTGCGGGAGAACACCGGCAGGACTTCCGACACCAGCCCGAACGCGGGCAGGATGAGGATGTAGACCTCGGGATGCCCGAAGAGCCAGAAGAGATGCTGCCACAGCAGCGGGTCGGCGCCGGCGGTGATGGTGTAGAAGTTCGTCCCGAAGAAGCGGTCCAGCATCAGGAACGTGACCGCGACGGTGATGATCGGGAACGCGAGCACCAGCAGGAACTGCGTCACGAACGACATCCACGTGAAGATCGGCATGCGCATGAAATGCATGCCGGGCGCCCGGAGATTGATGATCGTGGTGATGAAGTTGAAGCCGGCGGCGAGCGAGGACAGTCCGAGGATCTGAAGCCCGATCACCCAGAAATCCATGTTCAGCCCGGGCGAGAACTGCTGCGTCGTGAGCGGCGCGTAGGCGAACCATCCGCCGTCCGGCGCGGCGCCCACGATCCAGCCGGCGTTCATGAACAACGCGCCTAACAGGAACACCCAGTAGCTGAAGGCGTTGAGGCGCGGGAAGGCGACGTCGCGCGCGCCGATCTGCAGCGGGATGAGATAGTTGAAGAACGCGGCGCCCATGGGCATGATCACGAGGAAGATCATGGTGGTGCCGTGCATCGTGAACAGCTGGTTGTACATCTCCGCAGATACGAGCTGCCCGTTCGGTCCCTTGAGCTGCTCGCGAATGATCAGCGCCTCGAGCCCGCCGATCAGGAAGAACGCGATGGCCGTATAGAGGTAGAGCTGGCCGATCTTCTTGTGATCGACCGTGGCGAGCCAGCTCCACAGCCCGCGCTCGTATTTCGTATGGGGAACGGCGTATCGTGGCGGTGCCGCGACGGTCGTTGCCATGCAGAATCTCCGATTACTTCAGTGACAGGAGGTAGGCCGCGAGGTCCGCGAGCTGCTGGTCGTCATAGCCAGCGGGCATCGTCGGGCTCTTGCCGAACGGAGGCATCTTGCTCCCCGGCTTCATGGCGGGCGAGTTCTTGATCCACAGCGCCAGATGCCTGGGGTCGTTCGGAAACAGTCCGGCGCCTATCGAGGTGCGCGAGCCGAAGTGCGTGAGCGTCGGCCCGACGATCCCGGCCGATACGCCCTGAACGACGTGGCACGCGATGCACGGCGCCGTGCGATAGATCTGAGCCCCTCGCGCCGCATCGCCGGTGACGTTCCCGATCGTGAGGTTCCGAGGCACCGGGTTGTACGACGCCGCGTAGAGCGGAAGCTGGTCGGCCGGGAACGTCGGGAGTGATCCGCTGGTCTGTGGCTGTGCGGCCGGCGCGGACGCCTGCGCGGCGGGCTGCGTCGCCGCCGCCGCGCCAGCGCCGGTGTCCGTGGGCGCGGTCGGCGTGGGAGCAGGCATGAAGACCGGCCCGCCCCTCTGGTGATTCGCCCATGCGTCGAACTGTTCCGGGGGCACCACGAACGTCTTGAAGCGCATGTTCGCGTGCGACGTCCCGCAGTACTCGACGCAGACGCCATTCCACACGGACGTCGATTCCGGCGTGAACCAGAGATAGTTCGTGCGATTCGTGATCAGGTCGCGCTTCCCGCCGAGCTGCGGAATCCAGAAGGAATGCAGCACGTCCTGCGTCTTGAGCGCGAAGTTCACCGTGCGTCCAACCGGCAGGTAGAGCTCGTTTGCGGTGACGACGTTGTGCTCGGGGTAGCGGAACTCCCACCACCATTGATGGCCGATGACCTCGACGGTGAGCGAGCCGCGCGGCGCGTTTGCCTGCGTGGTGAAGATCGTCTTCACCGTCGGCACGGCGATGATCGCGAGGATCACCGCGGGCGCCAGTGTCCACGCGATCTCGAGCGTCGTGTTACCGTGCACGTGCCGCGGCGCGGGCTGCCCTTCGCGCCGGCGGAAGCGGATCACGACGTAGATGAGGAACGCCTCGACCAGGATGAAGACGATCGTTCCCCAGAACAGCAGGGTATCCCACAGCGCGTCGATCGCGCGGCCGAACTCCGTCTTCGGCTCCAGCGTGGTGTTGGGAACGGTGGTGCTGCAGGCCGCCAGGCCCACGACGATCACGGCCGTCAGCGCGGCGATGGCCAGCCGGCGCGTGCGGTAGTGAGAGGTCATCCCGATTCCTGTAGGCGTTTCTAGAGCAGGCGCGAGTGCGATGCGCTCTCGAACGAGCGCGCAGGCGGAAGGTATGAGAGGCGTGGGGGAGAATCAACCCGGAACGCACGAGGAACGAGAAACGAGGAACGAGGAATCACTTCCTCATTCCGCGTTCCTCATTCGGGGTTCTGATCGGTCTCCGCCTCCACCGCGTGCTGTTCGTACACCTTGTTGGTCGCGATCTCCAGCGCGGAGCGGAGCTGCCCCACCCCTTCACGAAGGGCGGCGACTTTGCGCTGCTCGTTCCCGCCGCGAGTGGCGACGAGAATCAACCCCGAGACCTGGTCGGCCAGGAAGGAGTACTGAACCTTCAACATCCCGACGAGTGGCGTGGCCGCCCGGCGCAGCTGCTGTCCGAACGGCGCCGTCGGCTGCTGAAGCTTGTGCGCCATCGCCATCTTCTCGACGATGCCGTGCAGCCGCTGCAGATGGGTCGCGGCCTCTTCCAGGGTGTGCATCAGCTGGGTGCCGATGCCGGTCAGCTGCGTACGGGCCAAATGGTCCTCCCTCGATTGCGGATTGCTGATTGCTGATTGCGGATGGAAAGGCGCGACGGCTCTAGGGCGGGGCCTGATTCCGACCCGCAATCAGCAATCCGCAATCCGCAATCGCTCTTATTTCACCTTCTCCAGCCTCTTATTCGGCCGGAACTCCCGGCCGACTTTCGCCTCGGGCTTTCCTTCTACGAGGACGATGTCGGCGGTGAAGTCGAAACGGCCGGCGAACAGGGAGGAGCCCACCCCGTATGCGTCCACCGGGACCAGCTGTTCTTCGAAGAACCGGATCTTCTCGGCGGTGAAGCCACCCGAGACGACGATCTTCACATGACCGAATCCCTCCGAGTCGAGCGCGTTCCGCACGTTCCACACGAGGTGCGGGTTGACCCCGGTCGGACGGAAGGAGCCCATCGCCGGGATGATCGACTTGTCGACGAGGTTTTCCGACGTGTCGATGCGAACGCCCCACAGCCGGTCACCAAGCACTCGAGCCACGTCGAGGCTGGTCGCCACACACTCGTTCTCGTAGTCCACCAGCGTAATGATCTGGACCTCGGGATCCATGTACTCGGCGAACTTCTGCGTGGCGAGCGTGGTGTCGCCATGGTAGGCGGCGATGAGAGCGTGCGGGACCGTACCAATGCCTGACGAGCCCCACCAGCTGGCCTGCGCGTCGGTCGAGACCCCGATCGCGCCGGCGATGTGCGCCGCGTAGCCGTCGCCGGTCTGCACGAGCCAGTGATCGTGGCGCGCCGGAAAGAACATGACCTGCTTGGGGCGCGCCGCCTCCACCACCGCCCGCACGTTCGTTCCCACACGCGTCCGTCGCGCGAGCACGCCGAGGTACAGCGTCTCGAGGTGCGCGAACGCGTCGTACGGGCCTTCGATCAGCATCACGGTCTCCCACGGCTCAATGCGATCGCCGTCGTACAGCGCCTGCACTTCGAGCGCGTCCCAGTCATCGGTGCACAGCTTGAGAATGGCGATCGCCTCATCCATGCCGCCGAGGAACGCCTGCGACTTGCCGAAGACCTGCATGGTCACTCGAGGCGAGTGCTTGTCGGCGCGAAGGATCTCACGCGCGCGAACGAAATATTTGTCGGAGTAGTAGCCCTGCCGCATCTTGTCGACCGGCAGATTGAACACCGCGGGATCGAGCCGCTTTCGTCGTCGTGGGGGCATGAGCGTAGGGATGGGCTAGGCGGAGACATCGGAGACGACTGCGAGCTGCGAACTGCGAACTGCGAACTGCGAACTCAGTGCACACGTTCGCAGTTCGCAGTTCGCCATTCGCAGTTGGTCAGGGGACGCTCCGCGAAGGCGCATCCCGCAGCCGAATGATCCCCTCGCGCGCCAGGCGCATCTGATCGCGCAGCTCCGGTGCGGCCTCCTTCCAGAGCTTCAGAAACTCTTCGTACGCCGCGATCGCGCGCGGGCGGTCGCCCAACTGCTCGTAGAGTTGTCCGCGCGCGAGGAAGCTGCGCGCATACAGCGGCCACCGAGGATCGGGACCGAACGTCAGGCCGAGCTCGTCGCGCTCAATGGACTCGTAGATCGCCACTGCCCGCGGTAGTGCGCCGAGACGCGCGAGGATCTCCGCTTGCGCGAAGAGCGCGAAGCCAGTGCCGGCGTCGCTGATCAGCCGGGTGGAATCGGGCGGGCGGAAACGTGCTGCTATGCTCTGCGCGCGCGCGGTGTCACCGGATCCGAGTGCGCGGAGCGCTTCCACCTCATCGGGGATGCGCTTGGACCCCCATCGTCGCAGTGGGGCGATGTACGCGGTATCGCCGGTCAGCATGTACCCGATGAAGACGAGTCCCCGCCCCTGCGCCTGCATCGCCGGGAGGCTCACACGGTCCATTGCCGCAATGGCCGAGTCGAGGGTCCGTCGCAGCTGCGGAGAGTCCATCCCGAGCGCGAGACGAGCCGTTGCGCGCCACGTCTCGGTGATCGATCGCATCGGCACATTCGCGCCCGGCAGCGTCGGCTCGAGGTGCGCGATCAACGACAGCAATTGATCGTGCTCGGGAAGGGCTCCGTGAAATGCCGCAACGTTGGTCGCCGCCAGTAGACTCTGCAGCCGGCGAAACCCCTGAGCCCTCGCGAGGCTGTCCGGACCGTAGGTCGCAAGGGCATCGCGCAGCGTCGCCAGCGCCGCGGGGGAACCGGCGGCCATCTCCAGCGCCGACAGTGCGTACGGCATGTCCGCCGTTCGCACGTCGGGTCGTTCCATGGCCTGCCGCAACGCGGCCGCCGCGGAGTCGAAGTGGCCGGCGGCGGCATAGCCGTCGACGACGGCGGTGTGTGCCTGTGCCGCCTCCGGGTCCAGGTAGCGCCAATGCTTCGCCTGGAGCACTGCCATGTCACGGGCGCGCACGCGCGCGCTCTGCACGCGTTCCGCACCGATCGATCGTGCAACCGAATCGTTCGGAACCAGCACGACACTGTCGCCGAGGATGATCATCGGCGAGCCTGTCCGCCCGCCGACCTGGTACATCGATACCTTGTGCGCGTACGCGAGGTGGAACGTCGAGTCGAGGGACAAGGTGCGGTCGAACGCACGGAGCGCCCGCGTCCACAGGCGCGCGATGTCGGCGTTCAGCTGCGGGCCCCCTCCGCCGTGGTGATAGTACGCATCGGCGAGGCCGTACCATGCTTCGGCGTCCGTCGAGTCTCGCGCCAGCAGCGCCTCGTATCCACGCTCCGCCGACGTGAAGTACGCCGCGCCCGCCTCGAAGTTCGCCTGTGTCTGCGCAGCGAGCCCCAGGGTGAGCTGCTGGTAGCTCTCGATGAGCGCGCGCTCGCGCTGCGGGAGTCGTGTGGCGTGCTGCGACGCGGCGCGCGCGAGGCGCACGTCGCTGGTGTCGATGATCGCACGACTCCATCCCCGCGTGAGGGCGCGCTTGTAGTACGCGAGCGCGAAGGTGCTGTCGGCCTCGGTCGCGCGTCGGAACGCGCTATCTGCTTCGTCGAGCTGCCAGTCGTTGAGGGCCTGGAGTCCCCGCAGGTAGGCGCGATAGGCTTCGAGCGATGACGTCGTGGTGCTCGCGAGCTCGGGCCGCATGGGCGGAGCCCCGGCGATCTCGAGCAGGTCGCGTGCGATTGCGTCGAAGATGGCGCGTGGGTCGGCGGTGAGCGGGGCGCTGTGCTCTGCGGGATCCCCGACCCGCTTGCCCGTCGCCACGTCGTACGCTCGCGCGACCACCATCAGCGAGTCGCCGATCCGAGTGACCTGCCCCAGCACCGCCGTCCACACGCCCGCTTCGCGCGCCATCTCGCGGGCGTCCTCGAGGCCGATGCGGGACGCGTCGTCGAGCCCCGCATCGCGCAGCAGGTCGAGGCTTCGCTCGTAGTCGACGACCGTGAGATCGCTCCACGAGGCGAGATTGAGCGTCAGCATGTTGACGCTTCCCTCGCGGAGCCACGCCACAGCGGGGTTGTTGGCCTGAACCTCGAACGGCACCACCAGGATCGACTTGCGCGGATCGACCCCCGCGGGCGTACCGCCGATGCCCCGCGCGATCCACACGCCGGCAGCGATGAGTACGACTGCCGCGGCACCGGCCAGGATGGCCAGACGGCGCCGTGCGCGGGGACCGCGCGCGACGGCCGCGTGCCCTTCCGTCCGACCCTGCACCGCGTCGCGGAGGGCGGTCGCCATCGCCCCGGCGTCCGGCCAGCGCTCGTTAGGGTCCTTCGCCACCGCCCGATCGATCGCATGCGCGAGGGCGGGCGGCACCTGATCAGCGCGCGTGGCGACCGGCGGCGGAACCTCGGTGATCTGCTTCGCGATGACCGACACCGGGCTCGCGCCCGAGAACGTCGGCTCGCCAGCGAGCATCTCGTACCCGATGAGCCCGAGCGAGTAGATGTCGCTCCGGCCATCGAGCTCCCGTTCTCCCGCCGCCTGCTCAGGGCTCATGTAGCGGGGTGAGCCCACGATGAGCCCCGTGCCGGTCATCCGATCGTCGGTCCCCTCGAACGCGCGCGCCACGCCGAAGTCGGTGAGATGCGCCGTTCCCGACCTCGTATCGATGAGCACGTTCTCCGGCTTGATGTCCCGGTGCACGACCCCCTGCGCGTGCGCGTACGCGAGCGCATCGGCGAGGTCGCGCAGGATGACCGCGGCGCGGGCGGGCGACAAGCGCTTTTCGCGCTCGAGAACGTCCCGCAGGCTTTCGCCGTCGACGCACCGCATGATGAAGTAGAGCAGTCCCTTGCTCTCCCCTGCGCTGTACACGTCGACGATGTGCGGATGTCGCAACCGGGCGATCGTCCGCGCTTCGCGGAGGAAGCGCTGACGAAGTGCCGCGCTCGAGGCGAGCTCCGGTGCCACGACCTTCACGGCGACCTGCCGGTCCAGTCGAAGGTCGCGCGCCAGGAACACCGCGCCCATCCCACCGGTGCCAAGCACGCGCTCCACCTCGTACTCGGGTGCGAGCGCCGCACGCAGCGTCTCGAGCAGGCCGGGGTCGCTGTCGCTCATACGGCCAGGTTAGCGAACGGGCGCGCCGGCCGCGCCGGCCATTCGCTCGGGATCCAGCGCGCGGTCGAGCTCGGCGCGCGTCATCAGCCCGCGCTCCATCACCAGATCGTATACGCTCCGTCCGCTGTCGAGCGCGGTACGCGCGACTTCGGTTGCCGTTTCGTAGCCGATGGTCGGGACGAGCGCCGTCACGATGCCGATCGAATTCTCCACGAACCAGCGCATGCGGGCGGGATTGGCGGTGATGCCGACGACGCAGCGCTCGCGGAGGACCACGCACGCATTGCGCAGCGACTCCATGCCGCGCAGCAGACGGAACGCGATGATCGGCTCGAAGACGTTGAGCTGCAGCTGCCCCGCTTCGGCCGCCAGCGTAACCGTGACGTCACCCCCGATGACATCGAAACATACCTGATTGACGACTTCGGGGATCACGGGATTGACCTTGCCCGGCATGATCGATGAGCCCGGCTGCATCGCGGGGAGATTGATCTCCGACAGCCCGGCCCGCGGGCCGGACGAGAGGAGGCGAAGGTCGTTGCAGATCTTCGAGAGCTTCACCGCGCTGCGCTTCACCACGCCCGAGAGCTGGACGAACACACCGGTGTCGGCGGTCGCCTCGACCAGGTCGGGCGCCGTGATTACGGGGATGCCGCTGATGCGCTCGATGTGCGCCCGCACCGCCTCCGGATAACGCTCCGGCGCGTTGATGCGCGTGCCGATCGCCGTCGCACCCATGTTGATCTCGCGAATCAGCGCCTGCGCTTCGCCCAGTCGGTCGACGTCTTCGAGAATCGTGTGCCCGAAGGCGGCGAACTCCTGGCCGAGCGTCATGGGAACGGCGTCCTGCAGCTGCGTGCGTCCCATCTTGAGCATCCCGGCGAACTCGCGCCCCTTTGCCTTGAACGCCGCCGCCACCTCGACCAACGCATGCTGCAAGCTCGCGATGCTCGCATGCAGCGCGAGCTTTACCGCCGTCGGATAGACGTCGTTGGTCGACTGCGACAGGTTGACGTGGCTGTTGGGATGGACGACCTCGTAGTCGCCGCGCCGCCGACCCATGAGCTCGAGCGCGCGATTCGCGATGACCTCGTTGGCGTTCATGTTCGTCGACGTGCCGGCGCCACCCTGGATCATGTCGACGAGGAAGTGCTCGTGATGCCGCCCCGACCGAATCTCCTGAGCCGCGCGTACGATCACCTCCGCGCGCTCCGAGTCGAGCAGCCCCAGATCCTGATTCGCCAGCGCGGCCGCTTCCTTCACGATGGCGAGCGCATTGATCAGCGTCGGGAACTCGCGCAGCGCAACGCCGGTGATGGGGAAGTTCTCGACCGCGCGGAGCGTCTGAATTCCGTAGAGCGCGTCGTCCGGGACCTGGCGGTCCCCGAGCAGGTCGTGCTCTTCGCGGGTCCGACCGCCACCGAATCCCAGCGTGCGCCCGCGTCCGACGAGGGTGGCATCCGCCGCGCGAAGGCGCTCGGAGATTGCCTTCGCGGCGCGCGCGACCAGTGTCGCATACAACGTGGCGCGGTCCTTCAGAATCTCCTGAATGTCCGCGGCCTCGAGGTACGCCAGCTCCGTGCGCTCGAGCGTTCGCGCGCTCGTGCCATGCGGCGAGTCATCGAGGAGGATGCCTTCGCCAAGCGCCTCGCCGGCGCCCAGGCTCGCGAGTCGCTCCACACGGTCCCCGCGCCGCTTTTCGATCGCGACGCTGCCACTGACGATGATGCCGAACAGATGGCGCGGATCGCCCTCGCGGAAGATCGTTTCATCCGCCTCGAGGGTTCGCTCCCGCATGCGACGCGAGAGATGCCAGAGGTTTTCCTGCGGGAACCCGGTGAAGAAGGAGAACGCGCGCAGGCGGTCGGCCAGGGGAGTCGCCATGGTCCGTGGAAGCTACTGGCGGCGCCCTCAAGGCTGCTAGGCAGGGCGTGTTAGGGATCAGGAGTCAGGGGTCAGGGGTCAGGGATGGAAAGCGCGGCAGCAAAGCTGCCGCGCTCATCCGATGGGGCTGCGGCGAAGCCGCGCCGCCTTTTCCTTCCCTGACCCCTGACTCCTGACTCCTGATCCCTACTCCGGACGGGTAGCCCTCCAGTCGCAACGCCCACAGATTCCTGACGTCAACCTCAAGAGGTCGTCGATGTCTTCCGTGTCTCGCCGACATTTTCTTGGCACTGGTGCCGCTGCCGCGGCCGGACTTTCTCTGGGAAGTGCAGGCCGCCTCGAGGCCAGCTCGGCTGCTCCCGCGTGGCAAGCGTCGCGTCCGGCGGTCATTGCGTCCGCCAACGGACTGCGAGGAGTCGCGCGCGCGTACGAAATGCTCACGAAGGGCGCCGATCCGCTCGATGCGGCGATCGCCGGCGTCAACATCCAGGAGCTCGATCCCGAGGATCAGTCGGTCGGTCTCGGCGGGCTCCCGAATGCCGACGGCGTGGTTCAGCTCGACGCCTCGTGCATGCATGGTCCGACACGCCGTGCTGGCGCAGTGGCCTCGCTGGAAGGAATCGCGACGCCATCGCTCGTCGCCAAGGCCGTGATGGACTACACCGATCACATCCTGCTTGTCGGACCCGGAGCGAAGCAGTTCGCGCTCGCGATGGGATTCAAGGAGCAGAACCTTCTCACCGAGAAATCACGGCAGGACTGGCTTCGGTGGAAGGCACGGATCAGCCCCGACGACAACTGGCTCGATCACGACGATGATGTCACGATCAAGTTTTCGACCGGGACGATCAACATGAACGCGGTCACCTCGAGCGGCGACATCGCCTCGGTGACCACCACCAGCGGGCTCTCCTGGAAGATCCCGGGTCGCGTCGGCGATTCGCCGATCATCGGGGCGGGGCAATACTGCGACAACGGTGTCGGGGCCGCGGGCTCGACCGGTCGCGGCGAAGCGAACATCAAGGTCTGCGGCGCGTTCCTTACCGTAGAGGGAATGCGGCGCGGCCTTACGCCCCAGCAGGCGTGTCTCGCGACGCTCGAGCGCGTCGTGGCGATGACCGAGCGCCGGCTGCTCGGTGACAATGGCCGGCCGCGGTTCGATCTGAACTTCTACGCGATCGCGAAGGATGGGTCGTACGGTGGCGCCAGCATCTACTCCGGCGGCCGATTCGCCGTAGCCGATGCGAAGGGCGCCCGGCTCGAGGACTCCGTATTTCTCTTCAAGCGGGAGGAGCGCCCCCGGCGGTGAGCACGTGGCTTCAGGTCTGATTTTCTGGGACGTCGATACCCAGCACGATTTCATGGATGCCTCGGGCAAGCTGTACGTGCCCGACGCCGAGTCCATCAAGCCGAATCTCAAGCGGCTCACCGATTACGCGCACGAGCGCGGCATCCGGATCGTGGCGACCGCCGATGATCACGAGCCCGGGCACCGCGAGCTGTCCTCCACGCCTGACTTTCGCGAGACCTTTCCCGAGCATTGCATGAGGGGCACGCCCGGGGCCGGCAAGATCTCGGAGACCGCGCTCTCGGCGCCGGTGGTCGTCGAGCCGGCACCCACGCCGCGCGAGCAGCTGACGCGGCTACTTCACACGCGCGACGGAGACGTCCTCATTCGAAAGCACTGGTTCGACGTCTTCACGAACCCCAACACCGACGTGGTGATCGAGGCGCTCGCCCCCACCGATGTCATCGTGTACGGGGTCGCCCTCGATGTATGCAATCGCTACGCGATCGAGGGGCTGCTGGCGCGCGGCATCCCGCGCATCCACGCCGTAACCGATGCCACCAAACCGATCCATGCGGAGGTGGCGGAGGGACTGCTCGACTCGTGGCGAGAGCGCGGCGTCCGGTTGGTCACGACGCACCAGGTCGTGACCGGCACCGCCGCGTGCTGACCGGTCAGGACGACGTGCTGACGTCGCGACGCATCGCCGCCGCGAGCTGACGCTCGAGGGCGTCGACTGAATTCTCCACCGCCTCGTGCGGCGCGAGCTCGTACCACCATTCCTCGCCCGCGTGGTTCACGAAGGCCCGATAGCCGTTGTCGCCGGCCGAGCGTGCGCGGCGCTCTCCGGCACGGCGGTCGTAGACCTGCCACTCTCGTCCCGCGCGGTCGCGGAAGATGAGTATTCCCTCGGCCGTTCGATGCGCGGTGGGTTGGCGACGGTCCTGCCCGGAGCGGGTCACGAGGCTCGCCGCAGCCTCCCGAATCGCTCGAACCAGCGTGTCCCGATCGACCGGCATCGTGAACCAGGTGAGGTTCCGCTGATTCGCCACCGTACGCACGGCGGCCTCGTTGCTGGGCGTCGCGAAGAGGACGACCGGGATTCCCTTGAGCCGGGCGTGAAAGACATCCGAGGCCGCCTCCTCGAGGGCGCCGTCGAGCAGGAGGACGAGGAAGGGCCGCACGCGTCGGACCGCCTCTTCAGGCGATTCATTGGGGAGCGCGAAGGCCGGCTCGTATTTGTCGAGCTCGAGCAGCAAGCCCACGAGCGCCGCCACGAGCGGCTCGCGGGCAAGGACCAGAATCTTCGAGAGTGAGTTCGGGATAGTCCAGCTTCTCCACTGGGTGCGGCAGGGTACCAAGGTGCAACGGATGCACCGCGGCCCCTTTGACTCGTCAGGAAAACGAATGTATGATGTCCCGCCGCGCCTTCACGCCGACGTGAGGCCCCCGCGGTCCTGCCAGCGTCCCCGCCCGCAATGAATGCGCCGAACCCTCTGATGCCCGAGTCCCGTCCCCTCAGTGAGGCAACGCTCGAGCACCTGCGGAGGGCCATTAACGACCGTAGACAAACTCCGGCTGCCGGGGATGAGGCGCTTCAGGCGGCGCTTCGGGCCGTGGCCGGTGAGGCCCGCGAGCGCGCGCTCCGCCCCGAGGAGCTGATCGTCACGCTGAAGCAGGTGATGGACGAGCCACGAAGCGCGCGATCGAGCTCGAGTGATGAGAGGCAGCTGAGGGAGTGGGTGGTGACGACGTGCATTCGCGCGTATTTCGAGGGGGCGTAAAACGGTCTTAACGGCAACGATGACAGAGTTCAGAATACGGAATTCAGAAACGGCGACGGGGAGCCAACACTGGCTCCCCGCTTGGTTTATCTGAATTCTGCATTCTGAATTCTGTCATCCTTGCCGTTCCCAGAGAGTCTATGCCTCCACCGGCTCATGCTCCTCCGCCGGAGCCTCGGCACCGGCGGGCGCCGGCGCCGGCGGCAGCATGTCCGCCAGTGACGTCACCCCCCGGTCCGTCCGGAACGTTGCAACCAGACGCGAGAGCTGCTCGGAGGCCGTGGCGAGCATCGAGGCCGCAGCCGCGATCTCCTGCGTGCTGGCGCTCTGCTGCTCGCTCGAAGCCGCGACCTGCTCCATAGCCGAAGCGAAGGCATCCGTGCCTCGCGCGATCGCATCGAGGCGCGTCGTCATCTCCGCAACCAGGGTGTTCGACTCGCCGGCGGACTGCTCGATCGTGCCCACCCACGTCTCCGCTTCGATGACCGCGTTCTCGATCTGATGAAAGGATGAGACGGCATGCTGCGTGGCGGCCTGCACCGCCGTCGCCGTCTGCATCGTGCGCTGGCTCGTCGCCCGCGACTCGTCGACGCGCGTCAGCACGTCGTTGACGATCGCTTCCGTCCGCTCGGATGCCTCGGTGGACGTCGCGGCGAGCTTGCGAATCTCGCTCGCCACCACCGCGAACCCTTCGCCGTGCTCCCCTGCGCGAGCCGCCTCCATTGACGCGTTGAGCGCGAGCAGCTTCGACTGCTTGGCCATGCGTCGGACGAGAGTCACGAACGCGCGAATCTCTTCGCTCGCGCGGACCAGCGCATCCGACGCGGCCGCACCCGCCTGCGCATCGGCGACGAGTGCCGTGAGCGCGGTGGAGCCTTCGTCCAGCCGCTGACGGTTCGCCGAGGCGAGCTCGCGAAGACGAACGTTGCGCTCGACGCCGTCGCGTGCGCCGGTCGCGAGCCGCGTCGAGATCTCCACGAGTCGGGCGGCATCAACGGCGATGCGCTGCGTCGTCTGGGCCATCTCCGTGGACTGATGACTGAGATCGTTCGACGTCTGCGCCATCTCCGACGCCGACGCGGACATCTGCTCGGAGCCCGCGGTGATCTGCGCAGCCATCGCCGCCGTCTCCTGCGCGGCCGCGCGAATCGCCGAGACGAGCCGGCGCAGCTCATCGACCATCGTGTCAACCGCGCGGCTCAAGCGCCCGACCTCATCGGTCTCGGCCGACGCATACACCGTCACGCTCAGATCGCCGGACGCGACCTGCTCGGCGGCGTTCGCGAGTGCCGAGGCCGGCTCACTCACCCGCTTCGCGACGAACGCATTGAGGAAGAGCATCGCCGCTACGATGAACACGAACAGGAGGAGGCTGAAGACGATGATCACGAACTGGATGCGATGCAGGCGACCAAAGGCGAGCGTCTCGGACTGATGAGCGACGATCCGCCAATGCCCGCCATTCGTCGCTCGCACCGCCGCCCGCTCGCGCTCTTCGGCCGACCGCAGCGTCACGACGCCCGTGGTGTGCGCCGCGGGCAGTCCCTGAATCCCTTCCAGGGGACGCATGCGAGGGGCGCTGCTCGAAGCGGCGACGACGAGACCATCTTCGTCGAGCAGCTCGATGCGTATGTCCGACTCGCCGGCGAGACGCGTGAGCTCCTGGTCGATGCCGCGCAGTCCGAAGACGACCTTGAGGACGCCTAACGCGGGCCCGTCCGCCCCCTCGCGGACGACGCTGGTCATCGAGATCGAGACGACGCGCGCCGACGAATCGTAGGCGGCATCCGTGGCGACGGCGCCATCGTGCATGGCGCGCTGCCACCACTCTTCGTCGGACTGGACGAAGTCGGACGTCCGGCCGGTGGTGACGGCGTTGATGCCGTGCACATCGGTCAGGATGATCTCGGCGATGTCTCCGGTGCTCCGAAGCTGGCGCAAATAGGAGCGAAGCCGCGTGTCGATGTCGAGGCTCCGCCGCTCATCGTACCGCGCCTCGAGCTCCGCCAGCGGGCGCCCCGCCATTCCGTCGCGTCGCCACTGCTCGCCGGCCGCGCGCGCCGCATCGACGACGGAGGGCGACGACGCCAGAACGGTCACCAGTCGCTCGTGGTCGCCGAGATATCGCTCCACGCGCACGGCGGCGAGGGTCGCGGCGTCGCTGAGCCGCCTGTCGACGCGCACACGCTCGTCACGGCCCAGCCACTGGGACACGGGCCACGCAATCAGTGCCAGCGCGACCAGCGACACGGCGCCGATACCGAGGACCAGGCGGGTGTGGAACGTCCGCTTGGCCTCGACGTCGATCAGGTCCGGATCCAGAGGAACTGTATGGGTGCGGCTCATCGCTCGCTTGTCTGCGCGGTCCCTGCTGCTAAATTGCAATTAGGCAAGCGCTTAAGCGCTCGACATCGGCAGTGCACCGGGAGCGGCGACGGCCACGCCATCCCGCCCGCCCTCACATGACTCTCACGACGTCCAGACCGTTAGCCGAGGAATCGGCGAATTACGACCCCGCCGCCATCGAGGAGAAGTGGCAGGCTCGCTGGCGGGCCCAGGGAACGAACCGCGCCGACCTCGATGCGGGCGAACGGCCGTACTACGTCCTGATGATGTTCCCGTACCCCTCGGCGGAGGGGTTGCACATCGGCAACCTCTTCGCGTTCACGGGGAACGACATCTTTGGACGATTCCAGCGGCTCCAAGGGCACACCGTGTTCGAGCCCATTGGGTTCGACGCGTTCGGCATCCACTCCGAGAATTATGCCCTCAAGGTGGACGTCCATCCCCGGGAGCTGATTCCCCAGAACATCGAGAACTTCCGGCGGCAGCTGCGGCGCGCCGGGCTCATGCTCGATTGGGAGCACGAGCTGTCGACCACCGATCCGCGCTACTACAAGTGGACCCAGTGGATCTTTCTCCAGCTGCTGAAACGCGGCCTCGCGTACAAGCAGAAGGGGGCGGTCAACTGGTGTCCGTTCGACAAGACCGTCCTCGCCAACGAGCAGGTGATCAATGGCGCGTGCGAGCGCTGCGGAACGGCGGTGGAGCAGCGATTCCTCGAGCAGTGGTTCTTCCGCATCACCGACTACGCGTCTCGGCTCCTCGACAATCTGGACTGGATCGATTGGTCCGAGTCGACGAAGAACGCGCAGCGCAACTGGATTGGCCGGTCGGAAGGCGCGGAGATCGTTTTTGAAGTCGAACGAGGAACGAGGAACGAGGAAGCCCGGATCCCGGTGTTCACGACGCGTGCGGACACCATCTTCGGAGCTACGTATCTCGTGCTGGCGCCGGAGCACCCGCTCGTCGATGCGCTGACGACCGAAGCCCGGCGGACCGATGTGGCGGCGTACGTCGAGCGCACCAATCGGCAGGACCTAACGACTCGCAAGAGCGTCGAATCCCGCGAGAAGACCGGCGTCTTCACCGGTGCGTTCGCGCGGAATCCAGCCACGGGCGAAGCGATTCCGATCTGGATCGCCGATTACGTGCTCATGGAGTACGGTACCGGCGCGATCATGGCCGTGCCGGGCCACGACGACCGCGACTTCGAGTTTGCCACGCGGTACGGCTTGCCGATCGTGCGCGTGGTGGCGGAGGCGCCAGGTCAGGCGGACGCTCCGCTGGACGCTCCGTACACCGAAAACGAGCGCGGGCTGATCGTGCATTCGGCGCAATTCGATGGCCTCACCGTTCCGGAGGCGAAGCGCCGGATCGTCGCGTGGCTCGAGGCCGCCGGCGTCGCCAGGCCGGTCGTGAACTACCGGCTCCATGACTGGTGCATCTCGCGCCAGCGGTACTGGGGGCCGCCCATCCCGATCATCTATTGCGATGACTGTGGAATGCAGGCGGTCCCTGAGAAAGACCTGCCTGTCGAGCTCCCGTACGTCAAGGACTTCCGTCCCGATGACACCGGGATCTCACCACTCGCGCGCCACGAGGAATGGTATCGCGTCCCCTGCCCGGAGTGCGGGAAAATGGGGCGGCGTGAGACCGACGTCTCGGACACCTTCCTCGACAGCGCGTGGTACTTCCTGCGCTACCCGAGCACGGAATTCGACGACCGGCCGTTCGATCCCGCGCGCACGCGGCGCTGGCTCCCCGTTACGTCGTACATCGGCGGGAACGAGCACGCCGTCCTGCACCTGCTCTACTCGCGCTTCATTACCATGGTGCTCCAGGAGCTCGGTCACGTCGACTTCGAGGAGCCCTTCACGCGCTTTCGGGCGCATGGCATGATCGTGCGCGAAGGCGCGAAGATGTCGAAGAGCCGCGGCAACGTCGTGGTGCCTGACGAGTACATCCGCGAGTGGGGCGCGGACGCGTTTCGGACCTACCTCATGTTCCTCGGCCCCTTCGAGGAAGGGGGCGATTTCCGCGACCGCAGCATCTCCGGCGTCCGGCGCTTCCTCGACCGGCTGTGGACCACGGTGCTCGAGCGGCGTGAGGACGGCGCCCCTGATCCACAGGTACTGCGCAAGCTGCACCAGACCATCAGGAAGGTCGGCGATGACGTTCCACGGTTGGGCTACAACACCGCCATCGCTGCGATGATGGAGTACATGAACGTCCTGCGGGCCGGCGAGCGACGCGCCCACCGCGCGGAGGTCGAGCCCCTCGTGCAGCTCGTGTCACCGTTCGCGCCGCACATCGCCGAGGAGCTGTGGGAGCGCCTCGGTCACGATCGCGGCGTGTTCGATTCCGGCTGGCCCAGCTACGATGAAGCGCTCGCCGCCGAGGAAACGATCGAGCTCGTCGTCCAGGTGAATGGAAAGGTGCGCGGCCGGTTGCGCGTGCGGCCGGACATTCCCAGGGAGGACGCTGTCGCGGCGGCTCTCGCCGACGACGCCATCAAGCGCTTCGCGACCGGGACGCCGAAGAAGGTCATCTTCGTGCCAGGACGACTCCTCAACCTGGTGATGTAAGGCCGACGTTACGACGTGGCGGGAGTCCGGCAGACGCCCGAGAGGGGTGGAAGCTGGGCAAGTCTTTCCGCAAGGTACGACGCGCCGACGCCGTATCCCCTCGGTGATGGATGCCCGTCGTGCGGCAACAGGAAGAGCGACTCCGCGGGAAGTCGAAGCTCCTGGAGGGTCGGCAAGAGGTCGAACGCCGGAATTCCGGCCTCCGCGGCCATGGTCACCGCCCATCGCATCTGATCCGGGCGCCAGGTGCCCGACACCGTGAGATGGGCGGGGAACGCCGCGAAGGCGAGTGGGATGTTTCGCGTGCGCAGCAGATCACGAATCGCGATCAGCTCCGCCTCGTAGCGATCTCGTAGCTGCGCCACGGCGCGATCGGAATCGCTCGTGATCGGCGCCGCGGGCGACACCTCCGCTCCACGCGCGGCGTTGAGCCGCCCGCGCACCGCGAGCGCGAGATTCCACAGCGCCGTGTTGCGGAGCGGTCCGTACAACAGAGACATGGGGAATCGTGACTTGAGCTCGCGATTCTCGCGCAGCTGCTCCCACATGGATGTGGGCCGGCCGAGGTCGGAGACGTCGTTCTCGCTGAACCCCACGATCACGAGATCGGGGGAAAGAGCCAACGCCCGCGCAACGAGCTCGCGATGGTCGACGATGGTCGAGCCGCCGAGCCCCGCGTTGATGACCCGGACGTTGTGACACCGCTCGCCGAGGGCACGCTCGAGCTGGGCCGGGAGTGTCTCGTCGTTGTCCACGAAATCGCCGTGGATGAAGGAATCGCCGACGAAGAGAATGCGCGTTTCGCCGGGCGGCTTGTCGCGCGGAAACGGCGCGCCGCGGTAGCCCAGGCTGTCGATCGCCACGCGGTAGGGCAGCGCCCGGATCTGCCTAACGACGAGCTCCTGATTCGGGGCGAAGATGCCGGGCAGGCGCCGGAAGTCCGATACGTTCACGGTGGCGAGCCCTTCCGTGGGGGCGAGGCCGAACAGGCGGAGCAGGAGCTCGGCCAGCACGAGCGCGACGATGAACGAGAGGCCGATGATACCGAGCACCTTCCACATCCCGGCGCGGCGGGGGGCGGTCATCGCGTCGGGGTGAGTTGTGTGCTGTGCAGGGACCACGACCTCGGAGCTCTCGAGCTGATGGGGAACAGGATCCCGCCGCGACGCCCCCGGCCTCGGATCGTTAGGCTGGCGCCACCGAGCCCGTGCCGGATCGCTGGGGAGGCGTTGAGTCTACGCCGGCACGGGCTGCGGGGCGTGCCGCGGGTGGTGCAGGGGCGGTGCCGCCCCGAGCCCGTGCGATAACGACATACCGCGCAACGATTTACCCAATACCTTTCGCTGATTGCCCTGTCGCGGTCGCGCGGCATGTGTCGAGAATCGGCATCAACGCTCCACGAAGGAGCCGACGGCCCACGAAAAGGGAAATGCGCCGCGACGGGCGACGTTGGCGCCCCCCTTACAGCAGACGCGCCACCCAGTCGCCGACGAAATATCCCACCACCGCGACGCCGAGTCCGACCACGAACATGTCCATGCCCGAGCGGATGATCCCCCGGCCGGTGAAGACCGACCGCGCCGCCCCAACGAGGAAATGGGACGCCATCGACACCCCGAACGACACCCAGATCGCCGCCATCCCGTCCAGCATGAGGAATGGCGTCACTGGAATCGCGGCGCCGAATGCCGTCGCCAGCCCGGTGACCCAACCCTCGCGCAGCGGCGAAGCACCCTGCTCGCCGATCTTGAGCTCCTCCTGCACTTTCTCATCGAGCATTCGCTGGGGATCCGCCATCACCTCGGTCGCGAGCGCATGCGCGGCGTCAGCGTGCATCCCCTTCGCCTCGTAAATGAGCGCGAGCTCGTCGCGCTCGACTTCGGGCATGAGCTCGATCTCCTGCCGCTCCATCGCGATCTCGTGCGCGTAGACCTCCTGCTCGCTCTTGGCGGCGAGGTAGCCACTCGAGCCCATCGAAAGGGCATCGGCGATCAAGCCGGCAACGCCGGCGACGATGATGGTCGCATGCGCGCTGATCGAGGCAGCGCCGAGGACTCCGGCAACGAGACCGAAGTTCGCGGTCAGGCCGTCGTTGAATCCGTACACGACGTTGCGGAGGAATCCACCCGACTCGGCACGGTGCCACGGTTCCGCACTCTTCCCCGAGATCGCCGCGAGGGTGCTCGCGTGCTCGGCGGACTCGCGGGCCAGAACGAGAGCCTCGTTGCCTCCCATCGCCCCGCGCGGGGTCGTGCGGTGCAGGGCGAGGTAGCCTTTCACCTCGCGGCCTTCTTCGGCGAGGAGCAAGGGGAGAAGGAAATTGGGACCGAACCGACGCCCCAGGAACGCCAGGAGGCGCGCCCGGGCACTTGGACGATGCGTCGAGGGCGGCTGGCCGTTGCGGGTCAGCAGCTCCGACCAGATCTGGACGTGTCGGTCCTCGACCTCGGCGAGCCGCGAGTAGATGCCGCGGCGCTTGGGGTCGCCCTCAGAGGAAGCGAGAACGCGGTAGAGAAACGCCGCGTCCGCCTCATCCTGCCAGTGGTGCTGGAATTCGTGGAGGTCGGGGCCGGCAGGAGACATGGTGGCCATGACCCAATATCGCCTGTCGGCCTGCCTTCACAAACACTCTCTTCGGGTCCGCCCGAAAGATCTTCACGGCAACCCTGATCGGAACCGGCGTGTCCCATTCGACAGAACACACCAACCTGAGGTCATTTTATGCTGCTTCGTGAATCCACCCTGGCTGCGCTGGCGGTCGTATTGCTCCCCTGGTACGCCTTCGGCCAGGAGCAAGAGCGCGAACGGGAACGTGAGCGCGTGCGCACGCGCACCCCGGCTCCCCGTGTCTGGACGATCGGCGGGGACGACGACGAGCGTGCCGTGCTCGGCATCAGCACGTCGAGTGGCGGCGAGCGTGACACGCTCGGCCTCCTCATCACCGCGATCACGTCGGGCGGACCTGCCGAGCAGGCGGGGCTGGAGGAGGGCAACCGGATCGCCGCGGTCAATGGCGTGAAGCTCACGCTGTCGAGCGCTGACGCGGGTGAGCCGGACATGTCCGGCATTCTGTCGCGCCGCTTCACCCGGGAGCTCCGCAAGGTGAAGCCGGGAGACGACGTCGAGCTCCGCGTCTATGATGACGGTCAGTTCCGCAACGTCCGCGTGAAGACGATCGCGGCGGCGGACCTGCCCACTCGGCGCCGGATCTCGAGCGCCGATCTCGACGACCGTCCGGTCCTCGGACTGGGCCTGGGAAGCAGCGGCAGCAAACGCGACACGATCGGCATCTTCGTCAGCAGCGTCATGGAGTCGGGTCCGGCCGAGAAGGCTGGCATCTTCGAGGGCGATCGCATTGCGGCGATCAATGGCGTCGACGTTCGCGTGAGGGCGGAGGATGCGGGCGATGCGCAGATCGCCGGTGCGCGGATTCAGCGCTTCCGTCGCGAGATCTCGAAGGCGAAGCCGGGCGACAACGTCGAGCTCCGTGTGTGGTCGGACGGCGGCTACAAGACGGTGCGGGTCACCCTGGGCAAGGCGTCGGATTTCCGTCAGGCGCGTCGCGGGATGTCGTTCCACTTCGATGGGGATGACTTCTCGTTTCCGCGGGTCCACGTAGCGCCGATGCCTCCCATGCCGCCGATGCCGCCAATGGGCCCCATGATTCATGGCGAGTTCGACTTCGATTTCGACGTCGATCACGAAGTGATTGGCGACGCCGCGCGCGCGGCAGTGCGCGCGGTTCGCGTGAATGCGGACGCGATTCGGGCGGCGAGCGCGGGTGTGCGGTCGGAGGCGATGCGTGCGGCAGCCGAAGCGCGGGCGATGGCGAGGGCGTCGATTTACACGCAGGGGTGGTTCTGACGAGCAGGGGTCAGGAGTCAGGGATCAGGGGTCAGGGGTGGAAAGGCAAACGGCGGCGCTTTCGCGCCGCCGTTTGCTCTTCTTATGAGGCGCCGGCGGCCACCCGGCGGCGCCTTTTCCGTCCCTCACCCCTTACCCCTGACTCCGCACCCCTGACTCCTACATCGACGGCCCCA
>JAICOJ010000107.1 GCA_025930755.1 Gemmatimonadaceae bacterium
GATGTCGCGATGCGGGGGAGGGCGGAGCGGCTCGGGGCAACCGTCGTGCTTCGCTACAACCTGGTCGAGAAGCGGTTGGAAAGGTTGGCGACCGGGTTCGCGTGGGAGCGGAATTAGGGCACGGCAAAGATGCCAGAATTCGGAATACAGAATTCAGCACGCAGACCAACGTACGGGGAGCCCGCTGCTGGCTCCCCCGGTCGTTTCTGCATTCTGAATTCCGTATTCTGAATTCTGTCATCTTTGCCGTTCCCCACTCTCCCGGTACGACCATTGCCGCTCCATGAGGTTTGTCCTGAACCCTGAGCGAGACGAGATGCCCGCCCGCGCCAAGCATTCTCCCGCCGTCCCTGTGCCTACTCGCCCCCTCGGCCACACCGGCGCCGACGTCTCGATCATCGGCCTCGGCGGATACCATTTGGGACTCGTCGACACCCAGGCCGAGGCCGTGCGCATCATCCATGAGGCGATCGACGCCGGCGTCACGCTCATGGACAACGCGTGGGAATACCACGACGGCGAGAGCGAAAAGCGCATGGGAAAGGCCCTCGCCAAGGGGAAGCGGGAGCGTGTCTTCCTCATGACCAAGGTCTGCACCCATGGACGTGATGCGAAGACGGCGATGCGCCAGCTCGAGCAATCGCTCCGCCGGCTCGGCACCGATTATCTCGATCTCTGGCAAATTCACGAGGTCGCGTACTACAACGATCCCGAGCGTCACTTCATGACCGGGGGCGCCGCCGACGCGCTATTGGCCGCCAAGGCACAGGGGAAGGTTCGGTGCATCGGCTTCACGGGACACAAGGATCCGGAGATCCATCTCAAGATGCTCTCGTACGACTTCCCGTTCGATACCTGTCAGCTACCGCTCAACTGCTTCGACGCGACCTTCCGCAGCTTCGAGCAGCTCGTCCTTCCCGAGCTCGTCAGGCGCGGGATCGCGGCGCTCGGGATGAAGAGCTTCGGTGGCGAAGCGAACATGCTCAAGAAGAAGGTGGTGACTCCCGAGGAAGCACTGCGCTACGCGATGAGCCTTCCCGTCGCGGCGACGATCTCCGGCATCGACTCCCTGAAGGTGCTTCGGCAGAATCTCAAGATCGCTCACGCCTTCAAGCCGATGTCAGCCGCCGAGATGGACACACTTCGGCTGCGTGTCGCCGCCGAGGCGGCCGATGGCCGGTTCGAGCTGTACAAGGTGAGTGCGAAGCACGAAGGCGCCGAGGGCCGCAAGCAGCACGGCTTTCCGGATGACGAGGAGCTCGCTGCCTAACGGCTCGGCGCGACGGCGCACCGGAGGGGAGCTGCTCGACCGCGCGCGGCCGGCGCGGGGCGGCTCACTCGCACGGCGCGACGATCATTGCTCGACGAGGGAACCCGTGGAATGACCTTTGACGTCATGTCGGTGGCCTCTACATGTTGTACGACGAGCAGGCTCGTTCCTCATCCACACTGCGCGGGCGCCGGGCGACAAGAGACATGGCGATAACCGGGAAGGAGCGCGCGGAGCTTCGCGCCGAAGCTCACCACCTCGATCCGCTCGTGCACATCGGCGCGCAGGGAGTCACGCCGACACTCGTGGGCGCGCTCGACGATGCCCTCCGCACGCGGGAGCTGGTCAAGGTTCAGCTCGGCCGTCCCATCGAGGAGCGCCCGCGCGCCGTCGCCGAACGGCTCGCGGAGGAAACCGGTGCAGTCGTCGTGCAGGTCATCGGACGGACGGCCACGCTCTATCGCGAAAACCCCGAGCTGGAGCGGAAGCACGGGGCACCACCACCCTGGAGACGGTGATGCGATTCCCCTTCGCGGTTCTCCTGATGATCGCCTTGGGCTGCGATACCGCGGAGCGCCCCGCGAATGACGACTCGGCATTCGCCGGCGTCCAGGCCCGGGGTCACGAGGCAATGGGTGTCGATCAGTACACATCGGAGCACCGCTTCGAGCCGCTTCCCGATGGCGGGCGGATCGAGCTGCAGCGCGACACTGCCGACCGCCCGGGCGTCGCGACGATCCGCGCCCACATGCGCGATATCGCGGACCGCTTCTCCCGGGGGGATTTCACGATCCCTGGATTCGTCCACGCGCAGGAGGTCCCCGGCGCGCGCGTCATGGCCGAGCGGAAGGCGCAGATTACCTATGAGGCCAACGACCTTCCCGGAGGCGCGGAGGTCCGCATTCGCTCGACTGATTCCGCGGCCGTCGCTGCCGTCCACGACTTCCTCGCATTCCAGCGAACCGACCACCGAGCGCACTGATTCGCTCCGGCGATTGGCCCGCTCTCGCGGCCGGGTTATTATTCCATTGGCGCGGAACGCGCGGGTGCCCGCCGCGCCGGGCGAGGCGTATTCGCACGCGCTGCCGCATCAGAGCCAACGAGGGATTGATGCCTTACGTCATTACCGAAGCATGCATCGGCGTGAAGGACAAGGCGTGCGTGGACGTATGCCCTGTCGATTGCATATACGAGGGAGAGCAGCAGCTCTTCATCCATCCGGATGAGTGCATCGACTGCGGAGCATGCGAGCCGGAGTGCCCCGTCACCGCGATCTTTCCCGAGGAAGACGTGCCGGCGAACATGAAGCAGTACGTGCAGCTCAACCGCGACGTGTTCAAGAGCGACAATCCGCCGAAGAAGCCCACGAGGTAACCAAAGGCGCTGGAGGCGCTGGGGGCGCGAAAGGCGCGGGAGGCGCTGGGAAGCACTCGTCGCTCGTCAGCGCCTCTGGCGCCTTCAGCCCCTTCAGCGCCTCCAGCGCCTCCAGCGCCTCCAGCGCCTCCAGCGCCTCCAGCGTCTCCAGCGCCTTCCTCGAGCCCCTATGCAGTTCGCCCTCTCCCTCGACTACTGGGACACACTCTTCGACGGCAGCAATCTCCCCGCGCGACTCGAGCGACGGCAGGCCGCGCTGCGACGGATGCTGCGCAACCTCGAGTGCGATGTGCCCGATGAAGAGTTTCACGCGCTCTATCGCGCGGCGGGCGCCGAGGCGGACCGCTGGTGGCGCGAGGAGCATCGAGGGTATGGCGCTAACGAGCGCATTCGCTGGATGCTTGCACGTCTCAACGTCGCGCGTCCCCCCGACTGTGAGCACGTGGCCGCGGCGGTGCGTGCCGTCGACGAAACCCTGATCGAATTTCCACCACCGCTGCTCGCGGGGGCAAAGGAGACGATCGGGCAACTCGTGACGCGGTTTCCCCTGGCGATTCTGTCCGACACCGGTTTCGCCTCGGGCGCGGCGCAGGATACCCTCCTCGTGCGCGAGGGAATGCTCGACCACTTCACCGCGCGCATCTACTCGATGGACATCGGGCACGCCAAGCCACGGCGCGAAATGTTCGAGGCGTGTGCCGCCGCGCTCGGACGTCCGCCGGCAACGATCATTCACATCGGGGACAACGAGCGCACCGATGTGCGGGGGGCGCTCGACGCGGGATTCCGCGCGATCAGGCTCGATGTCGTTCGCGATAACGGGCCGAGCGCCGCCGAGATGGTCGCGCGCAGCTTCGACGAGCTGCGTGAGTATCTGCTCGACGAATGAGCCCGCTCAGCGCCTGTGGCGCTGGTGCCCGAGGACGAACCACGCCAGTGCGCCGACAATCGGAACGGCAAGCACGAGGACGCTCCAGATCACCTTGACGCGCCGGGCGTGCTGCCGCCCGAGCCAGATCGAGAGCAGCGCCGCCACGCTGCCCACCGTCCACGCCGCGAAGAATATCAGTGGCCAGCTTCGCGAGCCGGCCAGCATCGACTCTCCGGGCGGAACCTGCATCATCGCCGGCGCAGTACCGACTCGGCGGCAGAGATGATGGCATCGGCCGTCATGCCATACTTGCGAAGCAGATCGTCCGGCTTGCCCGATTCCGCATAACGATCGCCGAGATCGACGAATTCGATTGGGGCGGGCGTCGTCCGCGCGAGCGTCGCGGCGACGACGCTGCCCAACCCCCCGTAATGGAGATGCTCCTCGGCGACGACGAATGCCCCCGTCTCCCGTGATGCCCTGGCGAGTGCTTCGGCGTCGATGGGCTTCACCGTGTGCATGTCGAGCACCCGAGCATGGATACCACGGTCGGCGAGCCGATCCGCCGCGACGAGCGCCTGGGCGACGAGCAAGCCGTTGGCGACGATGGTGAGCGCGTCGCCCTCTCGCACGGTGATGGCGCGGCCGAAGGCGAAGTCGAGCGGTGCCTCGTGGACGACCGCCGCCTTCGGGCGGCCGAGCCGCAGATACACCGGTCCCTGATGGGCCGCGGCCGCGTGCACCGCCGCCGTCATCGAGACCTCGTCGGCGGGAATGCAGACGATGAATCCGGGAAGCGCGCACGCGAGCGCAACGTCCTCGACGCTTTGCTGGGAGACACCATCTTCACCGATCGAGATGCCCCCGTGCGACCCCGCGACCTTCACGTTGAGATGCGGGTACGCCGCTCCCATGCGCAGCTGATCGAAGCCCTTGCACAGCGCGAACGCCGCGAAGCTCGAGATGAAGGGGATCTTTCCGCTCGACGCGAGTCCCGATGCGATCCCCACCATGTTCGCTTCCTGGATGCCGATGTTGAAGAAGCGCTCCGGGAAATGCTTGCCGAACGTCCAGCTGAAGGTGGACTTGGCGAGGTCCGCGTCGATGGCGACGACGTCGCGGTTCTTGCGGCCGAGCTCGAGAAGCGCGTCGCCGTAGGCCTCGCGAGTGGCGCGACCGATTTTGAGAGTGTAGGGCACGGTGGAGAGCGTTGTCATGCCGAGGAGTCAGGGGTCAGGGTCGGGGGTTTCAGGGAATGGGGTGCGGGAGACCACGGGACAGCTCCTAATCCCTTCACCCTGACACCCCCTGAGCCCTGACCCCTGACTCCTGACTCCCATGGAGCTGGGCCAACGCCACCTGTAGCTGCTCGCTCGTCGGCGCCTTGCCATGGAACTCATTGTTGTGCTCCATGAACGATACGCCCTTACCCTTCACGGTGTGTGCGATGATGCAGGTGGGACGGCCGCGGTGCTCCTGCGCAGCCTGCAACGCTTCGAGCACCGCCTGAACGTCATGTCCGTCGGTCTCGAGGACGTTCCACTTGAAGGCAGCGAACTTGTCCCGCATGGGCTCCAGCGATTGGATGTCCTCGACCGCGCCGTCGAGCTGATAGCGATTGTAGTCGATGATCGCGCAGAGTGTGTCGAGCTCGTAGTTGCCGGCGCACATCGCCGCTTCCCACACTTGTCCTTCCTGGCACTCGCCGTCGCCTAACACCACGTAGGTGCGGAAGTGCTTGCCATTGAGACGTCCCGCGATGGCGTGCCCGATGCCGATCGACAACCCCTGTCCGAGCGATCCGGTCGATGCCTCGATGCCCGGCGTCATCCCCTGCACGGGATGCCCCTGCATGCGCGAGTTCACCTGCCGCAGCGTCATCACTTCCTCCACCGGGAAATACCCGCGCTCGGCCAGCGCGGCATAGAGAATCGGCACGCCGTGTCCCTTCGAGAGGATGAAGCGATCCCGGTCGGGCCACTCCGGATTCTTCGGATCGTGGTGCAGCACCCCGCCGAAATACAGCGCGGTGACGATCTCGGCCGCGGACAACGATCCGCCCGGGTGGCCGCTATTCGCGGCGGCGATGGCACGCAGCGCGTGCGTGCGCAACGTTCGCGCGATCGATTCGAGCTGCTCGATGGAAGGAGATGCGGTCGCGGGCATGCGGAGTCCGGGCGAGGGATGGCGTACGCGGGAAAGATATTGCCGCGAGGGGAGGGACGCGACCGCTGTTTGGAAGGCCAAAGAGAACCGAGTTCCAAATACAGAATTCAGAATACAGATGAACCACTCGGGGAGCCGCTCAACGGGCCCAGTGGCCGCTTCTGAATTCCATATTCGGTGTTCTGAAAACTGATCTCTTTGCCGCCCGCCCTCTGATCCCGCTCCCAACGAGCATGAACGGCTCCCCGCGGGCCCCTAGACTCCGCCGAGAAACTCGCTCAGCACCTGATTGAACGCGGCCGGTCGCTCGACGTTGCTCACGTGGCCGGCGCCGGGAATGATCTCGAGCCGGCTGTCCGCGATCGCGGTGTGCATCGCGCGCGATTCCTTCGGCGGCGTCAGCACATCCTCGTCGCCCACGATGATCAGCGTGGGAACATCGATCGTCGCGAGGGACGCGGTGGCGTCCGGGCGGTTCATCATCGCTTCCGACGCGCCGACGATGCTGTCCACGCTGGCGCTCTCGAGCATCGCTCGCATGGTGGCCACGACCGAGGGCTCTCGTTCGCGCGTCGATTTCCCGACCATGCCGGGCAGCATCGCGCGGGCGACGGCGGTCGGTCCCTCGCGCCTGGCGAGCTCGATCGTCTCGCGCCGTTTCTGCTTCCCTTCCTCGGTATCCGCGCCCGCGCGTGTGTCGGCCAGTACGAGCGCGGTCACGCGATCGCGATGCAGACGCCAGAACGCGAGCGTGATGTACCCGCCCATCGACAGTCCGGCGATGACGGCGCGCTGGATCTCGATCGCATCGAGAAACCGGGCGAGCCCGTCGGCCCACGTCTCGATCGTGAACCGCTCGGGCATGTCGCTCTCCCCAAAGCCGGGTAGGTCGAGGGCAATCGCCCGGTACTGCCCGGAGAGCGCACGCAGTTGCGGCGCCCAGAGCTTCCGGTGGTGCGGAAAGCCGTGCACGAAAACAACCGGGTCGCCCTCACCGGCATCATCGTAGGAGAGGCGGCGCGTCCCTAACTCGATTTGCATGGCGACAAAGTGAGGGACCCGTCCCCCGCGCGGAAGGCTACCGCAGCCATCGTGCATCGAAGGTCGACCAGAACAGCGTCACGCCATCGGCGGCGCGCGCGATACCAAGCGCGACGGCGAACGCCTTGGCGCTGTAGGTCGCGTCGAGTCGCATACCGCTCGCGCGCTCCATGATCTCCGCCGCTTCGGCTGCCAGGGGCGAGACGCGCCCGTATGCCCCGGCGTATGCGTCGTGTACCACGCGCACGGCGCCCGCCCTCACGCGGGGCAGCGCGACTCCCGTGGTCCGATGCACCCAGCGAGCCGTGGCGTGGGCGCGCAGGAGCACGCGGGCGCGGCCAGTCGCAATGCGCGGGACCACGCGCGCGCCGACGACCTCCGTTCTCATGCCCGCGGCCGCGAATCCCAACGCAAGGCCGGCGGCCGTCCCACCGGTACCGAGCGGCACCACCACCCGCGTGGGGCTGGGGAGCTCGCCCGCCTCCACCTGGTCCGCCAGCTCGAGCGCGGCGTTGACGTGTCCGAGGATTCCCCGCGCAGACGTGCCGCCGAACGGAATCCAGCGTGCGCGCAGCGTCAGGCGCCGCCACACCGTGCGACCGATGCCTTCAAGGGGCGTCCCGGACGTTTCGACGACGGCGCACTCTTTCATCGAGCGGCGGGCGACGTCTTCCGATACCGCATGCATCTCGTGGCGCCACCGAATGGCGTGCACGCGCGCGCCCAGGCGTGACGCATGCACCGCGGTCGCCAGAACGTGCGTCGAGCCTTCCCCCCCGCCAGTGAGCAGCACGTCACCGGGCTGCACATCGGCGAGCAGAAACTCGAGGGCCCGCACCTTGTTGCCGCCCAGCGCGGTGGACGCGAGGTCGTCCCGCTTGATCCACAGCGGCGCCTCAAGCCCCGGGACGCTCACGGGCTCGACGGGTGTCGGATACTCCCCGAGCGGAACCCGCGGGATGTTCGCCAGCGCCGGGTATCGCCTGACGAGCGGAATTTCCTGGCGAGGAATACTCCCCGTCACGCGGCGCCGGCCGGAGCCTCCTTGGCCGCTTCCTCCTCTTCCTCCGGCAGCACCGTCATATCGTCGCCGACCACGCCTTCGACGTAGAGCATCTTCACTGGCACCATGATCGCCGCGAGCAGTGGCACGGCCACCATGAGTCCGAGGAACCCGAAGAGCAACGCCATGAGCGCCTGCGACACGACGGTGAGGGCGGGCGGAAGGTTGACGCCGCCCTTCATGAGGAGCGGGATCAGCAGGTGGTTTTCGAGGAACTGAATCGCGCCGTACGCGATGGCGACCGCCAGCGCCTTGTCGGGGGAGTCGAGGAAGCCCATCGCGACGGCGGGGATGGCGCTGAGCAGCGGGCCGATGGTCGGCACGAACTCCAGGAGCCCGGCCAGCGCACCTAACGCGAAGGCGGCTTTGACATCCAGCAGGAGCAGGACGACCGTCGTGATCGTTCCGATCACGAGCATGGCGATGAGCTGGGTCACCAGCCACTTCCGGAGGACAGTCGCCATCGCGCTCAGCACTTCGCCCGCCCGTTTCCGCGCATGATGCGGAAAGAGGTGCATCAGACCGCCGTGGTAGACGTCGGGCTCGGCCGCGATGTAGATGGCGAGAAAGATGATGAGGATGATGCCGGCGAAGACCGCGAACGTCGACGAGAGGAAGGGGAAGAGGTACTTCGCGACCCCGCTCACCTGCCTGCCAAGTCGATCGCTGAGCGGGCCGTCGGGGCGCTGCGCCGCGGCGACGGCGCTCGTGTCCCCGCGGGCCGGCTCGGGCTGCGCCTGCTGCGCCGGCCGCACCACCGTGTTCGTGTCGATCACGATCACGACGGTGTCCGGGCGCGCGGCGGTGGTTTGGCCGGCCGGCGCCGGCGGAGTCTGCGCGACCTCGCTGCCTCCGAGGATGAGCCCGAACATCCCCTCCCGCCGCTCGTTGAACCACGCCTCGACCTTGTCGATCGCCTGCGGCAGCCGCGTGCGGAGCTCGCGCGCCTGCTCGCGCAGCGTCGGTGCCATCCACATCCCCAGACCGACGAGGAGCGCGAAGAACCCGGCGACGATGAGTGCCGCCCCCACCCCGCGTGGGATGCGGAAGCGCTGCAGCCGATCGACCCCGCCTTCGACGGCGAGCCCGAACAGCACGCCGAGAAAAAGGGTGAGGATCAGTGGGTGGGCGAACCACACGAGCTTCAGAAAAACCCAGAGTCCGGCGAGGAGGACGCCGGTACGCAGGATATCGCGGCTCTGCCAGCCGGGAACGCGTCGTCGCCGCTCCGGGGTGAGACCTTCTTCAGGCTTCGGGGTCATGGGGTTACGAGGCGAACAGGGCACACAGGGCGAACAGGGCGAACATGGGCACAGAGCGTACCGTGCGCGCTGCTCGCGCTGTTCGCCCTCTTTCGCCTCTCACTCATTTCGGAAATGCCAGAATGCCACGATGTCCTTGGCGATGGGCAGATCGATGTGCGGCTCCTCCGGCGCGTCCGGCAGCATCTCGAGGAGCATCGGCACGAGGCGCAGCGCATCGCGCTCGCGACGCATTCGCTCCTCGCGCGGAATGCCTCCCTTCGCTATCGACTGGAGCCGTTCCATCCACCGCCGCACCTCCCGCTCCACGTGTGGCTGCTCGTCGGGCGGGATGTCCCGCCAGCGGGCCACGGGGACGCCGTCGATGACGATCGCCCCGTCCCCTCGCACCAGCGTACGAGGATTGAGTGCCTGGTCATGCACCAGATCATCATGCTCCACAGCGGCGGTCGCGCAAGAGACGCGCCCCTTCACTCACGCACGCGGCACGGCGATACTTCGCAGGCCATGACCCCGGAATCAACACGCCAGAAGGCACCCGCACAGCGAGCAGGCTCACATCAGCCACTCTGGATCGACCATCCCGAGCAGCTCGACCGATTCCTGGAATCGATGGCGAACGTTCGCGAGATCGCGATCGATACGGAAGGCGCGAGCTTTCACCGGTTCGTCGATCGGATCTACCTCCTTCAGCTGTCGACGCACGACGCCACCGCCGTCGTGGATCCCCTGGCCGTCGGACGCCCGGAACGACTCGGCGCGCTGCTCGAGGATCGGCGCGTCGAGAAGGTCCTGCACGACGCCGACTACGACCTGCGTCTCCTCCACCAGGACTACGGCTGGAACACGCGCAACATCTTCGACACGCGCATCGCGGCGCAGCTCCTCGGCCTCACCGCGTTCGGCCTCGCCGCGCTGCTGGACAAGTACTTCGGCGTCCGGCTCGACAAGAAGCACCAGCGCGCCGATTGGTCGATGCGGCCGTTGACGCCGGGCATGCTGGACTATGCGGCGCAGGACACGATGTATCTCCTCGAGCTGCGCGACCGGATGCGCGAGGCGCTCGAGCGCGCGGGCCGGTGGGAATGGGCGGTCGAAGAGTTCCAGCGGCTCGAGGGCCTGCGATGGGAGGACGAGGAGGCTGGTGCAGCGTTCTTTCGCGTGAAGGGCGCCCGCGACCTTTCACGGCGCGAGCTCGCTCGACTCCGCGAGCTGGTCCAGTGGCGCGACTCGGTTGCCGCTGAGATGGATCGCGCCACGTTCCGCGTCGCGGGGAACGAGGTCCTCCTCGAGGCGGCGCGCCGCGCGCCGCGAACGGTCCCGGAGCTGCTCGAGATCAAGGGCGTCCCGCGCGCGCTCGCCGAGCGACGCGGTCGCGAGCTGCTGGACGCGATCAAGCGCGGCGATGCGGTGCGCGACGCCGACCTGCCAAAATTCCCGCGCGGGCAGCGGTGGGAGCGCGACGCGGACTTCGAGGAGAACGTGTCTCGCCTCAAACGGGTGCGCGATGACGTCGCGAGACGACTCTCGATCGACCCGGGGTTTCTATGCTCTCGCGACCGCCTCGAGGCGATCGTACGCCGCAAGCCTCAAACGGTCGCGGATCTGGCAGACGTGAAGGACCTTCGGCGGTGGCAGGTGGGAGTCCTGGGTGGGGAGTTCATCGGGGCGATGAAGCGGTAGACCCTCGGGGTCAGGAGTCAGGAGTCAGGAGTCAGGGGTCAGGGACGGAAAGGGGCCGCCGCGCTTCGCGCGAGCGGCCCTCATCAGATGAGCGCGGCAGCTTCGCTGCCGCGCCTTTCCACCCCTGACCCCTGACCCCTGACTCCTGACCCCTCTCTTCAAATGCCGAGATACGCTCGAATTCGAGGCTCAATTCGCTCCGGCGTCCAGAACGGAGTCCACACCAGATTGACCTGCACGTCCTCGACGCCCGGGACCGAACGAGCCGCCTCTTCGGCGCCCGTCATGATCTCAGGACCCGATGGGCATCCCGGCGACGTCAGACTCATGTCGATGCTCACCTTCGAGCCGTCGACGCGGACGCCGTAGACCAGCCCCAGGTCGACGATGTTCAGGTTGAGCTCGGGGTCCTTCACCCGTCGGAGCGCCATCTTTACCTGCTCTTCGTTCAGCGGCTCGGCGGCGTTGGTCGGATCGATGTCAGTCATGGCTCTTCAACATCGCCTGGAGCGCCCAGGTTGTCGAGGTGGTCGAGGATGTCGAGGTCGTCGAGGTGACATTCGCGACCACGTCGACCACCTCGCTAAAAAAAAGCCGAGCGGCCAGCTTGCGCCGGACCGCCCGTAGCCGCCGTCGAACCCGTCAGGGAACGAGCAAGCGGATCCGTTGTCCGCGCCCAGCGCGGAGCCTAACGCCTAGGACCCTGATTTCGCCGCCGGCTTCTTCGCCGACGCCTTGACGACCTTCTTCGTCGTCACGCGTCGCGCGCCGCGGCGGTTCTTCGACGACTTCGAGCGCTGCACGCGCGTCGGGCGATTCCACCCCGACGCCTTGTCGGCGCGGAAGGCACGCGGCATCGCGAGGACATGCTGCGGATCGTCGGTCACCGAGAGCGCCGCCAGATCGGCCACGTCGGCGCGCACATCGGAAATCACCGTGGCCGGTCGGCGTGCTCTGGCCGCATGCACGCGATTCGTCAGCAGAACGACGAACAGCTCGCGGTCCGGATCGATCCACAGCGACGTCCCGGTGTAGCCGGTGTGTCCGTACGAGCGGCCGCTGAGGTACTGGCCGGACCCGCCGCCGTTGTCTTCGGCGGTGTCCCAGCCTAACGCGCGAGTGCCGGCAGCCCGTCGCGTGAAGAGAGCGATCGTCGAGTCGGTCACGATGCGCACGCCGTTGTACTGCCCGCCATTGAGCATCATCTGCGCGAACACGGAGATGTCACTGGCCGTGGAAAACAGACCGGCATGTCCGGCAATTCCGCCGAGCGCATAGGCGTTCTCGTCCGCCACCTCACCGCGCAGCGGATATCCACGGGGCGGGTTCACGTCGGTCGGCGCAATGCGCGCGCGCAGCGAATCGGCGGGCCGGAAGAACGTCGACGTCATTCCGAGCGGCTCGAACACGCGCTCGACGAGGAAGCGGTCGAGACCCACGCCGCTGACGTTCTCGACAACCATGCCGAGCAGCACCATTCCGACATCCGAATACTGGAAGCAAACCCCGGGGCGGCACTGAAGCGTGGCGTCGACGACACCGAGTCGCGCCTCCTGCGGATTCGTCGCGATCTTCCAAAGATCGCGGCTCGCGGGAAGGCCGGAGCGGTGCGTGAGCAGCTGCCGGATGGTGATCGAGTCCTTCCAGCCGCCCGTGAACGCGGGGAGATACTCGACGACACGCGCGTCGAGCGAGACGCGCCCTTCGTCGTAGAGGATCATGATCGCAGTGGTCGTCCCAATGACCTTCGTCAGCGACGCGAGATCGTAGATCGTCGCATCGGGGTCCACGCGCGACGCGTCCTTCGACCAGCCGAGGCGGCCGTAGCCCTTGGAGAA
>JAICOJ010000190.1 GCA_025930755.1 Gemmatimonadaceae bacterium
CTCGACCAGCATGTCGGGGTCGATCAACCGGCGGACCTCGACCATGCTCGTCGCCGGCCGCACCGCTCCAAAGGTCTCGCCGTGCGCGCGACCGATCTCCTGCCAGCGGCCAATGTCGGTCACGTAGATGCGCGTCCGGACAACGTGCGCGAGTCGCGCTCCAGCGCGCGCCAGCGCCGACTCGATGTTTCTCAAGGCTTGCCGCGTCTGCGCGTACGCATCGCCAGGGCCAACGACGCGCCCCGACGCGTCGGTCGCCGTCGTTCCGGAAATGTGCACGGTGTTGCCAACGCGCACGGCGCGGGAATAGCCGACGATGGGCTCCCAGGGTGTGCCGCTCGAGATGTTCTGTCGCACGTCGCTCAGGGCGCCACCCGCGCGCCATCACGTGCAAGTGCACCCACGAGATACGTCAGGTTGGCGGTGCCATCCATGATCGGCTCGTTGGTCGAGTAATCCCCCATGTCATCGTGATAGACGATGTGGCCGACGTTGAAGGGGGCGAACTCATCGGGCTGAAACAGGTGAATGCCGCGCAGGTTCTGGAAGATCGATCGGTACACGGGACCGTCGATCAGCCCGCCGGTGAGGACGACCCCGAGATTCTTCGCGACCACGGAATGCGGATCTCGCGGAAACACCCCGTCCTTCGGAATGCCGATCACCATCGACATGCCCCATGGATTCGCTCCGAAGATCCAATCCAGCGCCGCCATCTCCATGTCGACGAAACGCGTGTCACCGCTCATCTCCCGATAGAGGCGCGCCTGCGTCGCCAGCGAGACCACGAGGTTCGCCGAGCACCATATGAATGGAATGCCGATGCGGAATCCGTTCTCGGCGCGGCGTCCAATGCGCTCGAGTCCCTCGCGATAGTACCCAACCGCGGTCGCTCGCTCGGCCGCGCCCCCGCCACGCCACAACTCGTAATGGCCGTTGTTGTGCCAGGGATACCACTGGTAGTGATTGGCGGTGTCCGCGCCCATCCATGGCGTCACTGGCTCCAGGCGCGCGTACTCCGCGGCCTCGGTGAGATACCGCGCTGATTTCGTCAGCTGAAAGAGCTGCGTGGCGCCGAGCTCCATGTCATCGGCCCAGTTGTCCTCCTCGTAGAAGTAAGGCGCTCGGCCTGGGGCCGTTTGACAGACCCCTGGGCGCGCACGGCCGATCTCGTACGCCACGAGGGCCCGCTCCCGGAGCCGGCGCGCGAAGGCCGAGTCGCGGTCGGCAAAGAGCTGCGCGCCGATCGCGAACGCCGATGTGTACTTCCCTGCCGTCGACGCAAATCCCGTCGACCGATTCTTGTTGGCGAAGAGTCCCTGCGGCTTCCCCGTACACGGATACACCGGTCGCGGCCCACCCCTTCCCCAGCCGTAGTCCGACGAGTCGGTAGTGGGAAGGTCGAGGAATGCGTGATCCCGATCGTCGCCGAGCTGGTTCAGCATCAGCGAGTCCTCGGGGAACATCCGCAACAGCCACTCGAGCCCATGCCGCGCTTCATCGAGCACGTCGGGCACGCCGTTCGGTCCCGGCAGGCCGTTCGCGAGATGTGCGTCACCCCATGTGTCCGGCGCCTCGCGGTACGCCATCATCATCACATAGGTGGCGTTCGCCGATGTGGTGACGTACTGGAGGTAGTCAGCCGCGTCTGCCCACCCCCCGCTCACGGGAATGAATTCCCCTTCGCGCGTGGGGTGGTCGACGAGGAGGGCGTCCTTCTTGTGCACCGAATCACGAAAGAACGGATTGTATCCCGAGCGCTGCTGGCGCATGTACCACAGCAGCGAATCCCCGAGACTCGCGTACGCCGTCCGCGAGATCCGCACGAGCGGCGAGCGAACTCCCGCCACGACGAGTCGATAGTGTCCTTCCCCTCGCACGGCGGAGAAGTCGAGCCGATGCGTGGACGCACACGGACCGAACGGCCGGGCTGCCACCGCGGGTAACGGGCCGAGCGCGCGGCGACCATCGCTCGTTTCTACGGTGAACTCGCGGACCCGAGTGGTATCGAGCGAACAGAGCACGGCGACTTTCGGGTTCGCGGGGAGATACCCGACCTGGTTGACGCGAATCGCGTGTCGGTGCGGGTCGAGCCCCACCTCCGGCCGCGCCTGCGTGCACCCCATGGCGAGGAGCACACAGGACGCAAGCGACCCGGGGCGAGCGAACCATCCAGGAATGGAAGGCATACGAGGGAGAAGATGCGCGGCGGCGTGAGGCAAGGCCAGCATGGACGCATACTTGCCGGAATGCACGCCCTACGACATTTTCGACGCGGCCATACGTCAAGTCGCGTATGGCTGGATGTCCCTCACCCGTCTACCCTTGCGTGACGCGCGACCCCAACGCCGGGTTCACGCCCGCTGCCGGAGCACGCGTAACTCGATCCGAGGCTGGATCGCCCCCCGCATCCAGCACACTGGCGCCCAATCCGTCTCATCCACTATGCCGAGGTGCGTGATGGTCGTGTCTATCCGCAGGACGCTCGCGTTCGCCTTCGCCGGTCTGACTTTCGCCGCTGCAAGCGCCGCCGCGCAGAATGGCACGATCAGCGGGCGCGTGACCGACGCCGATGGCGGCCGGGCTGTCGTGGGTGCCACGGTTCAGGCCCTGCACGCCACCGGGTCGTCAGCCGGCGGCACGATGACCAATGATGAAGGAGAGTATCGCTTTTCGGTGGCGCCGGGGACGTATACGATCTCGGTGCGTCGCATCGGGTATGGCGAGATGGAGCGGCGGAACGTCGTCGTGGACGCTGGCGGCACGGCGGAGGTCGACATCGCGCTTTCCGCTGTCGCCATCGTCCTCAACCCCACCGTCGTCACGGGATCCCGCACTCCCGAGAAAGCCCAGGACGCCCCCTCGCACACCGAGGTCGTGACCCCGCAGATCATCGAGGAGCGGCCCACGCTCACGCCCGTCGATCAGATCAGGTCAGTGCCGGGCGTCGACTACGCGAGCACTGGTGTGCAGGGCGGAAACGTCGTGGTGCGCGGCTTCAACAACGTCTTTTCCGGCGCGATGCTCACGATCAGCGACTATCGCTACGCCACGGTACCGTCGCTTCGCGTGAACACTCCGTATCTCATCGCGACGCCCAACGAGGATGTCGGCCAGATCGAAGTCGTCCTGGGCCCCGGCGCGGCGCTGTACGGACCGAACGCGGCCAACGGCGTCATGCACATCATCAGCAAGTCGCCGTTCGAGTCCAGAGGCACGACGGTGAGCGTCGGTGCGGGCAATCGCAGCCTGCTGCGCGGTGCGGTTCGCCACGCCGGCACATCGGGCGAGCGCTTCGGCTACAAGGTCTCCGGACAGATTCTCAAGGGCGAGGACTGGGAGTACACGGATCCCGCTGAAACTCTGCCACGAGACTTCGACGTCGAGCGCTGGTCAGGTGAGGTTCGCTTCGACGTCCGTCCCACGCCCGCGTCGGAGCTGGTGTTCACGGGGGGCCGCGCGTTCGCGGGAAGCGCGCTCGAGATGACCGGGATTGGGACCGCGCAGGCGAAGGACTGGAGCTACGACTTCGGGCAGGCGCGGTTTCGCTGGAATCGACTCTTCGCGCAGGCATTCCTGAACACGAGCAATACGTCGGACACGTACCTGCTGCGCACGGGACAGCGCGTCATCGACAAGTCGCGCGTCGTGGTCGGGCAGATCCAGCACGGCCTCGATTTCGGAGATCGTCAGTCGTTCATCTACGGCATCGACTACTCGAAGACCGAGCCGCGCACCGATGGCACCATCAACGGGCGAAACGAAGGGATCGACGACATCGCGGAGTTGGGCGGCTACCTACAGTCCGAGACCCGACTGAGCCCCATGTTCGATCTCGTCCTCGCGCTGCGTGGGGACGATCACAGCGAGCTCGAGGACCCGGTCTTCTCGCCGCGTGCCGCGCTCGTCTTCAAACCGGACACGGGTCATACCGTCCGCTTCACGTACAACCGCGCCTTCAATACGCCAACCACGAACAATCTTTTCCTCGACCTGATCGCGCAGCAGCTCGGGCCATACAACGTGCGCACGGTCGGCGTGCCGCAAAGCGGACTGCAGTTCCGGCGAAACTGCACCGCGGTCAACGGCAACACGCTGTGCATGAAGTCGCCGTTCACGCCCGCCGCGCTCGGTGGACCGCTCCAATATCTGCCGCCGGACGTCACCAACTTCTGGGCGGTTGCACAGGGAGTCGCAGCACAGGCCGGAGTGAATATCTCGAGCGTGCCGCGGCCCACCGCGGCGCAGGTGCCGACGGTCATGTTCGCGCGCAACGCGGAGAACCAGCCATTTGTGGTTCAACCTGGCGACGTGCGTGACATCGGCCGACTCAAGCCGACGATCACGAGCACGTACGAGGTTGGCTACAACGGGCTCGTCGCGGAGCGCCTCCGCTTCGCCGCCGACGTGTACTTCGAGAAGAAGACGGATTTCGTGGGTCCCCTCATCGTCGAGACGCCCACGACACACTTCGCGGGCCCGCAACTGGCCGGGTACCTGATCGCGAACGGAATCGCGCCGGCCCAGGCGGCGGTCGCCGCAACGGCCATCGCCAGCACGCCGATCGGCGTCGTGACGCCCGACAATCAGCTGACACAGGCGCCGGAGCTCATCCTCACCTACCGGAACTTCGGCGATCTCGACCGGTGGGGCGCCGACTTCGCGTTCGACGTCCTCATGACGGACCGCGTGTCGCTCAACGGGTCGTACTCGTTCGTCAACAAGAACTTCTTCCCGCGCAGCGAAGTCGGCGGCGTATCCGACGTCGCCTTGAACGCCCCGAAGAACAAGGCGGCACTCGGCGTCGCGTACCGCGAGCAGCCGACCGGATTCACGGTGGATCTGCGCGGCCGCTGGATCGAGACGTTCCCGATGAACTCGGGCGTCTTCGTCGGAAGGATCGAGTCGTACACCGTGATGGACGCGTCCGGGGCATATCGCTTGCCCTTTGCCTCGAACACGATCCTGTCAGTGAACGTGCAGAACCTGTTCGGCGACAAGCACCGCGAGTTCATTGGAGCGCCAGAGCTCGGTCGTCTGATCCTTTCGCAGCTGCAGGTGACGTTCTAGAGGGATCGATCGAGGACTCACGCAGCCGCGGGCGCAACGGCCCGCGGTCTGCCTAAACGAGGAGCGGGGCTGCGAACGTCTGCAGCCCCGCTGCCTTTCCTCCCTCGATTCGCCACCCTGCACTCGCTCAGCTCGATCGCTCCATGATTCTTCTCGATACCGCTGCCCATCCCGTCATCGGCCATCGCGGCGCGTCGGCCGAGGCGCCGGAGAATACCCTTCCATCCTTCTTACGCGCGATC
>JAICOJ010000090.1 GCA_025930755.1 Gemmatimonadaceae bacterium
ACGAAGACGGGGCGTCCGAGCGCGCGGACCTGGCGGCCGAGGTCGGCATTGGCGGCGATGTCCCCGGTGACGAAGATCGTGTTGCGAGCGACGCGGGGATAATGCTCCTGCAGCCAGGCGTACAGCTCGAACCCGCTCCCATCGTCGAGCCAGACGTCAATGATCGCCCCGTCGAACGCATGTCGCTCGCATGCGGTGTGCGCCTCGGCCAGTGAGCCGGCGGTGTGCACTTCGATCCCGTGGAGCTGCAGCGCATGTTGCACCACGCGCCGCATCGAGGGCTCGTCATCGACAAACAGAACGACAGGCATCTTCGACATCCGGTGAAGCGAGGCGGTCGAAGATAGCGATGTCGGTCGGCAAGTCAAACCCGCCGCGACGAGCGTGATACGCGTCACGCATTGGATGTGCGGGCTCTTGCTTCGCATCACGAAACGCGCTACTTCACGCGCATGCTGAGCATCGACCTCACCGGCCGCCGTGCGCTGGTCGCCGGCGTCGCCGACGACCGCGGATACGGATTCGCGATCGCGAAAGCGCTGGCCGAAGCGGGCGCCTCGATCGTGCTCGCGACATGGCCCCCGGCCCTCAACATCTTCCTCAACCTCCTCGAGCGCGGAAAGATCGACGAGTCGCGAGCGCTCAGCGGGGGGCGGGTCCTCGAGTTCGAGAAGATCTATCCACTCGACGCCGCGTTCACGACGCTCAGTGAGGCCCCCGCTGATATCCTCGAGAACAAACGCTATCGCGAGGTCGGCGACTTCTCGATCGAGGGACTCGCGAAGCGGCTCACCGATGATTTCGGCGACCGGCCCGTCGATATCGTCATCCACTCGCTCGCGAATGGCCCGGAGGTCAAGAAGCCGTTGATGGAGACGAGCCGCGGGGGGTATCTCACCGCGATGGGAGTGAGCGCGTACTCGATGGTGGCGATGGTCGGCCGCCTTGCGCCGCTCATGCGCGACGGTGGCGCCTTCCTGTCGCTCACCTACATGGCGAGCGAGCGCGTCATTCCCGGATATGGCGGAGGCATGAGCTCGGCGAAAGCTGCGCTGGAGAGCGACACGCGCGTCCTCGCGTACGAGGCGGGCCGGAAGTACGGAACGCGCGTGAACTGCATCTCCGCCGGGCCGCTCGCGTCGCGCGCCGCCAGCGCCATCGGGATCATCGAGGCCATGGTCGACTATTGCTCAGCCAACTCGCCGCTCACCGAGCCCCTTTCCCCAGCCGAGGTCGCGAACACGGCGGCATTCCTGTGCAGCCCGCTCGCGAGCGGCATCACCGGCACCGTCGTGTACGTCGACAAGGGATACCACTCGATGGGAATGGCGGTAGATAAATCAGAAGCGCTGGAAAAGCGCTGAGGGCGCGGGAACGCGCTGAGAACCCAAGCGCTACTCCAGCGCCCCCAGCGCTATTCCAGCGCCTTTTTCGTTACGGCTTTTTCTCCTTTCCTGACTCGCCTCTGGGCTCGGCCGCCGGCTTCGAGACCGGTTGCGCTCGCTCGACGGATTGGCCTCGCTCCGCGCTTCCCGCGGTCGAGGACGCCGGCGCCGACGCGGGGCTTCGGGAGGATCCGCCCGTGGACGATCCTCCATCGCGCACCCTTCTCGACGAGCGATCATCACTGTACCGGATGCCGTCGGCGGGAGATTGCATCACGCCCCCGACGCGCGGCGGCCGGTCGCCCGGCACGGCGCGGCGCTTCTCCCCGCCAGGCGAGCTGAGCTCGACGCCCTCTCGATTCCCGCCGTCGCGCGGGGCGCGGGGTTTGTCCTTCGCCACCTGCCTGGGCGGCTCCCTGGGAACGTCGGCGGCGACGACCGTGAGGTGAGCGTCCCCCGGACATCCGTAGTAGGGGTAGCTCGACGCCACCTGAATGATGCGTCCGTTCGCGCACCGCACCGACCGATACATGGTGAAACGCGGCATGGCAGGCATGGGCCAATCCACGAAGAGATCGGTGGCCCAGTTCTCGTCGGTCTGCATGGGAACGACGATCTCGGTGAGGCGGTCGATCACATCGTAGGGCCGATACGAGGCATACATCCGCCCGAGGACGCGCCGCGTCGCGCCTAACGACGCCTGCAGCCGCTCGAGGTTCAGCGGGGCCGCCGAGGCGACCGCGTAGTAGTATCGCGGCTGATAGCTCGCGTGCCCGAACGGGTCGGTGTAGTAGAACATGCGCCCGGGCTGGAGCGTGAGATTGGCGTAGTGGGCGTCGGCGGCCATCTCGTTCCCGCGGTGGAACGGGTACACCATCGTGGCGCCACGCCCGGGGATGACCTCGAACATCGCCACGTGCGCCTCGCGATTGGTGAAAATCGGGTAGATCTGGCTGCTGCCGATGGGGAAGCCGATCCAGACGCGAAGCGGCGGCGGGGCCGCGGGCGCCACGCCCTGCACACGTGGAGCGGCCGCGCATCCGGCGAGTACGGCGGTCGCGGCGAGGACGAGCGGAATCAGGCGCGTGCGCATGTCGGCCTCCTTCACAATCCTGACGAGGGGCGAATTGTATACAAACTTGGTGCCGTTTTACGGACGCGCAAGGGCCTTATCCGAGATCGACGAGCACCACGACCCTAGGCCTCCCGCTCCCTCTTCTTCACACCGCTCACGAACGCGTCCTGAGCCTGCTTGCGCTCTTCCCCCCAAATGACGAGCAGCGCCATGATCCCATAAATCGGAAGATGGCCGACGAGCTCGCGCCAGCCGAGGAAGGGAAGAGTGAGGTTGAAGGGGACCCAGAGGATGAGGGTCATGAGACGCACGAACGCCCCGGAGATGAGCAGGAGCCCGAACGTCAGCTCCACCGTCCCGGCGATGAGGATGAAGTCGGCGTCGCTGACACCAGCGAAGCCGATGGCCGGAAAGAAGTTGAGCGGGTAGCGTTCCAGAAACTCGACGCCCATCGGCACGTTCCACAACTTCTCCGTGAACGCCAGCGTCACGATGCCAACGCCCGTGAGCACGCGCAGCACGGGAACGGCGCGAGGCACGAGGCGCTCGACCGGGCGATGAAATCGCTGGAGGGTCATGTCCAGCGCACCTGGTCCTCGTCCCATGACGAACATGAAGAACGCGACGCCCAGGAATAACGTGTGCTCGAGCAGAAAGAGTGGACCGAACCAGATCGCACCCACCACCCAGACGAGACCGAGCAGCACCGCTCCAATTCTCGTCGCGGCCCCGTAGAGAAAGCTCAGCGCGATCACGATCTCGGTGAGCGCGAGCAGCCCACCGAAGAAATGGTAGGGGAGCGCGAGATTGGGGACGAACAGCTGGAGCTGCACGCCGGCGACGAGCAGCGGCACGGCCGTGTGCACGCCGAAGATGAGCGGCATCCAGGACAGGAGCCGCTGGTAGTTCTCCCAGTCCATCCCGAGCTGCAACGGGCCAGGGATGATCTCACGCCGTCCGCGCGCCCGCCACGCGAGAACGGCCACCGCCGTGACCGCGAGCGCGATCGCGACCGGCACCGCCGTCTGCACGGTGAGCAGCTGCGAGAAGTCGACTGGATGCTGACGCGAAACGAACCAGCGCTCGTGTAGAACCATGGTCGTCAGGGTCCTCAGGGTCGTCGGGGTCCTCAGGGTTCCGCACGCCGAGGACCCCGAGGACCCCGACGACCCTGACGACCCTCACCCCACCGGCTGCCTCAAGATAGTCCTGAGCTTTTCCTCTTCCACGCGTCGCGGATCGGAGAGATAGATCTCGTGGTGACGGCCCCTGAATGACAGCCCCTGGTGCTTCGCGAACGCACGCATCTTCGCGATCGTGGGTTGTTCTGCAGTGTACGGGCCGATGTGCAGCACTTGCACGCACTTTCCCTCATCCAGGGTCTCGAGCGTGACGCGAGCCACCATCTCGTCCTTCTCGCGCTCCATCAGCCTGGCTACCGCATCGGCGAGATGCTTCTTCGTGATGAACTCGGGCACTCGGATGAGGAGCTGCCAGCTCCAGTCGACGGACGCGCCCTCCTTCCACCAGATCCCCTCCAGCTTGGAAACGGCGTAGTCCGATCCCGCGGCCTTGCTCGCCATCTTGACCGTAAACGACACGGTGTAGAGTGCGCCAACCGCGTTCGCGAACTCGACGCCTCCCGGCTTGCCACGCCCGGCGATCGCCAGGTAGCGCGCGGGGCCAACATCGACGAGCGCCGGCTCGCGCGGCGAGACGTACTCGTCGCGGTGCTCCAGGTAGAGGTCGAGTTTCGCAGGGGCCATCGTTCGGCGCCTCGGCTGGAACGAGGAACGAGGAATGAGGAAGTGGCTGGACGGCCTCGCCGCGCACGAGACTCACATGCACTTCCTCGTTCCTCTTTCCTCGTTCATCCCTCCGGTTCTCGCGGAGTCACTTTCCCCACGCTAGAATCTGAGCTTCGCAACCCAATTCTGCGAGGTAACCCTTATGTCCGCCCTGCGTGGTCCCGCGCTCGCCCTGGCCGCCCTTTCCCTCGTCGTCGGCTGCGCTCGAGACGAAACCGAAGCCACCGGCGATAGCGCCACCGGCGATGCCGCACCAGCTGAGTTCGCGCGCGCTGCCAGTATTCAGGCCGAGTTCAAGACGCCCGAGGCGGTTCGCTTCGACCCGATCGATGACGTGTTCTTCGTGTCGAACATCAACGGCTCGCCGGGCGCAAAGGACAACAACGGGTTCATCAGCCGCGTGCGCGCCGAGGGCGGCGAAGTCGACTCGCTCATGTTCATCGCCGGCGGTCGCGGCGGCGTGACGCTGAACGCCCCGAAGGGCCTCGCCATCACCGGCGACACCCTCTGGGTCACCGACATTGACGCCGTACGCGCCTTCGACAAGAAAACCGGCCGAGCGATCGCGTCGTACCCGGTTCAGGGAGCCGTCTTCCTCAATGACATCACGCCTGGACCCGACGGGGCGCTTTACATCACCGACACTGGCATTCGCATAGCCGCGTCGGGCATGTCGCACCCCGGACCGGACCGCGTTTTCAAGCTGACGCGCGCGGGTGAGGTCTCCACGGCGTTGCAGTTCGATTCTCTCATCGGCCCCAACGGAATTGCCTGGGACGACGCGGGCCAGCGCTTCCTCATCGTCGCTTTCGCCGGAACCGATATCCTCGCGTGGAAGCCCGGAGACTCGGCCGCGACCGCGATCGCCAGCGGCAAGGGTCAGTACGATGGCGTCGAGCGGCTCGGCGACGGACGCATTCTCATCTCGAGCTGGGCCGACTCGAGTATCTACGTGCTCGACGGATCCGCGCTCGTGCGTGCGGTGCCCGGAGTCGCGAGTCCGGCCGACATCGGCGTCGACACGAAGCGCAATCGCGTCGCCGTCCCTCTGTTCGAGGGCAATCGCGTCGAGCTGTTCGCGATCCCGGCGAAGGACGGGATGTGATGGGGCGCAAGCTCGCGGTCGCCGCGGTGGTATTGCCCACCATCGTGGCGTGCTCGCGAAGCGCCGAAACCGCTCGAGTCACGGAGGACGCGCGTCGCCTGCCTACCGGCGCGCGTCTCGATCCCGCGGGGAGGAGCGTCGACGTCGGCTCCATGCCGCTCGCGATGACGCTCTCGCCCGATGGTCGCCACGTCGTGCTGTTGCTCAACGGGTGGCGCGAGCAGGGGGTCCAGGTCCTCGATCGTGCGACGGGCGCCGTCGTGCAGACGGTTCCGCAGGCCGCGGCATTCATCGGCCTGGCGTTCTCCCCCCGCGCGAACGTGCTGTTCGTGTCCGGGGGAAATCAGGACGTGGTGTACGGCTACGACTGGAGCGACGGGCGCGCGAGGCTCCGCGACTCGGTGATCCTCGCGCGGAAGCCGGACCCGCGACGCTCCGGCACACGCTATCCCGCCGGCCTCGCCCCGTCGCCCGATGGCACACGGCTCTACGTCGCCGAGAATCTCGCCGATTCCCTGGCGGTAATCGATCTCGGCACCGGCACCGTCCTCGCGCGCTACCCGACGGAGCGCTATCCCTACGGCGTCGCCGTCGCGCCCAACGGCGATGTCTACGTGTCCGCGTGGGGTGGACACACCGTGTCCGTCTTCACGCCCAACGAGTCGGGGACGCTCGACGACGGCGGCCGCATCCGCGTGGGCCGGCACCCATCCGCGCTCCAGCTGAACGCCGACGGGTCCCGCCTGTTCGTGGCTTCGGGGAGCACCGACCGCATCGCGGTGGTCGACACACGCGGGAAGCGCCTCCTCAAGCACCTCGATGATCCGCCTCCCGAAGGCCCCGCCGAAGGCAGCACGCCAAACGCGCTCGCGCTGTCCCGGGACGGCAAGCGCCTGTTCGTCGCCGAAGCCGATGCCAACGCCGTCGGCATCTTCGATCTCTCGGCGCTGACGGCGAACGACACGACCGCGCGGGGCGATGACCAGCTTGCGGGCCGCATTCCCGTCGGGTGGTACCCGACCGCGCTCGCCCTCGCCGGCGACACGGTGTGGGTGGTGAATGGGAAGGGCCTTGGCACGTCGCCCAACCCCGACTACCCGCACCCTGGGACGGGAACGCACCTCTCGCGCCCCACGACCTACACGCTGGGACAGCTCTCGGGCACGGTGACGATCCTGCCTAACGCCGGGGTGCGCGGACGTGACCTCGAGGAGTTCACCGAGCGCGTGGCACGCGCGAACAACTGGACCTCGCGACGCCCACCGTCGGCGGCATACCCGCCGATCGAGCATGTCGTCTACATCATCAAGGAGAACCGCACCTACGATCAGATCCTCGCCGATCTTCCGCACGGCGACGGCGATACCTCGCTGTTATTTTTCCCGCGTCCGGTGTCGCCGAATCATCACGCGCTGGCGGAGCGCTTCGGCATCTACGACCGCTTCTTCGTGAATGCGGAGGTAAGTCCCGACGGCCACAACTGGTCGGTGGCGGCGTACACGACGGACTATCTGCAGAAGACGGTTCCGTCCAACTACTCGAATCGTGGTCGCACCTATGACTACGAGGGGATGAACCGCTGCACCGGGCCGTCGTGCGAGCCGCCCGAGGACGACGTCGCCGAGCCGGCGAGCGGCTACCTGTGGGATCTGGCGCAGCGCGCGGGTATCACGTTCAGGAACTACGGTGAGTTCGTGATCCCCGAGGGCGTGGATCCGGAATCGCGCATGCCGGCCGGCTACAAGGGGAGCAAGCCGTTCCTCGCCGCCAACACCAATCGGGAGTTTCCCGGCTACGACCTCACCATCACCGACCAGCGGCGCGCCGATGTCTTTCTCGCCGAGTTCGCCCGGTTCGTACGCGAGGGACGGATGCCGCAGCTCATCGTGCTGCGACTTCCGAACGACCATACCGCCGGCGCTCGCGCCAACGCGCCTACGCCGCGCGCCTACATGGCCGACAACGACCTCGCACTCGGCCGGATCGTCGAAGCGATCTCTCGATCACCGTTCTGGCGCAGCACCGCGATCTTTGTCGTCGAAGACGATGCGCAGAACGGACCCGATCACGTCGACTCGCACCGCACGCCATTCTTTCTGATCTCGCCGTGGGCGCGACCGGGCGTGCATCACCGCTTCACCAACACCACCGACGTCATCGCCACGATGGAGGAGATCCTCGGCCTCGGAACGCTGTCGCAGTTCGATTATTACGGCCGGCCGCTGCGTGACGTCTGGACCGAGTCGCCCGATATTGCGCCGTATCGAGCGCTCATTCCGTCCGTTCCACTCGACGAGCGCAACCCATCTCAGGGACGAGGCGCTCGCGAGTCCGAGCGACTCGACCTGACCTTCGAGGATGTCGCCGAGGAGGACCTCTTCAACCAGATCCTCTGGCGCGCTATCAAGGGTGATGACGTCCCATTTCCCGGCGTGACGAGGATGTCGGCGCTGGAGTGGAAGCGAGCGAAATGATTTTCGAGGTGATCGAGGGACGTCGAGGTCGTCCCGGTGATCGAGGCAGCAACGACGACGTTCCTTCACCTCGACGAGCTCGACTACCGCGATCACATTGGCTGTCTCAACACCGTTACTCCCGAGGATGCCATGCAGACTCCGCAGTATGATGCGATCGTCGTTGGATCGGGGATCTCCGGCGGCTGGGCGGCGAAAGAGCTCACCGAGAAAGGGTTGCGCGTCCTGCTGCTCGAGCGCGGTCGCAACGTCGAGCACGTCAAGGACTACGTCAACGCGACGAAGGGGCCCTGGCAGTACCCCCACCGCGGGGGTCGCACGAGGGCGATGGAAGAGGCCTACCCTGTGCTCAAGCGGGACTACCCGCTGAACGAGAAGAATCTCGAATTCTGGGCTTCCGACAAGGACTCGCCGTACACCGAGGTGAAGCGGTTCGACTGGTTCCGCGGGTATCAGGTGGGTGGGCGGTCGCTGATGTGGGGGCGGCAAAGCTACCGGTGGAGCGACTTCGACTTCGAGGCCAACGCGAAAGAGGGAATCGCGATCGATTGGCCGATTCGCTACGCCGACATCGCCCCCTGGTACGACCACGTCGAGCGTCACGCCGGCATCGCGGGATCGCGTGAGAACCTGGCGCAGCTTCCTGACGGACAGTTCCAGCCGGCCATCCCGCTGAATTGCACGGAGGAGCTGATCGCCGGACGCCTGACCAAGCTATTCGATGGCCGACGGCGCCTCATTCCGGGACGATGCGCGAACGCGACGCAGGCGCTGCCGGGACGACAGGCGTGTCAGTATCGGGACGCCTGCTGGCTCGGATGCCCCTTCGGCGGCTACTTCAGCACCCAGTCCTCCACGCTTCCGGCGGCCGTGAAAACGGGGCGCCTAACGCTCAAGCCGTTCTCGATCGTGAGCGAGCTCCTGTACGATCGCGACCGCAAGCGGGCGACCGGGGTGCGGGTGCTCGACGCCGTGAGCAACGAGACCGTCGACTACACGGCGCGCATCGTCTTCCTCTGCGCGTCGACCCTCAACTCGACGTGGCTCCTTCTCCGCTCGGCCACAAACGTCTGGCCCGGGGGCCTGGGGAGCAGCTCGGGCGAGCTTGGCCACAATCTGATGGATCACCACTTCCGCGCCGGCGCGGAGGGCGCGGTAGAGGGCATGGACGACAAGTACACCTACGGGCGTCGCCCCACCGGCTTCTACATCCCGCGGTATCGAAACCTGTTTGGCGAGAAGCGCCCGTACCTGCGTGGATTCGGCTATCAGGGAGGCGCCGACCGCGCTGGCTGGTGGCGAGCGGTCTCGGAGCTCGGCGTGGGGGGCGCGTTCAAGGACCGCATGTCGGAGCCCGGTCGCTGGGAAATCGGCGCCACCGCCTTCGGCGAGATGATGCCTAACCACGCCAATCAGGTGGGCATCGATCGGACGAAGACCGACAAGTGGGGCATGCCGGTGCTCAAGATCGACTGCGCCACCGGGGAGAACGAGCGCTTGATGCGGCGGGACATGATCGCCGACATGGCGGACATGCTCGAGCAGACCGGGGTGAAGAACGTGCGGACCTTCGACAACGAGTACTTCCCGGGAATGGGGATTCACGAGATGGGAACGGCGCGCATGGGCCGGGATCCCAGGACCTCGGTGCTCAACAAGTGGAATCAGGTATGGGACGCGCCGAACGTCTTCGTCACCGATGGCTCCTGTATGGTCTCCGCCGCCTGTCAGAATCCGTCCCTGACCTACATGGCGCTCACCGCCCGTGCCGCGGACCATGCGGTGGGCGAGCTCAATCGTCGCAACCTCTGAGGGACCGGTCGATGCCTACACACGAAGACAACCCCAATGTGATCCATCGCCGCGAGGCCATTCGCCGCGTCGGGCTGATACTCGGCGGTGTCAGCTTCGTCGGTGGAACCGCCTTGCTCACCGCCTGCGAGCGTGGGCGTCCGGCGACCAACAACCAGCCGATCGGGGAGTTCACCCCGGAGGACATCGCGTTCCTCGATGAGGTGGCGGACACGATGCTCCCCGAGACGGAGACTCCGGGGGCGAAGGCGGCGCGCACCGGCGCCTTCATGGCGCTCATGGTCACTGACACCTACGAGCCGAAGGACCAGCAGGTCTTTCGCGAGGGAATGCGGAAGCTGGACGAGGCAAGCCAAAAGGCGAATGGCACCGGGTTCATGGCCGCGACACCGCAGCAGCGGCTCGCGCTGCTCGAGCAGCTCGACCGTGAGCAGAAGACGTACACGGACGCGCGTGATGCGGCACGGCGCGAGCAGCGCCCGACGGCCGAGGAGCATCTGCCGGATCAGCGGCAGGAGGCCGCACCGGGGACCCCCACCACGATCACCGCCGATGCCCCCGCGCACTATTTCCGGATGATGAAGGAGCTCACCCTCCTGGGGTACTTCACGTCGGAAATCGGCTACACGCAGGCGCAGCGGTACGTCGAGTCACCAGGACGGTTCGACCCGTGCGTTCCGTATACGCCCGGCGAGAAGGCCTGGGCGCCACACGCTTGAAACCAGGTGGGCGAGGTCGTCGAAGTGATCGAGGTGGCTACCTCGATCACTTCGATTCCCTCGCCGACCTCGACGGACTGTAGCCAAATGACCTGGCGCCGCTGGCTCATCACGATCGTCTCGTTCGCCGCCAGCATCGGCGTCTCCATCTGGATCATCTTCAAGAGTTGGCCGGTCGAGGAGCGCTCAGTCGGGCTGCCGCTGCTCGCCCACGCGCTCTGCGCCGCCGCGGTTGCCGTCGACCTCGCGCTGCGCGCGATGAAGATTCGGCTCAGCGGTGCCTCCCTTGGCATCCCCGTTTCGTTCGGTGTCGCCATGCGAACCGGGCTGGCAGGCGACTTCGCCGCGGCGATCACCCCGGCGCGAACGGGCGCCGAGCCGGCCCGCTACCTCGTCCTCGCGAAGGCGCGCATCTCGCCGGCGGCGACGTTCCTGCTGCTCTTCGCCGAGCTCTTTCTCGAGATGCTCGCGCTGGTGATCGTGGCCATGGGGATCGCGCTTTTCTTCACCGACGAGCCGGATTCGAGCCTTGGCTGGATCGTTGGACTCGTCGGCGGATACGCGACGTTCGTCATCGGTGTGGGGCTCGCCGCCGTGTTGCTGGCGTGGAGGCGATCGAGCGGGCCGCCGCCGCAGTGGGCGAGACGCATCGGATTCAACGCGCTGCGCTGGCGCGCCATTCAGCGATCGCTTCGCCGTCTGCGGTCCAGCGCGACACTCGTGCGCGATGCCCGACTCGACTACTTCGTGCTCGGCCTCGTGGTGTCGGTGCTGCACGTGCTGGCGCGTCTGGCGGTGCTCCCCATCATCGTGTACTCGTTAGGAGGCGAGGCGCCGCTCTCGAAGCTGGTGCTCTGGCCGCTGGCGCTGTTTTACGGCTCCGTCGTGGCGCCGGTGCCCGGTGGCGGAGGCATTGTCGAGGTGGGATTCAAGGCGACGCTGGGCGGCGTCATTCCCGTTGCGCTCTTCGGAGCGTCGCTCGTCTGGTGGCGCTTCTACACGTTCTACCTGTACATTCTGCTCGGCGCGCTGGCCGCGGGCGGAACGGTGCTGCGAGCTCTTCGCTCGGCGGAGGAGAACGGAAGCATCGAGGCGATTCCCACCGGCTCCGCGGTGACGCCGCCAGAGCCGCAGAAGGCCCACGCTGTGGAGCATCAGGTGGCAGACCAGCTTCCGTGAGACCACTTCCCCGCTGCGCCGTTCTCCTGGTCCTGTGCGCCGCCTGCGGTCGCGATGCCGGAGAGACGGCATCGGACAGCGCGGTCAGTGGACCGAGCATTACCATCCGCCGTACGCGCGACATCGACCTCACCGGCGATCGGCGAGCGGAGCGCCTTGTCGTGCTGGCCACCGGCTCGCGGTACGACTCGCTCGATGTGACGCTGGAGATCCGGTCTCCGGAGGATTCTCTCCTCTACACGGACTCGTGGGACTCCTGGCTCTATTTCGAGAACGACGACCGGTCGCTGCTCACCGATTCCGTGGTCGAGCACCGGGTGCGCGCGCAGATCGATTCGATCCTCGGCAGCACTTCGTTTCGTCCCGGCGGCACCGAGCTCACGACGGATGAGCGAATGAACCGCGAGGGGATGCGCGATGCCATCCGGGAAGACGTCGCCGAAGAGATGTGGCGGCGAGCGAACCGGATCCCGGTCGACTCCTCCACGCCCCCGTTCGCGGCCGAAGCGATCGACGCAATGGCTCGCGATAGCGTGAGCGACGCCCGAGTGGAGTCGCTCGTCGCGGAGCTACGCGATCGACCGACGTTCAGGTATTTCGCAGGCGGCGAGGCGACCTACGCAATCGCGTGGTCCGAGGAAGAGAGACGCTTCGTGACGATCTGGGCATGCTGCTGATTGACCGCGATAACCGGTATGCGCATAATCGACCCGTGAACTTAACAGTTGTTCAATCCCTCCGTCCCCAAATCCTCGCGTCAGCGCTCGAGGTCCTCCGCGAGCACGGCCTGGAGGGGGTGACCATGCGGGCGGTCGCTGACCGGGCCGGCGTAACCGCCCCAGCCCTGTACTGGCACTTCGCCGACAAGGAAGCGCTCATCCGCGAGGTGGGACGCGAGGTGTCTCGGACCTTGAGGGATCGAATGCTCGAGGCCGGTAGTGCACCCACCGCGGAGGCGCGGCTGCGCCGCACGCTCGAGGTGTTCCGGACATTCGCGGTGAGCTATCCCTCGTATTTTCATATGCTTTTCGTTCGCCCGCCGACCACCCGGCGGGGCGAGATTCGCGACGGTGGGGCGAGCCCCATGATCTTCCAGCTCGTGGTCGACCGCGTCGCCGAGTGCATGCGAGACGGGAGCCTGGCCAAGGGTGACGCCCAGAGCGTGGCGATGTCCCTTGCCGCGCTTGCACAGGGGTTGGTGATCCTGCATCGGCGAGGCCGCTTCGCCAGTGATGCCGCGTTCGCGGATTTCTTCGACCTGTCGGTCGACCGTATGATCGGCGGGCTGCGGGGTGGGGCGTAGCTTAACGTACGTTAAGGACGATAAGGAAACGAGAACGAGAAACGAGGAGGCAGCACGGTTCCATCACGCGCCACCTCCTCGTTCCTCGTTCCTCGTTCCTACTCGTATCCCAGCTGCTTTCGAATCCGCTCCAGCCTTTCCTTGGGCGCCGGGCCGGTGAGCGTGAACTCCGCCCCGCTCGCGCTGGTCCACCGGATCGCGGTCGCGGTCGCGCTGTCGAGCCGGGCGACATCGGCGCCCAGAGCTCGCGCCCTTTCCAGGGTAGGTGTCGCCGCCCGCTCGTCGAGTGTCACGAGAAGATCGCCCACTCGGTAGATGCGGCGCCTGACCTCGCGGCCATCCTCGAGCATTTTCTCCTCGTGCACCAGCAGCGGCTCGTCGGCCGGCGCCGCCGCTCCAGCAGCCGCGCCGACGCTCGGCGCCCGCCCCGCCGGACGCTCGGCGAAACCCGACGGGGCTTCGGCGGCCCGCCGACGTGTCAGCCCCCCGACGATCTTGTCAGCCACCGAAGACTTTGCTTCAGCCGACTGTTCCACCGCTTCCTGTCGCTCCGCCGCTGCGACGGTCACGCGGAGGGAATCATCGATGCGCGCGGCTGGGGGGGCGACAGCATCCGCCATCACCCGCGGCGCGGCCGCTTGCACCGGCGACGGAGGCGCCGAGTCGGCCTCACGATTCGCGGCGAGGTCGCGGGCGCTCTCCGGGAAACCGGTGGCCGGTCTGTTCGCCGCGCTCGTCGCGGAGGACGCCTGCGCGCGCAACGGCGCGGCAGGAGCGGGCGGCGGTGCGGGCGAGTCGGCCACCGCGATCTCCAGGGCGGCCACCACCGGCTCGGATACGAGATCTACCTGCGTCGCATCTGGCGCATCGCGCGCCACCGCCAGTGCTAGCGCTCCCCCAGCGACGACCAGCGTCATCACCGCGGCGATCTTCTCCCTCACGAGCCACGTCGTGAGCGACGGTCTCGCGCGCCGCGGAGCCGGACTGACCCCGACGCTCGGCACATCGTCGAGCGCGGTCAGAATCCGAGAGGAAGCCGCGATCAACCCCCGGGCCTCGGCAACCGCGTCCGCGCACATCGAGCACGAGCCAACGTGCGCTTCGACGCGTGCCGCCTCCTCGGGGCCCAGTGCTCCGTCCAGCCAGGCGTGAATGGTTCCTTCGTCAAGATGCTGCATGCGTCCCTCGCGCGCCCGCGCGCTGTTGTTCTTCATAGACTTCAACGAGGCGGCGCCGGGCCCGCGAGAGTGTCGTTCCCACGGATCCGGGCGACAGGTCCAGGGCCACGGCGATCTCCTCGTAGCTCAATCCTTCCTCGCGCATGAGGAGCGCGAGCCGATCCCGCTCGGCGAGCGCGTCGACGGCGCGACGTGCCATGGCCGCCTCCTGCGCCCGCTCGAGCGATGTGGGCTCCTGCTCCGCCGGTCCTTCGGCTCGCTCCCGTTCAGCGAGCAGCGCGAGATGGCGGCGGCGACGAGCGTCCTTGCGCGCTTCGTCGCGCACGAGGTTCGTGGCGACGGCGAACAGCCACGCGCGCTCGTTGTCGATGCGATCCTGGCGGAGGGCGCGCAGGAACGTCTCCTGCGCGACCTCTTCCGCCCAGTCGCGGTCGCCAAGCCGGCGCGTGAGATAGCGCACGAGCGGTACGTTATAGGTACGAAACAGCCGCTCGACGTCGTCGGTCATCCGGTCACCGGCGTCACCACGCCGCCACGATGGACTTGATCTCGGCAGCGCTCATTCGCTGGGCGCCCTCAGGCGCCACCGCGATCGCGATGGTCGTCCCACGGACCAGGACCCGGTCGCCTAACGCGAACGCGGCGGCCAGATCGGGGAGCTCCCGAATGAGAGCGAAGTATGCGTCGGAATACGCCTGCACCTTGACCACCCGCGTGTCCTCCGAGCCTCGAGCGTCGGTCCATACGCTGTCGCGCATGATGAAGGTGCGCGTGCCAACGCGTCGTGAGATGATACCCTCGTTTTGAAGCGCCGGTGCCGCGGCCGCGTCGGCCTGGGATAGCG
>JAICOJ010000093.1 GCA_025930755.1 Gemmatimonadaceae bacterium
ACGCCGCTGGCGATGGCGAACGCGATCGCGAGGGGGAGCGCTACGATGCCGACGATGACGCCGGCCGTCAGATCAGCAGAGAACTGTGTGCGGTCGTACGCGCGGAGCGTCGTGACGAGCTTGGGGACGAGCACGGCGGGCTAGAGAGGGTGGTGACAGAATGTACAGCAAGCAGATCAACTTCTGCAGACCTAGCTCACCGGCGCCTTCGTGCGAAGTAGATGCAGGATCTGCCCGACGACCGCCGGAAGGAGCGCGGCCGGCAGCACGAGCGCCCAGTCGGCGCTCGTCAACGGCACCACCCGAAGCACCGACGCGAGGGCAGGAACGTACACCGCGGCCAGCTGAAGCGCGATGACCATCCCCAGGGCGCCTAACGCCCACGGGTTGCCCCGGATGCGCACCCACGAGAGCACCGGGCCATCGCTGCGCGCGGTTCCAAGGTGGAATCCCTGGGCGAGCGCGAGCGTCACGAACGCAATCGTGATCGCGCGCTCCTCGGAGCCGCGGTCGAGCGCGATGAGAAAGGCGCCCAGCGTCGCGGCCGCGATCAACCCGGCATAGAGCGCAATCCGACTCAGGAACGATCGCGAGAGAATCGCCTCATCAGGATCGCGGGGCGGTCGTCTCATGACGTCGCCTTCGCGGGGCTCCACCGCCAGCGCCAGCGCCGGGAAGGTGTCGGTCACGATGTTGAGCCAGAGGATCTGCAGGGGAAGGAGGGGGAGGGGAAGCCCCGTTAGGCCCGCCGCGAGCAGAATGAGGACTTCGGCCAGGTTACAGGAGAACAGGTAGAAGACGAACTTGCGAATGTTGTCGAAGATGACCCGCCCTTCCTCGATGGCCGCGGCCACCGTCGAGAACCGATCGTCCGCCAGGACGACGTCCGCCGCCTCCTTGGCGATGTCGGTCCCGCGACGTCCCATCGCGACGCCGATGTCCGCCTTCTTGAGCGCGGCGGCGTCGTTCACGCCGTCGCCGAGCATCGCGACGATGTCGCCGCGATCCTGAAGCGCCTCGACGATCCGGAGCTTGTCCGACGGGCTCACTCGGTTGAAGACGCGGATGTGCTCCAGTCGTGCGGTGAGCGTCGCGGCGTCGAGCGTCGCGAGCTCCCTTCCATCGAGCGCCCCGGCGTCCGATTCGGCGAGCCCAAGCTGCCGTGCCACGGCGACGGCGGTGAGTCGCTGGTCGCCCGTGATCATCACCGTGCGCACGCCCGCTTCGCGGAAGGACTGGATCGTGTCGGCCACCCCCTCCGCCGGTGGATCGGAGATGCCGACCAGCCCGACGAACGTGAGGTCACGAACCGCGTCGTCGTTGGCCTCGCGCGCACTTCCGCGCGCCACCGCAAGCACGCGCAGACCGCGCGCGGCCAGGGCCCGGTTGAGATCGAGCAGCCGCTGTCGTCCCGCTTCGTCCAGTGCGCGCTCGCCGGACGCCGTCAGCTCGCGCGTACTGCGCTCGACGAGGCGTCCGGGGGCGCCCTTCACGTAGACGATCGAGCCGCGATCGGGCACGCGATGAAACGTGGCCATCCATTGCCGCTCGCTGGAGAACGGCACGGCAGCGACTTCTGGACGCTCCTGGAGCAAACGATCGCGATCGAGCTCTCCCTTTTTCGCCGCCACGAGCAACGCGACCTCGGTTGGGTCACCCACCGGGTACCATCGACCCTCGTCGTGCACGAGCTCGGCGCGATTCGCCACCGTGCCAATCCGAAGGGCTTCATGCAGGATCGGGTTTTCGCTCGCGCGAATCGTTCGATCACCGTCACGAAACTCCCCTGTTGGCTCGTAAGTCGTGCCGGTCACCGCGATCTCGCGACCATCCACGACGATGACGCTCACCGCCATCTCGCCCGCGGTCAGCGTCCCGGTCTTGTCGGTGCAGACGACGGTCGCGGACCCGAGCGTTTCCACGGCTGGCAGCCGGCGGATGAGCGCCTGCCGCCGGGCCATGCGCGACACGCCGACCGCGAGCGTGATCGTGGTAACGGCCGGCAAGCCTTCCGGCACCGCCGCGATCGCGAGCGCGATCGCGGTTTGCACCACCAGCCCCCACGGGATGCCGCGCCAAAGACCGAGCAGCGCGACGATCGCCGCTACCACGAGGGCGACGACGACGAGTCGACGACCGAGGCCGTCGAGCCGATGCTCCAGGGGCGTGCGCTCATCCCTGAGCGAGCTCGTGAGGCCCCCGATGCGACCGACCTCGGTGTTGCCGGCCGTCGCAACGACCACGGCGTGCGCCGATCCCGAGACCAGCGCCGTCGCCTGATAGACCATGTTGATGCGCTCGGCGAGTACCGTGTCGTCCGCGAGGGCGACGTCGGCGCGCTTCTCCACCGGAAGCGACTCGCCGGTGAGTGGCGCCTCGGTGACGCGAACATCGACCGCGTCGATCAACCGTGCGTCGGCGGGGACAGACTGGCCACTCTCGAGCGAGATGATGTCACCGGGAACGAGGTCGCGCGCGCTGATCTCGAGTGTCGTCCCTTCCCGTACCACGATGGCGCGAGGCACCTCGAGGCCTCGCAGCGCGTCCATCGCGCGTCGCGCGCGGAGTTCGGTGATGAAGCCGAGCGCCGCGTTGATGAACAGGACGGCGGCGATGGCCATGGCGTCCGGGGCGTCGCCTAACGCCAGCGCGAGTCCGGCCGCGACGACGAGCAGCAGCACGACCACGCTCCGGAACTGGGCGACGAGGATCGACCACGCGGACGCCGGCGGCGTGACGTCGAGCCGGTTGGCCCCGTACCGCTGAAGCCGGGATGCGGCATCGTGCACCGACAGCCCGTCCCGGCTCGACTCGAGCTCCGCGAGCGCCGCGCTGGCCTCGCGCGCGTGCCATGCTGTGTTGGTGTCCGCCTGACGTTCCACCAGGTACGCCCTCGTTCGGCTTCGAAGGTAAGCTACCTCGTCAGTGCCGAACGACAGCGTTCGCCTCTGCCCAGCTCAGGGACGGTGATCTTCGCTGAGTAGAGCCGCTTCCGAGCGGGGCGGCGCAGCCCCATGCCCGCGTCGTACGATTCTCAGGCTGGCGACGCGTGGTTCCGCACGAGAGGCCGTGCCCTCGCCACCCGCTGCAGAGCGAAGCGCCGCTGCGATGCCGACGTCTGCATTTCGGCACGTTTGACCGCCGTCTCGAGGAGCGGTGCCATCACGATTCCGCTCTGCCAGAACACAGCCGTCTCGACAGGACGGTGCAGTGGCCACGCCGCGACGACGTCGTCCGTGGTCACGTAGGCCACCCATCCCGGCTCTCCCGGCGTGCCCCGAAGACTCTCGAGGGCCGTCCGGAGGTGCGCCACGCACAGATCGCGCGCGGTGCGCTCTCCATTCGACAACCGCGGAGGCCTTGCATCCAGGTTGGCCAAGGCCCGGTCGAGCTTCGCTCGCCACGACGGGCCGTCCGCTGGGCCCGAGGTGTCGACGAACACCGAGAGCACCTTCCGCTTCTGCAACCGGCGCTGGACTTCATGCAGCTGTGTGAACGCGAGCATGCCTCCTCCGTGGTCAGGGCTCCCCGCAATAGGTCGGAACCATGCGTCAACCTGCGATGGACTCGTGCCCTCGTCTGTCAGGAAGGACCCGCTCCCGCATGGACTTTCCCGCACTTTCCCGGGCACGCTTGAGAAGCTCCGTCACCTCGGCGTCGCTCGTGACGCTGAAGTCCTCATACCACAACCCGACGGTGTAGAACGGCTCTGGCATCTCGGGGCAGAGACATCCGTCGGTGCTGGCCGCGATCGCGCGGCAGGCCTGGCGCGAGCCCACGGGCGAAGCCACGACGATCGACGCGGGGTTTCCACGACGAAGCGCGGTGACGGCCGCCCGCACGCCGGCTCCGGTCGCCACGCCGTCATCGACGAGAATGAGCGTCCGGTCCCGCACATCGAGCGGCGGACGGGATCCGCGGTACGAGCGCTCGCGGCGCGCAACCTCGGTCCGCTCAACCGCGATCACGCGCTCGACCGCGGCCGGCGTGACGCCCATCATCGCGATGAGCTCCTCATCGAGCACCACGATACCACCGAGCGCGATCGCGCCCATCGCGAACTCCGGTTGGCCCGGAAGACCGAGCTTGCGAACCGCGACGATGTCGAGCTCCACGTGCAGCGCGCGCGCTACCTCGTAGGCAACCGGGACGCCGCCGCGCGGCAATCCCAGGACTGTGACGTCCGGGCGCCCTTGGAAGGCGCCGAGAACGAGCGCCAGACGTCTGCCGGCTTCCCTGCGATCGCGGTATCTCATCCGGTCTCCCCTGGAAACGTCTCATGGTGCGGCCACCGGGCTCGCGCGTCTGTCGGCGGCGTCCCGATGCCCTGTCAGGAAAACACCGTCCTGTCATGAAGTGCGGACGGCCCGCGAGCATGCGTCAGGCATTCACCGACTCGCTGGGAGGCGCGCCCCGACCGGATTCTCGCGGAAGCGCTGACTGCGAGCCGGCCGTCCCCCGGGCACTTTCCTGAATCGGCAATGGAGGCGTTGTGCGGAGCACGCAGTGGAAGAGGATGGTCTCGCTCGTGGTGGCGGGCGTCGCGCTCTGCGGGGGCGACCTGGTCACGGGCCCGGCTCGGCAGGGCGACCTGACGCTGCGCCTCAACATTTCCGCGTTTCGCCTCGACCTGCTGCAGGCGGGAGTGGTCACCGCCTCGTACCCGGTCGCCGTTGGCGAGCCGCGATATGCGACGCCCGCGGGAGAGTTCACTCTTACGCACATCACCTGGAACCCCTGGTGGTATCCCCCGTCGAGCGACTGGGCGCGGAAGGAGACGGTTCACCCGCCCGGAACCGCGAATCCGATGGGGCCGGTGAAGCTCCAGTTCGGGGGCCTGTACTTCCTCCACGGGACACCACTCGAGAGCTCGATCGGCAAGGCCGCCTCGCACGGCTGTGTGCGCATGCGTGATGCCGACGCGCTTGCGCTCGCTCGGGTGGTGAACCGTCTCGCCGGCGGCGGATTATCCGAGGACACCCTCGACGCCATCGAAGCCGACTCGTCGCTGACGACCACCGTGCAGCTCCTCGAGCCAGTGCCCGTCGCGGTCGTCTATCTCACGGTCGAGATCAATGACGGGCGACTCTACATCCATCGCGATTTCTATCGCCGGGATCGACCCACCGACGCGCGCGCTCTCTTACTGCTCCATGGTGCCGGCGTCGACACCGCGCACGTCGATCGCGCGCTGCTCGCGCGCCTGATACGACGCGGTCGGGCACGCTCTGCGAGCGTGCCCGTCGATAGCCTGGTGCTCCCGACGTCATCCGCGCTGCGATCTCACGAGGACGTCCCGTAGCCCGCGGCGAGGGGTCGGCTGGGCATCCGTTCCAAAACCGAAACGCAGGATCGCCAGCGGCTGCATATCCGTCCCCATTAACCGGCGCACCCGCTCGCGCGCTTCCGGCACCTGGATAGCCTGATTCATCACCCCGGTCGCGATTCCCTGCGACGTTGCGAAGAGCAATGCGCGCTCCATCCCCTGACCGGCCGCAATCCAGTCGCGAGGCTCGTCACGTTGCGTCAACAACACCCCCACCAGGGGAGCCTCGCGTGCGAGCTCGTCGTCGCACACGACGCGCATTCGATCCCACGCGAAGGCGCGCAGCGCCAAGGGAGCGAGCGCGGCCATAGGGGTAGAGAGGCCGAACGCAAAACCGGGCATCCCGTCCGGTCGATCCGTGTGATTCGGGCGCAGCCAGGCCGCGAGCTCGGCGCGAAACTCCGGGTCATATGCCTGGGCGCGATCCGCTTCGTGGATGATCTGCGCCAGCGCATCGCGAGTCGTTGCCGGCGAGACGAAACGGAGCGCTGCCCCGGTGCCCTCGACCGCTTGCTCGATCGACGGTGCGACGCCGAAGGGGAGCGGGCGCCCATAGAACCGGGCCCGGTTGGACCGCCGCAGCGGGATGGCCGTGAAGAAGCGCGCTTCGGTGAGTGTCGCTGCGCGAGGTGTTCCTACCCGCACTCGGGCGACGAGCTTCGGACGGGCATGATCCGGTAGGATCGCTATTTCGACATTCCGTCCCAGGTGTCGCAGCGCGATACGCACGTTCTCGAGCGCGGCACCGCACGCCAGGAACATCTCTCGGCCAAGCGGGTCGGCGATCGGGCGCGCGCGGGTCGCGTCGGCGTGGAGCTCCAGAGCGCCGCCAACGATGCGGAACTGCCAGGGCTGGCTGTTGTACGCGGAGGGCGCGAGCATCCCGGACTCTGCGGCACGTTCGAGAAGGGCGCTCGTATCCGAGCGGTGGTGTGTCGAGCAGGCGCCGCACGCGAGCGACTCGCCCACTCGAGAGGTTGTTCCGATCATGACGCTCCCCCTGGCGATGGCACTGCGCCAGCATGCGTCGAACACGCGAACGCGTCTGTCGGAGAAACCCCGCCGGGTTGTCAGGGTTGGGAGGAATCGTCGGGAGAACGGGTCGTCCGTCCCCCAGCTTAGATTGCGCGCCATGCCGAGATCTCTCCTCGCGATTGTGATCGCTGCCCTCCCGCCCGCCCTGTTGGCACAGGACACCGTGCGCGCGACGACGGCTCGTGCAGCCGAGCCTGTCTATTCACCCGCGGCGTGCGCGGCGCGGCCAGCGGCCGTCCTGACACCCGACTCGATTCTCATTCCGCCAGCGCCGCTCGTCCCCACTCCTTCGCCGTTGCGCGGCCTCTACGTCAACCGATGGGCGGCGGTCGGCCAGAAGATGTGGGATCTCATCGATGTCTCGAAGCGCACGGAGGTCAACGCGCTCGTCATCGACGTCAAGGATGACCGCGGCTACGTCCTGTACCGGTCCCGCGTGCCGCTCGCTCGCGAAATCGGCGCTGACACCGTGGCGCCAATGCGTGCCGACCGCATGCGCGCCGTACTCGATACCATGCGCGCTCACGGCATCTACCCCATCGCGAGAATTGTCGTGGTGAAGGATCCTCTCCTCGCGCGGAAGCGGCCGGAGTGGTCCATCAAGCGGGCGTCCGACGGAGAGCCGTGGCTCGACAAGAACCGAAACCCCTGGCTCGATCCACACCATCGCGGCCCGTGGCAGTACGCCGTCGATCTCGCCTGCGAGGCGATCGACCTCGGCTTCAGCGAAGTGCAGTACGACTACGTGCGATTCCCCGATGAAAGGCGGCTCATGGCCGAGGCCACCTTTCCGCTCGCTCGCGGCCGCGACCGCGCGTCAGTCATTCGCGATCAGCTGCGGTTCGTGAGTGCCTCGCTCCGACCGTACGGCGTCCCCGTGACGGCGGACGTCTTCGGTCTCACCACCTCCGACTCGACCGACATGGGCATCGGTCAGCTGTGGGAGAAGTTCGTCGATGCGGTGGATGTCGTGCTGCCAATGACGTACCCATCACACTATTCGCCGGGGAACTACGGGCTGCAGCGGCCGAACGCCGCGCCTTACAAGGTGATCGACCGCGCTCTGCGCGATGCGAAGCGGCGCAGCGCAGGCATCGCCAACGCCGCCAGAATCATCCCGTGGTACCAGGATTTCACGCTCGGCGCCCCGCGATACGGCGCCGAGCACGTGCGTGCACAAATCCAGGCGGGATACGACAATGGTGTGTACGACTGGATGCTTTGGAACCCCGGCAGCCGCTACACGATCGGCGCGCTGCGCCCGGCCAGCGAGCGCGCCACCGCGGCCCCTAGCTCCCGTCCGCTTTCCGGCGGGCAGCATCCCCAATCCAGCCCGCGATCGCCTGGAGCTCGTTGAACAGCCGCTGATCGGCATCCGTCACGGGGATCATCGTCGGCTGAGACCCGGGCGTCGTCGGACGTCCTTCGGGAAGCCTGAAGCCGCGAACCTTGATCTCGGTACCGCCAAGCGTCTTCCGCCCGACATCCACCCGCACGACCCAATACTCGGCCTCTCGGCTCGCAGCGGCATCGCGCACCTCTCCCGGAACCGCTCTGGGCTCGGTGATGAGCGTGCTTCCGCCGGTCGCTCCCACCCTGTAGTTGTGTAGCTCGAGCTGCGTTCTTGCGATTCGCACGGCGGTGTCCACGGGAACGTCGACAGTCTGCGAGACCGTCTCGCGCCCGGTACCTCCCCCGAGTGAGGCACAACCGACCAATCCCATCGCGCACAGCACGGTGGTCACGCGCATGTCATCCTCCGATCGTTGGCTGGCACACGTAGTCGCCTCCCGAGTATGCATCCGGCGGGCCAGGTTGTCGCGACTCGCATCCCGGCGAATATTCCTGCCTGCCACGGCCCTCTCCATCTCTCGACACGACATGACTCTGCGACCGCTCCTCGCGCTCACCATCATCCTGCTCGGCGCCGGCTGCGGCGACGATGACCCGACCGGGATCACGGCCGGGGAGCGCATGACGGTGCAGGAGCAGGTGGCGATCGGATCGGCGCTGGAGAAGGCGGCGCGCGCGCTCGATAGTACCCACCGTCCCGCCGATGAGCTTCTCGCCGACTGGATTCGGATCGGTGGCGGACTGGTTTCTCGACAGGGCCAGCAGGGCGCCGTGGCGGTTCGCGTACAGGCCGAGGGCGGCGGATCCACGACGCTCGACATGCGCGCAATCGCGCTCCGTGTGGATCAGGGACCGGCACGGATCCATCTCGTGCTCGTCTGGGACGGGCTCGACGTCGTCCAGCTGCGCGCCCAGCACGTGCTCGTCGTGCTGTTCACCGGGGACGCCGAAGAGGGAGAGCTTCCGAGCGCCGGGGGCACGGCGGAAGGACGCTGGATCGATTTCACGACCGGTGCGCCGTTTCCCGAGCCGTATGTCGCGACGCTCGCCGAAGCGCGCGTGAGTCAGAGCGAGTTCGGCGGCGGATGTCCCGGTATTCCCGACGCCGAGGACTTCACCTGCACCATCGGCCGGTACGCGATCGTCGCCGACGTCGCGGTCGAGCGCTCGACACAGCGACTTCATATCGACTGGGACGCCGTCGTGCTCCCGGCATTCCGCATTGTGGGGTCGGTGTTCGACCCCTGAGGACCCGGAGGTCCCGTGAGCGCCATCCCGTCGTTAGGTATTCCCGAGCTCGCCGGCATCGCGACGTATGCCGGCGCCGCGCGCGTCGGCTTCCCGGTGGAGGAGAACGTCCGGCGCCTCGTGCGCTACCACTGGGCCGAGCGACGCATGATGCTGATCGCGGTGTCGCATCTGCCGGCGACGCCCGAGTGGGAGGTGAAGTGTGGGCTCGCACTCCACCAGTGGCTCGCCGTCGGCCACGCGAACGCCTTTCGAACGCGGATCACCGAGATGCGCAATCCCGCGCCGCGGATGGACACGTCGCCCGACGCGACGTTGGATGCCTTCCTCGAGGAGCTCCTTCGTGCGCGCGATACGGTCGAGCTGCTCGCGGGGCTCTACGGCGTCGCCCACCCCGCGATGGCTGCGGCCTACCGCACGCACATCGACCGGACCAATCCCCTCGCCGATCATCCCACGGTGCGTGTGCTGAAGCAGGCGCTGTCCGATGAGGGGGAGATGATCGCGTGGGGCGCACATGCGCTCGACGCGTGCGCCCGCGACGCGGAGTCGCGGTCTCGTGCCGAGGCATGGATGAGCCACCTTCGCGCGTTTCTCGATGCCGCGGGGGGCCTCGCCGGCGACGAGGCTGCGTCTGGCGCGGCGTCGCTGCCGGCGCCGCGCCGTCGAGAGGCGTTCGCCCCTGACATGCACCCGCGGCGCGATGGTCGGTTCTCGGGACAATACAACTTCAACTTCCCGCCCCACCTCGTCTACAACATGCCCGCCGTGCCCGCCGATGAGCGCAACCTGGCGCTCCTCTGCAAGCGCACCCTGGAGATGGACGTCCCGGAAATGATGGCGTCCTTCATCGTCGAGCGCGCCGACCAGCCCTGGGAGTTCTACCTCGACTATTCCCGCCAGCTGTGGGACGAAGCACGCCACGCGATGATGGGCACCGCCGCGTTCGAAGCGCGCGGCGTCGACTGGTCGCGCATTCCACTCAACGTCAGCTTCGCGCTGCGGCTCAACCTGCACGCGACGCCACTCGAGCGGCAGACGATGCTCTATGGCATCGAGCAGAGTCTCATGCCGGCCGACACGGGCAAACGACTCGAGAAGGAGACAGCGGAGGCGTCGGGCGACGCGCTGTCGGCGCACTTTCACGACTACGACTGGGCGGACGAGGTGCTTCATGCGCAGATCGGCCGCCGCTGGGTGCGACGCGAGGGAATCGAGCCCTCGGATGCGATCGAGCGGACGAAGGCGATCCACGAGCGCACCTGGGCCGAGCTCGATCGCTATCGGGACCGCGACCCCCAGGCGCTCTGGTGGAGCGACTTCGTTCGCGCAGTCCTCGGCCACGACTCTGCGGTGCGCGAAAGCGAGTTGGGCGATGTGAAAGTCATTTCGGAGTGAACGGCGCATGAGCCTTCCCGACACGAATACGCTGTTGCTCTTCATGACGGCGGCGCTGGCGCTCAACGTCACGCCGGGCCCGGACATGCTGTACGTGGTCGCGCGGAGCGTTGGCGACGGGCGGGCGGCAGGCGTCATCTCGTCGCTCGGCATCGCCGCCGGGAGTATCGTTCACACGCTGGCGGTCGCGCTCGGCCTCGCCGGGTTGCTGCGCGCCGTGCCGATCGCCTTCGAGATCGTGAAGTGGGTAGGCGCGGGTTACCTCATCTGGTTAGGCGTACGCGCCCTCCGCGGGCGCGCCGGCCCGGCGGATCAGGTGGCGGTAACGCCGGCCTCGATGCGCGCGGTGTTCGCCCAGGGGATGTTGACGAACCTGCTCAATCCGAAAGTGGCGCTCTTCTTTCTGGCGTTCCTTCCCCAGTTCGTCGATCCCGAGCGCGGCCCCGTCGCGCTCCAGATCATCTCGCTCGGGCTGCTGTTCAACACCTCGGGAACGCTGGTCAACGTCCTCGTCGCCGTGCTCGCGAGCGGCGCGGGCGCGTGGTCGCGGCGGCGGTTCGGGGAGTCGGTGATGTTGAGGCGCGTGACTGGAGTTCTGTTCATCGGGCTCGGGGTTCGGCTGGCGCTGCTCGAGAGGCGCTGACGGTCGTAACGAGCCGTACTGCATCACCACAGAGGCACAGAGGGCACGGAGAACGGCGAGCTGCGCAACAGCAGCTCGCCGTTCCCCGTGGCCTCTGTGCCTCTGTGGTGATGCAGTTACGCGAGCTCATCCAACCGCATCTCGAGCTCGTCCGCCATCCCGGGATGCCCGAAGCGCTTCGCCGCTTCGATGCCCTTGTACAGCATCGCGCGCGCCTCGTCGTTCCGCCCGAGCCGCTCGTACGCCTCGGCGAGCCGGCCGTAGGCGTTTCCTTCGTCGTCGTGGCCGGCGAGATAGAGCTCGTAATGTGCTCGCGCCTCCTCCCAGAATCCTTCCTTCATCGCCTCGTTGGCGAGCCCGAAGTGCGCGAGGGCGTTGGAGGGATTCTTCGCCACCATGGCGCGGAACGTCTCGATTTTCGAGGGCATGGGCAGATAGAGGTCGGGTTATCGAGCGAGCCATCCCGCGAGCACGCGCCCGACGGTCTCCGGCGCTTCCTCAGGCGCGAAATGCCTCACGTCGGGGAGCACATCGAGCGTCGCGTGCGGGATCGCCGCCTGCAGGCGCCGACCGATCTCGGTGGGGAGGAAGGGGTCGTGCGCGCCCCAAATGATGGCGGTGGGCGCGACCACGCTGCCCAACCGCGGCGCAAGCGCGGCGGTCTCGCGCGCGTCGAGCGCGAGCAGATGCTCGACGAACGCATCGCGTCCCTCGGGCGTCGCGAAGGGACGCAGGTATTTCTCGACCGACATGTGGCCGCGCTCGTGCTCCGTGTACCCGCGCTGAAGATCACGCTGCACGACGGAAAGAATCCAGGTCGCCGGCAGATAGCGCGTGAGCGGCAACGACGCCTTGGCCAGCTTCACGTCGCGGGTGAGCCAATCGTCGAATGCCACCGAATCGATGAGGGCGAGGCGCGTCACACGGGTGGGATGCCGAACCGCGAGATATTGTGCGATCCCACCGCCCACGTCGTGGCCCACGACGGCCGCTCGCTCGATCCGGAGTGCGTCGAGCACCTGAAGCACTCGCTCCGCGTGCCCGCGAATGCTCACGTCGCGGCTGCGAGGCAAATCGCTGCGTCCGAAACCGAGCAGATCGACGACGACGACCCGGTGTCCGGGCGGCACGTGTGGGACGACGTCCTGCCAGAGATGCGATGAGGTGGGAAACCCGTGCAGGAACAGAACGGGATCCCCGTCACCTCGCGATCCCGCAGCGTAGTAGTAAAGCCGCGCGCCGGCGAGATCCAGAAACTCCCCTCTCATGAAATCGCGGTCGGACCGAGGAACGAGGAACGAGGAAGTACGGTCGATGTTTCAGCGCGCAGGGGCCGCGACGCCACTTCCTCGTTCCTCGTTCCTCGTTCGTCCATCACCGTCCAGCCATCACCGAGGGCCGCCACTCGACGATCTTTCCCGCCACGGCCGACGCCGCCACCGTAAACGGGGAGGCGAGATAGAGCTGCCCGGGGCCCGATCGCCCCGGGAAGTTGCGGTTGATCGCGGAGATGGTGACTTCGTCGCGGGTGCGTGAGACGCCCGGTCCCGCGTTGATGCACGCGCCGCACGACGGCTCAACGAAGATGGCGCCGACCTCCGCGAACACCTGGTCGTAGCCACGCTCCTGGCAGTACTCGAAGACCTCGCGCGAGCCACACTGGATGTACGTGCGCACCATTACCTTCTCGCCGCGCTCGAGCGCCTCCTGGAAGACGCGGGCGTACATGTCCATGTCTTCCTTCTTGCCCGCGGTGCATGAGCCGGCGTACGCGATGTCCACCGGCACGTCGCGGCCGAGCTCCTCGATGTACATCCCGTTCCCCGGATCGCCGGGAAGCGCGATCATCGGCTTCAGCGACGAGGCGTCGATCTCGATGGTCTTGACGTAGTCGGCGCCAACGTCCGAAGACAACCCCTCGATCACCTTCCGCGCGTCCTCGCTCGGCATCCGTCGCTGCTCGACCAGGTACTCGACCGTCTTCTCGTCAGGCGCGATGATCCCGGTGAACGCCCCCACTTCGGCGGCCATGTTCGTCATGGTCGCGCGCTCGTCGACCGAGAGCGATTCGACGGCCTCGCCGGCGTACTCGATGATTTGACCGATCGCGTGGCCGTCCCTGATATAGGGATGACGCAGGATCTCGAGCATGAAATCCTTCGCCGTGACGTTCTCCGGCTTCTCTCCGCGCACGATCACCTTGAACGAGCGGGGCACTTCCACCCGGACGTCCTTGGTGATCCACGAGTTGAAGATCGCCGTCGTGCCGACGCCGAACGCGACGCAGCCCACCGCGCCCGCGTGCGGGGTGTGAGAGTCGCTGCCGATGATGATGTGCCCGGGAAGCGCGTGCGCCTCGAGGATCTTCGAGTGGCAGATGGCCTCCGATCCCGCCGCTGAGAGCGCGCCATGCAGGTTCAGCCGCTGGTCGAGCTGCCCGTACAGCTTGATCCCCTTCGCCACCGCGAATTCCCGCTGCGTCTTCTCGAGCTGGTTCGCGACATCGAGCAAGCCCATCTGCACGTGCTCCGGGCGCATCACCTGGTCGAGGAACGTCAGATGATCCCGGAACAGAAAGACCGAGGACGGATCGTTCACCGGCTCGTCCTTTCCCACGAGCGCATCGAAGAAGATCGCGGCCATCGGCGTGACGTACTCGTGCGAGAAGCGAATGTCCGTCCGGACGAAGCCCTGGTCGCCGGCCTGCACCGCCGGGACCCCCGTCTTCCCCTTCGCGGCGTCCACCACCCAATGCCGCGCAAAAATCTTCTCCGCGATCGTCATCGGACGCGGCTTCGTCGTGACCGTCGGCACGGTGACCTTACCCTGCAGTCGCGCGACGTTGTAGTTGAACAGCCCGCCGTACTCGATGATCCCCCGCGAGATATCGCCTTCGCCGCGCGTGAACTCCTCGAGCGGAATCTCCTCACCCCGGCGCACCCGCTCGATCAACGAGAGATCCGTCGAGGTGAAGACGCCGAGGTTCTGGCAGTTCTCGCGATAGATCCGCTCGATGTTCTCCGCCAGCACCAGCCGGATGCCCGCCATCATCTCGGCGTAGGGTGACTGCTCGCGAGACGAGCCCTTTCCGCGCCGCTTTCCCGAGACCGAGCACACGAATCCGCCCGACTTGACGGAGCCGCGCGTGATCGGAAACTCCTCGCCCGCCTTGAGGCCGAGATACGGGAAATCGCCGAGGGTCTCGTCGAAGTAGTAGCAGATGTACGCCGGCGTGATCTCGTCGGTGGAGATGTTGTCGCGCAACTTGGGATGGAGGGGCGAGCCTACCGGGGCGGCCGGATCGAAGGGCAGGTCCTCGCCGGCGAGCTGCTTCTTGAGGAGAGCGGGGTCCTCAGTAAGGAAAAGGACGCGACCGCGGAACTGAACGCGGTCGGGGGCCTTCGAAACGGGACGAGAGAGCAGACTCTGGATCATCAATGAGCAAGATGACCGAGGCAGCGGGGACGGGGCAACTCCTTACCGGGAGCTAGGGATCAGGAGTCAGGAGTCAGGAGTCAGGAGTCGGGGGTCAGGGAAGGAAAGGCGCGTCGCCGCTACGCGGCAGACGCGCTCACCAGATGAGCGAACGGCCGCGCGCT
>JAICOJ010000091.1 GCA_025930755.1 Gemmatimonadaceae bacterium
ACTGCGAACTGCGAACTGCGAACTGCGAGCTGGACCTACCGACCTCGGGGGATTATCCGGCGGCGTCGCTCCCGTGGAATGATCGCCAGCAGCATGTGTACGATCTGGAGGAGTGTGCCGTCGCGCTCGGCCACCAGGTCGGCGCCTAACACGGGGCGCGCCAGAGCGTACCAGTCGCGACATTCGCGCGCGGAGCCCAGCGCGTACTCGAAGAGCCGCGCACGATCAGCCCCTGAGGCTCGACTATAGCCTTCGCACAGATTTGCGCGGATCGAGCCGGCGGCGGTGTAGAGTTGGCTGGCTACCCTCCGCGTGATTCCGCAGCTGCCTAGTCGGACTGCGTCGTCCCACGCACTGGCAGAGAGGGCGACCGCAAGCTGGTACACGGTCATTCGATAGATAGGATCGACTACCCGGGCTGGCTGTGGCGAGGTCATCCCGAATCGATAATGACCTGCCCGAGCCTACCCCCATCAATTCGCGTCCGAAGGCATCGCAGTCTTCGCAGCTCGCAGTTCGCAGCTCGCAGCTCGCAGCTCGCAGTTCGCAGCTCGCATTAAAGCAGCCTAACACTCCCCATGTCCCTGCGCCCGAACGCGTTTCGTGTGTTGACGGCTGCTCGTCGCAATACTACCGTCGCTCGCGAAGAGCGATTCGAGGATCCTCTCACCGAGCGGCCGCGTGCGCCTTCCAACGAGCTCCATCACTCGCCGGCTTCCGCTCCTCATCTCGGCGCTCGTCGTCGTCGTCGTGCTCGCGTTCTCGTGGGCGGCGTACAGCGTCGTCGAGCGCGCACTGACGATCGCGGCGATGGAGCGCACCGCGGGCGCGTCGCAGCGCCTCGCCGGGATGCTCGACGAGTCCGCGCGTCGGCTACGCTCCGACATGCGCCGTCTCGCCGGCGATGCGCGAGTCGTGACGGTCGCTTCGGGAGGCGACGCTCGACGCGCGCTGGCGGTGCTCGACTCCATGCGCACGGCAAGTTCGCTGCTGATCGGGGTCGAGATACGCGACCGTCGCGACGCGGTGATCGCACGAGCGGGCCGAGCCTTGCCGCCGGCGATGCCGGCGCCGGCCGACGGGGCGGACGCCACGGCGTCGGGCGCCTGGATCGGTCCGCTCGCGATGGACGGCGACTCGATCAGCTTCTCCGCCGGCGCACCGATTCTTCTCGAAGGCGCCGACACGCTCGGCCGCGTCGTTCAGATGCGACGCGTCGCCTCGGGACAGGGCGCACAGAGCATTGGAGAGCTCATCGGGTCGCAGGCGACGCTGTCCTTTGGCAACGCTTCCGGAAATCTGTGGACGAACCTCGTCGCGCGCGTCGAGGGTCCACCCGTGGACCTGACGTCGCCCGGTGCGCGGAGCTATGTCGCGCGCGACGGCACGCCGCGGATCGGCGCCGCCGCGCCGATTCCGCGCACGCCCTGGATCGTGTGGGTGGACTCCCCGCGGAGCGCGGTCATTGCGCCCGCGCGCGCGCTCATGGGCACCCTCGCCATCATCGCGCTCGTCATCGTGGCGGCCGGGGTGCTCGTCGGTTGGCTGCTGAGCCGGCAGATCACCACGCCACTCGTCGCCGTCACCAAAGCGGCGGAGGGAATCGCCGGTGGCGACTACTCTCGTCGCGTGACGTCGACATCGCACGACGAGGTCGGCCAGCTCGCGGCGTCCTTCAACATCATGGCGCAACAGGTCGCCGATGCGCACGCCGTGCTCGAGGCGCGCGTGGAAGAGCGCACGGCGGCGCTCCAGAATGCGCTCGCCGAGCTCCAGGCCACACAGCACGAGCTGGTGAAGCGCGAGAAGCTGGCCATCCTCGGCCAGCTCGCCGGCGGCGTGGGACACGAGCTGCGCAACCCGTTGGGCGTGATGACGAACGCGCTGTACTACCTCGACGCCGTGCTGCGCGATGACCGGCCGGAGGTGAAAGAATACCTCGGCATTCTCCGGACGCAGATCGGCCTCTCCGAGAAGATCATCGGCGACCTCCTCGACTTCGCGCGCGTGAAGACGCCGCAGCGCGAGCCCGTGGCGATCGGCGAGCTCGTGTCCGAGCAGCTCGCGCGACTGGGGCCGCTCAACGGTGTATCGCTCGAGTCGGAGATTCCGAAGGACCTGCCGCCGGTCTGCATCGACCGCGTGCAGATGGGCCAGGTCGTGCTCAACCTGCTCACCAACGCGATGCAGGCGATGGACACGGGCCGTGGCACGCTGTCATTGCGCGCGACGCTCGAGCAGCCGGATCGCCTGCGCCTCGACGTGGCCGATACTGGCTCGGGCATCGCGTCGGCCGACGCGCCGCGCATCTTCGAGCCGCTCTTCACGACGAAGGCGCGCGGCATCGGACTCGGCCTCGCGGTGTCGCGCACGCTGGTGCAGGCGAACGGCGGCGACATCACGTTCGCGAGCGAGCCGGGGCGCGGAACGACGTTCACGGTTCGACTGCCGATCTCGAACGGCACCGAATGATGCAGCGCCGTATCCTGATCGTCGACGATGACCGGCAGATGGTGCGCACGCTGTGCGACATCCTCCGTCTCCGTGGCTGGGAGGCGCATGGAGCCCATAGCGGGGAGGAGGCGGTCGAGGCCGTGCGACGCGAGCAGTACACGACCGTGCTCATGGATGTGCGCATGGGCGGGATGAGCGGCGTCGAAGCGCTCAAGATGATGAAAGCCGAGCGTCCGGCGCTGCGCGTCGTCCTCATGACCGCGTACACGGCGAACGATCTGCTGGCCGAGGCCACGCGTCAGGGCGCGCTCAAGATCCTGTCCAAGCCGGTGGCGGTCCCCGGTCTCATCGAGATGCTCGAGGAGAGCGTCGAGCAAACGCATCGCGTGCTCGTCGTCGATGACGACCCGGCCTACCTCAAGACGCTGACGGGGATCCTCCGCGACGGCGGCTACGTGGTGTTCGAGGCGCGCAACCTCGATGATGCGCTCGACAAGATCAAGGGACGCGAGCCCGCGGCCGTCGTGCTCGACCTGCGACTGCCGCACGCCGGGCCGCGCGACTCGGTGGTCGCCATCAAGGAAGTGAGCCCCGCGGTGTGTCTGATTCTCTATAGCGGAAGCCCTGGCGCACTCGAGGAGGCCACCGCGACGGTGCCGAGTGCGTGGGTATACGCGACGCTGCGCAAGCCATTCGCTCCTGAACGACTCGTGGAGATCCTGGATGAGATTCGCGTCGCCTGAGCCGCTCCCGATCCTCGTTGTCGATGACGATCGCCAGATGCTCCGGACGATCGCCGACATCCTGCGGCTGAGCGGCTATTCACCGGAGGCGGCGATGACGGCGGGGCAGGGACTGGAGCTCGCCGCGCGCATGCCCGTTCCGCCGGCGATCGCGCTGGTGGACTTGCGGCTTCCCGACATGGATGGCTTCGAGCTGGTGACGCGCCTGCACTCGTTGAGCGACCTCACCCAGGTCGTCATCCTCACCGGGAACGCGTCGATCGAGAGTGCCGTGCGCGCGCTGCGCGAGCAGAGCTACGATTATCTCATCAAGCCAGTACAGCCGGAGCGGCTGCTCGACAGCGTGGGGCGCGCGGGAGACCGCTGGCAGCGCCGCAACGCCGAAGTGGCGATGCGCGACAGCGAGGAGCGGCTGCGTCGCATCTTCGAGCACGTGGGCGACGCGCTGCTCATTACGGATGACGCGCGGCGCATCATCGACGCGAACGCCGCCGCGTGCGAGCTCACCGGGCTGCGCATCGACCAGCTGCGGTCCGCGACATTGAGTGAGGTGCTGCCTGACGCCGGCGAGCCGGCGCCGGGCGAGCGCGCACTTGGCGTAGCGCCGCGCCAGGGCGAGCGTCGCGTGCGCGGGCGCGACGGGCAGGTGCGCATCGTCGACGTGCGCGAGACCGAGTTCGCGCCCGGGCTGAGCGTGCACTCGATGCGCGATCTGACGTCGCAGCGCCAGCTCGAGGAGGAGCTGCACCACTCGCAGAAGATGGATGCGGTCGGTCGGCTGGCCGGCGGCGTGGCGCACGACTTCAACAACCTGCTCACCGCGATCACCTGCTACAGCGATGTGCTGCTGTCGACGTTCGAGGAATCGGACGAGCGCTGCGAGGACCTGCGCGAGATTCAGAAGGCGGCGCGCCGCGCCGCCGGGCTCACCGGCCAGCTGCTCGCCTTCAGCCGCAAGCAGATCCTGCAGCCGAGGGTGCTCGACGTGAACGCGGTCGTCACCGACATCGAGAAAATGCTGCGTCGCGTCATCGGAGAGGACGTGCGGCTGGCGACGGAGCTCGATCCGGCGCCGTGGACGGTGCGCGCCGATCCCGGGCAGATTGGTCAGGTGCTGCTCAACTTGGTGGTCAACGCGCGGGACGCCATGCCTAACGGCGGTCCGCTCCGCATCCGCACGCAGAACGTGCGGCTCACGGCGCCGCACCCGCATGCGCATGGCGTCGTCGACGCCGGCGAGTACGTGACGCTCGAGGTGAGCGACGCGGGGACGGGCATCGAGGCGAGCGTTCTCCCCCATCTCTTCGAGCCGTTCTTCACGACCAAGGGCCCGGGGAAGGGGACGGGGCTCGGTCTCTCGACGGTGTATGGCGTGCTGCGACAGAGCGACGGGCACATCGAGGTGAAGAGCACGCTGGGGCAGGGCACCACGTTCGTCCTGTACTTCCCGCGCGAGTCGGAGGAGAGCGCTCCGGTCGTTGATGAGACGGCGGCGGCGTCATCCAACGGGCGAAGCGCGACGATTCTGCTCGTCGAGGACGACGCGTCGGTGCGCGAGCTCGTGCGCATGATGCTGACGAAGAAGGGCTACGATGTGTTGTGCGCGTCCGACGGTGAGCAGGCGATCACGATGGCGGGCGAGCATCGGGGCAAGATCGACCTGCTGGTGACGGACGTCGTGCTTCCCGGCCTCAACGGGCGCGAGGTCGCCGAGCGCCTGCGGGCGGCGCGGCCGGACGTGACGGTCCTTTATATGTCGGGCTATACCGACGACGCGATCCTTCGGCGTGGCGTCATGACGCAGCGGAGCAGCCTCATTCAGAAGCCGTTCAGTGCCGGCGATCTGACGAATCGGGTCAGCGAGCTGCTCGCGCAATCGAGTTCGGCTCGATAGTCCACCCATAACGACCCGCAACCGGTCGGCTCGGCGAGCTTGCACCTCGATGTCGCGGTGCACGACGTGTGACCTGCCGTACGCCTACGAGGTTGCCCGCGAAGACCGGCCGCAAGCGTCAGAGGTACGTGAGCAGGGGGTGACGCGACCCGCGCTTCACGCGTGCATACCATCGGCACGCGACGTAGAGAATGCCAACCGCGATCCCCGTGACCACGTAGAGCAGCCACAAGCTCCAGCGATACCCTTCTGGGGCCGGGCTCATCCACATCGGGTGATTCTCGAACAGCCAGGGCTCCACCGCGCCCGTGCGGACGAGCGACACGCCGATCGCGAGCAGATGAATCAACGGGATGTGCAGCAGGTAGTAGAACATCGGCACGCGGCCGAACGTCTCGAGCGCACTCGTCAGGCGGTTGCGGGACCTCTCGAGAAATGCCAGGAGCGCGATTGCGGGCCCCAGCGTCATCAGCAGGAACAGCAACGACGCGGGGTATTTCGTCGTATTGAGGAACCCCCGAACCGCCGGCCACCATCCCTCGGTCGCATCAGCGCTCCATGGGCGAGGATCCCCGTACACGTTCAGCGCTCTCAGCACGACGAAAAGCGCAATGGCCGCCGCGCCGATCCGAAATAGCACGCGTCGGCGTCGCTCGGGCTCGAGCGAGAAGAGCGCGCCAAAGGCGTACCCAGCCGCCATCACGCCAATCCAGGGCACCAGCGAGTAGAGAACGGCGAATGGACCGGTGTCGCCGATCTCGAACGCGAAGTAGCCGATCGCCCACGGGAGGCTTCCCTGAAGCGACTCGAGATTCGGGCGGATGAAGATGTCGGCCAGGTTGTGCCCGAAGATCATCGCGAGGCCGAACGCACCCACGACCGCCGTCGGCAAAAACACGAGCGCCGCGAGCGCGATCATGCTCCACCCGATCACCCAGATGACGCCCAGCAGGATGTAGTTCGCGAAGTCGAAGTTGAACGTCCACGCGAACCGAATGACGGTGAGCTCGAGCGCTATCAGCAGGAGGCCGCGGACGAGGAGGAATTTCGCGACCGCCTTTTTGTCGCCCACTTTCTGCGCATACAGAAACGCCGCGGTCCCGGCGAGGAAAACGAACACCGGGGCGACGAAGTGCGTGATCCACCGCGTGAAGAAGAGGCCCGGCGTCGGACCGCCAGCCGGCACCCCCGCATACACGCGCACGTGATCGATCGCCATGAGGACGACGGCGAGTCCACGCAGGACGTCGACCGACGCGATTCGTTCGACCGCGCGCGTTGTCGCTGCGCGTTGGGCGACGTCAGGATTGAATGAGGCGGTGCCCGGCGCAACGGCGGAGGGGGTCGTCATGTCGTCCGTCCCGGCGGAGGTGTGCGCTCCACGACGGCGACGACATTAGCGCCAGGATCGCACAGGGGGAAGACGACAAAGGCCGCCTCTCACTCGGCGGCCTTCATTCTTTCACTTGCCTTACGCGTGTTACGGCAGCGCGAACTCGGCCTTCTCCTCCAGCGGGTGATTCCGGCTCGTCAGCTTCGCGACGACGGTGAACTTCCCCTTCTTGCCCGCCGGATCCCAATCCTCTTCGACCTTCATCGTCTCGCGGGCGCCGAGCATTCTCGTCTGCATGGCCGACGTGAACATCCGCTCGCCCGCCCAGCGCCACACCTCACGTCCCAGCGAATCGAGCACGATGAAGTCGTGCGTCTGCGAGCTCGGGAAGCGCAGCTCGATGCCTTTCTCGGTGTTGTTCGTGACGTGGAACGCGAATTGAACGCCGCGCTCGACCGAGACGTTGAGCGACGTCGCGAGCACCTTCCCGTTGTTGTCCGTTGTGTGTGACGCCGTCGTCGAGGCTTCGTTCGAGTGCGCGCGCGGCCCGCAGGCCAGGACGAGGGCGCCGGCGCAGAGCAGCAGGACGAGAAGGCGGGAACGCATTGTCAACGGACGGGGACTGAGAGGAGCCGGGGTCGGCCACCGGTCGCGTCGGTGGCGGAAGAGCCGGCTAACTTATCAACACCAGGACGATAGTTCAACCCCGAGGTAACGCGTAAGTGTAAATGTCACTGAAACTTGGTGAGAGGTCACAAATCTGCGGTGTCTGTTCGGTTTTTGCTTCTAATGAGCTTGCGAAAAATTTCACAAGCACTAGCTTTCCCGCCATGAACGAGGAGCGCGAGCACCACGACCCCAGGCGCTCGCCGCCTCACGGCGGCACCTCCGGAGCCGCTGTGGCCGGACTGGGGATGCAGTTCGTCGTCGCAATCCTCCTCTTTCTCTTTCTCGGCAAGTGGCTCGACGAGCGGTTCGGCACCACCCCGTGGCTCCTCATCGCCGGCGTCTTCCTCGGCGCCGGCGCCAGCTTCTACAGCATCTATCGACGACTCATGGCTGACCAGAAGCGGGAAGACGAAGCCCGCAAACGCCGATGAAACGCGTGCTCGCCTTCGCGGCCATCGCCGCCGCCCTTACTGCCAGCACCGCCGCGATCATGACCATCGTCTGGTCGACGCCGGCTGAAGAGCGCGCCATCTGGCTCAGCGCCGCGATCGCGTTCGTCGTGCAGATGCTCGCCTTTGGCGTCGCCACCCTCGTGAGGCGTGACCAGGTGATCGTCGGCTGGGGCCTCGGCGCCATCATGCGCCTCGTCACGCTCTCGGTCTACGCCCTCGTCTTCGTGCACCCGCTTCACCTTCCGGCGACGGCGGCGCTCGTCAGCCTGGCGATGTTCTTCTTCCTCTCGACGCTCGTGGAACCGCTCCTGCTCGCTCGATGAGATTCGGACTTTCCCTCGCCGCCGCGCTCCTGCTGAGCGCTTCGCCATTGCTCGCGCAGGAGCACGAAGCTCCCGCGCGGCCGGACGTCGATTCGATGGTGTCGGCCAAGGTCGCCGAGGAAATTCAGGGGCACGCGCCCGAGGAGCAGCACGCCGGCGAGTCGGAGGCGTCGCACAACGTCGACATCATCACGCCGCACATCACCGACTCGCACCACATGGAGTGCCCGGCGTCGTGGAAGATCTGGCAGGCGCGCGAGTGCCACCTGCCGGAGTGGGAGCCGATCCACATCGGGAGCTTCGAGCTCGACCTCTCGCCGACGAAGCACGTCGTCATGCTCTGGATTGCGGGGATTCTCACCTTCGCGACCCTCTTCTTCGCCGGCCGTGGTGCACGCCGGTACCAGGAAGCGGGGCGCGCGCCGAAGGGCTTCCCGAACGCGATCGAGGCGATCTCGCTCTACATGCGGAACGAGGTGATCATGCCGAACGTCGGCCACCACGGCGAGCGGTACGTTCCCTTCATTCTGACGCTCTTCTATTTCATCCTCTTCGCCAACCTGCTGGGCCTCGTCCCCTACGGCTCGACCGCGACGGGGAACATCTCGGTCACGGCGACGCTCGCCATCCTCTCGTTCCTGATGGTCGAGTGGGCGGGCATCCGGACGTTAGGCAGGGGCTACATCAATACGATCGTCTACTGGCCGCACGACATGCCGCTGGCGATGAAGCTTCCGATGACGCTGATCATGACGCCGGTCGAGATCATGGGGAAGTTCACCAAGCCCTTTGCGCTGGCGATTCGTCTCCTGGCGAACATGACGGCGGGGCACGTCGTCGTCCTGGCGCTGGTGGGGCTGATCTTCGCCTTCGGCAGCTGGTGGGTCGCCGGCGGTCCGTTCATCATGGCGATCGCGATCATGATGCTCGAGCTGTTCGTGGCATTCTTGCAGGCGTTCATCTTCGCTGTGCTGACCAGCGTCTTCATTGGTCAGATTCGGGAAGGCGCACATTGAGATTGGTGCACCAGGGTTAAGGAACCGCAGAAGGCCGCAGATGGCTCAGGCGCGCGGATCTGATCCCGCGTAGCTGTAACCAAAGAACTTTGGGAGCTTCATTTCGCCTGGAATTGTCCAGTGCGCAGCGAAGCATCTGCGGCCTTCTGCGGCATCTGCGGTTCCTTGACCCTGGCGCGTCAGACTCTGAACCAACACCGCGAGGAACACGCTCCACCCCTCGCGCCGTGTACGCGGCCGAATGACCGCGGAAGCCCGTTGAGACCCGGGTCTCGCTGACGGGCAGCGCTGGCAGGATCGGCGCGGAGCGCTGGCACATAACGAGTTTTCCGGAGCACGAAATGCAAGTCTTCGCAATGTTGCAGGCCGCCGCGACCTACTCGGTCGAGTACAGCGGCGCGTGGGCGATGTTCGGCGCCGCCGTTGGAGCAGGTCTCGCCGTCATCGGCGCCGGGATCGGTATCGGCCGCATCGGCGGCTCGGCCACCGAGGGCATGGCGCGTCAGCCCGAGATGGCCGGTCGCATCCAGACGGCCGCGCTGATTCTCGCCGCGCTCATCGAGGGCGCGACGCTCTTCGCGATCGTCGTCGCATTCCTGATTCAAGGCAAGTTCGTTTTCGGCTCATAAAGGCACAGGCGTCGGCGCGGCCCGGGCCGCTCCGGCGCTCTCCTCCTTTCTCATGGGTATTGTCATGCTGCGGTTGCTCTCGATCCTGACGCTGGCGCTCGCCGCGCTTCCCGCCGCCGCGCAGGAGGCGGCGCAGGAAAAGCCGCGCGGGCTGCTCGACCCCCATGCGGGGTTGATGTTCTGGACGCTACTCATCTTCGTCGCGCTCTGGCTCCTTCTCCGGAAGTACGCGTTCCCGGCGATCTTCGCCGCCGTCGAGGCGCGGGAGAAAGCGCTCGAGGATGCGATCGCCGCCGCCAAGCGCGACCGCGAGGAGGCCACGAAGCTCCTCGAGGAGCACCGCCGGCAGATCGATGCCGCGCGCGCCGACGCGCAGCGCCTCATCGCCGAGGGGGCGAAGGCGGGCGAGAAGATCCGCGCCGAGATGATCGAGGAAGCGCGTCACCAGCAGCAGGAGATCCTCGATCGCGCCCGCCAGGAGATTGGCGCCGAGCGCGACCGGGCGATCGCCGAGCTGCGTCGTGAGGCGGTGGATCTGGCGATCCGGGGCGCGAGCAAGGTCATCGAGCGCAACCTCGACGACGAGACGAACCGCAAGATCGTCGAGCAGTTTCTCGGCAGCCTCCAGACGTCGGAGCGCTGATGCGCGACTCGACGATCGCACGCAGCTACGCGGAAGCGCTCTTGTCCCTGGCCACCAAAGCCAAGGATCTGACCGGCTGGGGGGCGATGATCTCGGACGTCGCCGACGCGATCACACGCGACCAGCGGCTGCGTCTCTTCCTGGAGTCGCCGCGCGTATCAGTAGATCAGAAGAACGAGGTCATTGGGAAGGCGTTCCAGGACCGGATGCCGCGCCTCTTCGTGCGCTTTCTCCAGGCGGTGGTTCGGCATCGTCGTCATGCGATCATCCCCGAGATCGCGATTCAGTACCACGCGCTGGTGGATGAGATCGAGGGCCGCGTGCACGCGCGGGTCACCGTGTCTCGCGAGCCCAACGCGAAACTGGAGAAGACGGTCATTGACCGGCTGTCGAAGGTCCTCGGCAAAACCGTCGTCCCGCATTTCAGCGTCGACGAGAGCATCCTCGGCGGGACGATCATCCGCATCGGAGACACGGTGATGGACGGGTCGGTGAGACGGAAGCTCGCGAGGCTGAGGCAGAGGATGATGCAGGGGACGTGAACAACAACTGCGAACTGCGAACTGCGAACTGCGAACTGCGAACTGCGAACTGCGTACTGCGTACTGCGTACTGCGTACTGCGTACTCCATCATCGCTCTGTTCGGGTTATCCGGCGGCGTCGTTCACGCGGGATAATTGCGAGTAGGACGCGGATGATCTGAACGAGCGTCGCGTCGCGTGCGCTTACGATCTCGGTGCCCAAGACCGGTCGAGCGAGGTCATACCAGTCTCGACACTCACGTGCCGAGCCCAGGGCATACTCGAAGAGGCGAGCGCGATCAGCGCCCGACGCTCGGCTGTAACCCTCTGACAGATTTGCGCGGATAGATCCGGTCGCGGCGTAGAGCTGGCCTGCTATTTTTCGCGTGATCGGGCACTTGTAGAGGCTCACCGCGTCTTTCCATCCACTTGCCGACAACGCGACGGCAAGTCGGTACACGGCCATACGGTGGAGTGGGTCGCCGGCACCAATGCCCGGCAACACAGGTGGCGGGTTGGGCGCGCTCATCAGGCATCATTGCGCCCCCATCACCGCCTCTTCCCATCAATGTGTTTCGCTAGTAACAAACTCTACGCAGCACGCAGCACGCAGCACGCAGTACGCAGTACGCAGCCCTACCGCCTCTCCGCCCGATCCTGCACGAGGATCGCGACGACCATGTACAGCCCGATCAGGGCAGCGATGATGAATCCCAACGTCCCCAGCGTTCGCCGATGGGGCAATAGCATCGCGCTCGCGACGACGACGCCCCCCAGCACCAGGCCCGAGAACACGCGGTTGGCGATCTTCTGCATCCCGCGCAGCAGGAGATGAACCTGCGGGGACTCCAGCTTGATCGCGAACTCGTTCGCCGCGAGCTTCTGCGTCAGGAGATCGAGACGATGCGGGAGTGCGCTGATGAGGTCTGACGTCTGCGTCGCGACCTGGAAGACTCGGCTGAGCGACATCTCGCGTTTCGCCCGCTCGTTCGCGATCCGTGTGGAGAACTCGCGAATCGTCGTGATCGGCGAGAACGTCGGGTCGAGCGAGCGCGTGACGGCGTCGAGGTTGAACAACGCCTTGGCGAGCAGCGTCAGCTCCGCGGGCAGCATGAGGCCGTGCGCGAAGGAGATGTTCAGCATCTCGTACAGGAGTGTCCCGGCCTCGATTTCGCCAATGTCGAGATCGTAGTTCCGGCCCACGAGCGACGCGACCGCCCGGACGAACTCCTGGCGATCGAATCGCTCGCTGACGTGCCCGAGCTCGATCAGCGTCTCGGCCGCATCGTCTCCCTTGTTCTCGGCGATGTCGAGCAGCAGCCGGACGATCTGATCGCGCATCGTCGTCGACAGGCGCGCGGTCATGCCGAAGTCGATCATCGCGAGCTTGGGCTCGTCAGGCGAGGGGAGTGGGGGCGCCTCGTCCACCGCCTCCTTGCGCGCCTCCAGCTCCATCTTCGAGAGTGGGGTGACGGCGGGGCGCATCTGCGCGCGCCGGTTGCCCGCCACGACCTCCGCCGGCGTCCACGGGTTGTTGCTGCCCGGCATCACCACGAACACGTTCCCCGGATGCGGGTCGGCGTGGAAGTGGCCGTCGATCGTGATCTGCTTCAGGTAGCCCTTGGCGAACTCTTCGGCCAGCGCACCGAAGTCGTGCTCGACGCGCGACACCTTCGGGATGTCGTCGATCTTGATGCCACGAATGCGCTCCATCGTGAGCACCTTCTCCGACGTGTACGCTTCGATCACGCGCGGAATGAGCAGCCGGGGATAGCCCGCGAGCTCGCGCCGGAAGGCGGCGGCGTTGCGGGCCTCGACGCGGTAGTCGAGCTCATCGAGGAGGGCCATCTCGAGCTGCTGGATGATCCCCACGAGGTCGATGCGCTGTCCGGCGCGCGTATGATCGGCGAGGAAGCGCGCGAACTCGCGGAAGAACTCGATGTCGTCCGCCAGCGACTCGCGGATGCCGGGGCGCTGCGCTTTCACGACCACCGCGCGTCCGTCCCGCAGCGTCGCCTCGTGCACCTGCCCGAGACTGGCGCTGCCGAGCGGCTCGGGGTTGAACTCGCCGAACAGCTTGCTGATGCGTGCGCCGAGCTCTTTCTCGATGGTCTCCTCGACGACGGCGAAGGCCAGGGGATCGACGTCATCCTGGAGGTGCTCCAGCTCCCGGATGTACGGCTCGGGAAGGAGGTCGGGCCGCGTCGACAGGACCTGCCCCAGCTTGATGTAGGCGGGCCCGAGCTCGACGAGTCGCTTGCGGAACGCGCGGGCGCGCTCGACGACGCCGTCCCCGTTGCCCGATGAGTGCTCTTCGGCTTCTTCGGCGGCCAGCCCTTCGATCCCCTGTCGTTGGGCGAAGTCCTTCAGGCCGTAGCGCGTGAACAGGCCGACCGTCGCGGCGAGGCGCGGGAGATAGCGGGGAGACAGAAGCATGACCGCGGGGAAAGCATATTTCGTTCCGATTGCGTAGGCTGTGCGGGGGCGGCGATATTGTTTCCCTGAACGGCAGAGACGTCAGAGGTCAGAATACAGAATTCAGATTTCAGATGGTCGTCGCTGAATTCTGAGATCTGAATTCTGACCTCTGACGTCTCTGCCGTTTGTACGCCATCAGCAAACCGGGAGCCCCGTGAGCGGCCGCAGCCAAGTCAAGCGTGTCCCGAAACCTTGGGGGTACGAGATCATCTGGGCCCACACCGACCGCTACGTCGGCAAGGTGCTCCACATCGACGCGGGACACGCGCTCTCGGTGCAGTACCACAATCAGAAGGACGAAACCGTCTACCTGCTCAAGGGCGACATGAAATACTGGGTCAAGCTCGGCGACGAGCTCGAAGATGTTCGCCTGCGTGAGGGCGACGCGTTTCGTATCACCCCCGGCACGGTGCACTACATGGAAGCCATCACCGATTGCGACATCCTCGAGGCGTCGACCCCCGAGCTCGATGATGTCGTCAGGCTCCAGGATCGCTACGGACGCGAGGGGACGTCGGCGCCATGAAGGTGATCATTCCGCTGGCGGGGAAGGGGACGCGCCTTCGGCCGCACACGCACATCACCCCGAAGCCGATGCTCAAGGTCGCCGGCAAGCCGGTGATGGCCTACATCCTCGAAGACCTCGAGAAGCTCGGCAACGTCGAGCAGATCGTCTACATCACGGGACACCTCAAGGAGAAGGTCGAGGAGTACGTGCGCGCGGAGTTCGACTTCCCCGCCGTCTTCATCGAGCAGAAGGTGCAGGACGGCACCGCCGGCGCCGTAGCGCTCGCCCGCGAGCACGTCGATCAGCCGGTGCTGATCATCTTCGTCGACACGATCTTCGATGCCGACCTCTCGGTCATCAAGTCGACCGACGCCGACGGCATCATCTGGGTGAAGGAAGTCGAGGACTATCAGCGCTTCGGCGTGGTCGTCACCGACCAGCAGGGCAACATGACGAAGATCGTCGAGAAGCCGACGACGCCGATCTCGAAGCGCGCCAACATCGGGCTCTATTACATCAGGAACTGGAAGCTGCTGTACGAGGGCATCGACTGGGTCCTGAAGCAGCCCAAGAACAAGGGCGAGTATTACCTGACCGATGCCTTCCAGTACATGATCGACAAGGGCGCGAAGATCCGCGTGATCGACGTCGAAGGCTGGTACGATGCCGGCAAGATCGACACCCTGCTCGAGACGAACCGCGCGATGCTGGAGAAGGGCCGCGCGCGTCGTCCGGCGAAGAACGACGGCTGCACGATCGTCGATCCGGTCTACGTCGAGGAGGGAGTCACGCTTCGACGCTCGACGATTGGACCCAACGTGACGTTAGGCGCCGGCGCCGTGGTCGAGGATTCGGAGTTGAGGGATACGCTCGTCGGTGAGCGGACGAAGATCCTCCGTTCGGTGCTGCACGATTCCCTCATTGGGGATGACGTCCTTCTCGAGGGTGTGCGGGGCGAGGTCACGATGGGGGACCACTCTGAGGTGCGCGGGGCCCAAACGGCATAACCACAGAGGCACGGAGGCACAGAGGAAAACCCGCACTGCAAAGGCCTTTGCAGTGCGGGTTTTCCTCTGTGCCTCCGTGCCTCTGTGGTTATGCCGTTTGGGCCCCGCGCACCTC